>JBBPZE010000001.1:0-19015 GCA_038199185.1 Solirubrobacterales bacterium
CAGGCGCTCGCGGCCGCCGAGGGCGTCAGGCTGCTCGACACGCATTCAGACCCCGATCATCACCGGTCGGTGTTCTGGCTGGCGGGTGGCCCGGGGCGCCTGGCGGAGGCGCTGGTCCAAGGAGCCAAGGAGGCGGCCGGATGGATAGACCTGACGACGCCTCGAGGCGTCCATCCCCATGTGGGCGCGCTCGACGTGGCGCCGATCGTCTACACGAAGGACGAGCACCGTGGCGCGGCGTGCGCCGAGGCGCTGCTGACCGCCGCGCGGCTGGGGGAAGAGGCCGGGCTTCCGGTCTACCTCTACGGGATCCTCGCGGACGGGCGCACGCGCGCCGATCTGCGCCGCGGCGGGCTGAAGGCGCTGCGCACGATCCTGCCGGACTTCGGGCCCCGTGAGCCCGATCCACGCAGGGGCGCGGTGCTCGTGGCGGCCCGTCCGCCGCTCGTCGCATTCAACTTCGAGATCGAGGGCGACGAGGAGCTGGCGCGCGACATCGCCGCCGAGGTCCGTCGGCTGGAGGGCGTCCGGGCGCTCGGCCTGTGGCTCGAGACCGCGGCCGTCGCGCAGGTGTCGGTCAACATCGAGGACCACCGCGCGACACCGCTGCCAAGGCTGCTCGAGGAGGTGTCTTCCCGGACTCGGGTGAGCGCCACAGAACTGGTCGGCCTGGCCCCGGCGGAGGCCTTCGCAGGCTGGCCGGCGAACGTCGAGATCCGGCACCGGCAGACCATCGAGGACGCCCTAGGATCCTGAGGCGATGGCGCAGACCAGGAAGAAGCGGCGCACGAAGCACCGGGGCAACGCGGCCGGTGTCGTCGAGACACGCGGCCGCACGGGCCGCAAGCCGACCGCCGGCGAGCGAAAGCAGAGCGTTCGTGACGAGGCGCGCACCCGTCGCGAGGAGCGGTCCCTGCGCCCGCCGACGTGGCGAGCCGCGCTCAACCGAGCCGCGATCTCGGCGGTGCTGTTCGTGGTCCTCGTGGTCCTGCTGTTCCACCAGAAGATCGGGCCCGCGCTCGGGCTCGGCGCCTTCGTGATGGTCTTCTACGTCCCTCTGGGCTACTACACGGATCAGTTCGTCTACCGGCGCAAGCTGGCCAAGAGGGCGCGGGGCGGCTGAGCTCGTGGACGTCCAGATGTTCACCGTCGGGCCGATGCAGGAGAACTGCTTCGTCTTCCGCCGCGAGGAGGCCGATCACGCCGTGATCGTCGACCCGGGGGAGGAGGCCGGCAAGCTGCTCGGCGCCGTCGACGCCCTGGGCGTGACCCTCGACGCCATCCTGCTCACCCACACTCACTTCGACCACGTCGGAGCGGTCGCGCCGGTGGCCCGGGCGACGGGCGCGCCCGTCTACTGCCCCAAGCTCGAGGTGCCGGTGCTGCAGGACATCATGGCCTTCGTGCCGTGGCCCGGCTTCGGCCCCTACGAGTCATGGGATCCGGAGCACACCGTCGAGGGCGGCGAGCGGCTGGAGCTCGCCGGTCTGACGATCGAGGTGATCTTTACGCCGGGTCACAGCCCCGGCCACGTGACGTATTCGATCGCCGACGAGCAGGCGCTGTTCTCGGGTGACGTGCTGTTCGAGGGCAGCGTGGGACGCACGGACCTTCCCGGCGGCGATTGGCCGACGCTCGGGCGCTCGATCCAGTCGCTGCTCGACGGCCATCCCGACGAGACCACCATCTATCCGGGCCACATGGGCATCACCACGCTGGGGCGCGAGCGGGCGAGCAACCCGTTTCTCGCCGAGCTCGCCCGGTGAGCGAGCGCATCCAGGCGCCACGCGGGACGCAGGACGTCCTGCCCGAGACGGCGGCGGGCTTTCACGTCGTCGAGGACGCGGCGCGCCGGCTCTTCGAGCCGGCCGGCTACCGGCGCGTCGAGACTCCCACCTTCGAGGACACCGCGCTCTTCGCCCGCGGCGTCGGCGAGTCCACCGACGTCGTCCAGAAGGAGATGTACACCTTCGACGACGGTGGCGGGCGCTCGATCACGCTGCGCCCCGAGGGCACCGCGCCCGTGGCCCGCGCGTACCTCGAGCACGGCATGCACAAGCTGCCCCAGCCCGTGCGCCTCTGGTACCTGTCGAGCTTCTTCCGCTACGAGAAGCCCCAGGCGGGTCGCTATCGCCAGTTCTGGCAGGTCGGCGTCGAGGCCATCGGGTCCGACGACCCGGCCGTCGACGCCGAGGTCGTGGTGCTGCTGGCGACGCTGTTGCAGGAGCTCGGGACCCGCGGCGTGCGGCTGCGCATCGCCAGCCTCGGCACGCCCGAGACGCGGGCCACTTACCGCACCGAGCTGCAGGCCCACCTGCGCGCCCACGGGGAGTCCCTGTCGGAGGAGGTGCGCGGGCGGATCGAGCTCAACCCGCTGCGCGCGTTCGACTCCGACCACCCCGGAACACGAGGGGTGATGAGCACCGCACCGCTGCTCGTCGACCGCCTGAACAACGATGACCGTGCGCACTTCGCCGCCGTGCTCGCGCTGCTCGACGCCGCCGACGTGGCCTACGAGATCGATCCCACGCTCGTGCGCGGCCTGGACTACTACACCCGCACGGTGTTCGAGCTGACGTCCGACGCGCTCGGCGCCCAGAGCGGGGTGGGGGGCGGCGGCCGCTACGACGGGCTCATGGAGCTGATCGGTGGTCCTCCCACGCCCGGAGTGGGGTGGGCCGCGGGTGTCGAGCGGATCCTCCTGGCCGCAGGCGGCGTGCCGGTCGCCGAGGCGCCCGTGGACCTCTTCGTCGCCTACGAGGAGCCGCGCCGGCGCGACGCGTTCACGGTGGTCACCCGCGCGCGGCGCGCCGGGCGCGCCGCGCAGATGGAGCTCGCGGGCCGCTCGATCAAGGGCCAACTCAAGCAGGCGTCGCGCACCGGGGCCCGCTTCGTGGCGGTGCTTCGCGAGGATGGCTCCGTGCTGCAGGACACCGAGACCCGCGAGGAGGTCCCGATGGAGGCGGAGGCCGACGGCCTGGTCGCCGCCGTGCTGCGCAACCTCGGCGCCGGATCGCTGTGATGCAGGAGCCGCGCGCCAACGGCTACCGCGACGCCTGGGCGGGCGATGTGCGGGCCGTCGACGTGGGCCGCGAGGCCCGCGTCGCCGGCTGGGTTCACCGGCGCCGCGACCACGGAGGGCTGATCTTCATCGACCTGCGCGACCGCAGCGGGCTCCTGCAGCTCGTCATCCACCCCGGCGAGGGCTTCGACGTGGCGGAGCGGCTGCGCCCCGAGCACGTGCTCACGGCGCGGGGCGAGCTCGTCGCCCGCGAGCCCGCCAACGTCAATCCCAACATCGCGACGGGGGAGATCGAGCTGCGCGTCGCGGAGATCGTCGCGCTCGCCGAGTCCGAGACGCCGCCCTTCCCGCTCGACGACGACAGCATCGAGGTCGACGAGACGCTGCGCCTCAGGCACCGGGCGCTCGATCTGCGGCGGCAGGCGATGCAGGACGTGATGGCGCTGCGCCACCGGGTCATCAAGGTGATGCGCGACGTTCTCGACAAGCGCGACTTCCTGGAGATCGAGACGCCGATACTGACGCGCTCCACGCCGGAGGGCGCGCGCGACTTCCTCGTTCCCAGCCGGATGCAGCCCGGGGCGTGGTACGCGCTGCCGCAGTCGCCCCAGCTGTTCAAGCAGCTGCTGATGATCGGCGGCTACGAGCGCTACTTCCAGATCGCCCGCTGCTTTCGCGACGAGGACCTGCGCGGCTTCCGCCAGCCCGAGTTCACCCAGCTCGACATCGAGATGGCCTTCGTCGACGAGGAGGACGTGATCGCGACGACCGAGGCCGCGATGGCCGCGGTGTTCGAGGCCGCCGCGTTCCCCGTCCCGCCGGTGCCGTGGCCGAGGATGTCGCACGCGGAGGCGATGCTGCGCTTCGGGACCGACAAGCCCGACACGCGCTACGGCCTGGAGCTTCATGAGGTGGGGCCGCTGCTCGCCGGTAGCGAGTTCAAGGTCTTCGAGAGCGTGCTCGGCGGCGGCGGCGTGATCCGCGCGCTGAACGCGGGGCCGCGCGAGATGAGCCGCTCGGAGCTCGACGGCCTCAACGAGGTCGTCCGGCGCCATGGCGCCCGGGCGGTCGCGCCCATCTACGTCGGCGACGGTGGGTGGGCGGGCAACCTCGCGAAGTTCTTCAGCGCCGGGCAGATCGCGAGCGTCAATGCGGAGCTGCGGGCCGCCGACGGCGACCTCCTGCTGTTCGTGGCCGACACGCCCGCCGTCGCCCCGGTGGCGCTGGGGGCGTTGCGGGCGGAGCTCGCCGAGTGCTTCGGCCTCGTACCGACGGATCGCCACGATCTGGTGTGGGTCGTCGACTTCCCGATGTTCGAGCGCGACGAGTCGGAACCCGGCCACGAGCGCTGGGTGGCGGTCCACCATCCGTTCACGGCACCCTCGGGATCCTTCGCGGACCCCGGGGCGATGCTGTCGCGCAACTACGACCTCGCGCTCGACGGCGTCGAGATCGGCGGCGGCTCGATCCGCATCCACACGTCCGAGGTCCAGCAGGAGGTCTTCAGGCTCCTGGGGATGTCCGAGGAGGAGGCGCAGGGGCGCTTCGGCTTCCTGCTCGATGCGTTGCGGTTCGGCGCGCCTCCTCACGGGGGGATCGCCATGGGCATCGACCGCATCGTGGCCATCATCGCGGGCCGCGACTCGATCCGCGACGTCATCGCGTTTCCCAAGACCGCCTCGGGATCGGATCCGCTGACGGGTGCGCCCGCACCCGTCGACGGACGCCAGCTGCGCGAGCTGGGCGTTCGCCTGGCCTGACGGCCTCGGGCTCAAGGTCGGGAGGCGGATGTGCCGATGGGAAGGCGATGCCCCAGATCTCGCGCCCGCTGCTGATCGCCCTCGTCGCCGCCGTCGGGTTCGCCGCCGTGTGGATGACCGTGCTGCGTCCGCGGGCTCAGGAACAGAGCAACGACACCGCGGCGGCTTCGCCGGCCGTGACCGCCCCGGGAGCGGCGGGCCTGGGCCACGCGATCAAGAGGGCCCACGGTGCCGCGTCGGCCAGCGTGGCATCCGACGCCCGTACGCAGCAGGCCGCGGCGCAGGCCTCCTCATCGGGCTCGCCCACCAAGGCAGGCGCATCCGCGGCCACTCCCGCCGCCTCTCCGGCCGTGGTGGCCGCGACCACCGCGAAGAGGACGCCGGTGCCCGTCGCGAGCGCTCGGGCACACCCCACGGTCCTGCTCTTCGCGGGCAAGGGCGCAGACGACGCCGTCGCCCGCCGGGTGGTGAGGTCGGTGCACCGGCGTGGCGTCCGCACCGTCGTCACCTCCATCGATCATCTCGCCCGCTACCGCGAGCTGACCGGAGGCATCCAGATCGAGTCGCTGCCGACGATCCTCGTCATCGGCACGGAGCACAATGCCCGCCGGATCGTGGGCTTGCCCGACCGTGCCCAGGTCGTGCAGGCGCTCGACTGGGCCGGACGCTAGCGGCCCGGCACGCCGCAAGCTCGCACGGGTCGGTCGCCGCTCGTCCGAGCAGCTCGTGGTCCCGGCTGAACGATTCCTAGACTCGACGCGTGTCCGACGAGCGCTTCGAGGAGCACCTGATGCACCCGTTGGCCCGCGAGCACGCTCCCGTGGGCGCTGCCCTGGGTGCCGCGGGTGGATCGGCGTGCGGCGACCTCGTCACGCTGCGAATCGCGGTGTCCGGAGGCGTCGTCGCCGACGCCGGGTTCGATGCTTCGGGCTGTGGAGCGGTGATTGCCGCCGGCAGCGCGGCCGTCGCCCTCACCCGTGGGCGCCCGCTGCTCGACGCTGCGCGGGTCGGCGCGGCGCAGATCGCCTCGGAGCTCGGGGGGTTGAGCGTCGGCAAGTTCCACGCCGCCGAGCTGGCGGCCGATGCGCTGCACCGAGCGCTGGGGGGGGCGGCCTGGTCGGGCGCCACGTCCTCGCCGGTGCCCGGCCGCGTGCTCGTCGCGATGAGCGGCGGCGTCGACAGCGCGGTGGCGGCGCTGCTGTGCGCGCGCGACGGTGGCGAGGTCGTGGCGGTCACGCTCGAGCTCTGGCGCGACCCCGAAAACGACGGCGAGAAGTCCTGCTGCTCGGCCTCTGCCGTCCGTGGCGCCCGCGCGCTCGCCCAGCGGATGGGCCTGCCGCACCTCACGCTGGATCTGCGCAAGGAGTTCCGCGCCGGCGTGGTCGATCCGTGGCTGGCCGATCATGCCGCAGGCCTCACGCCCAATCCGTGCGTGCGCTGCAACGGCCACGTCCGTCTCGATGCGATGCTCGACCTCGCGCAGCGTCTCGGCGCGCCCACGCTGGCGACGGGCCACTACGCCCGCGTCACGGAGGCGGGGCTGCTGCGCAGCGCCGCCGATCCGGCCAAGGACCAGGCCTACATGCTCGCGGCGCTCGATCCGCAGACCATCGCCCGGCTGCGTTTTCCGCTGGGCGGGCTCACCAAGCCCGAGGTTCGCGCGCTGGCCGCCGACGCGGGCCTGCCGGTGGCGTCCAAGCCCGACTCGCAGGACCTCTGCTTTCTGGCCGGCACGGGTCGTGCCGCGTTTCTGGCGCGCCACGGCGGCCTCGGAAACCGGCCGGGGGACATGCTCGATCGCCGCGGCAACCGGGTGGGCCGCCATCGTGGACAGCACGGGTTCACCGTCGGGCAGCGGCGGGGGCTGGGCGTGGGCGGAGCGGGCGAGCCGCTCTATGTGCTGCGGACCGACGCCGAGGCCAACACGGTCGTCGTCGGTCCCCGTGAGGAGCTGGCCACCTCCGCCGTCGAGCTCACCGACATGCGGTTGCACCGCGCGCCCGAAGCGGTCGACGCCGTGCGGCTGCGCTCCCACGGAGCGGCGCTCCCGTGCCGTCTGGAGGGAGACGTGGCGCGGCTCGCCCGGCCCACGCAGGGGGCCGCTCCCGGCCAGGCCGCCGTGCTCCTGTGCGGGGACGTGGTGGTCGGATGCGCGACAATCGCCTGACCTCATGACCTCCGACGAGATCCGCGAGACCTTCCTGGAGTACTACTCCGCCCGCGATCACCTGCGCCTGCCCTCGGCCTCGCTGGTGCCGACCACGTTCGATCCCTCGACGCTGTTCATCGTCGCGGGGATGCAGCCGCTCAAGTCCTACTTCCTGGGGCTCGAGCAGCCGCCACACCATCTCCTGACCGACTGCCAGAAGGTCATCCGCACCGTCGACATCGAGAACGTCGGCAACACGACGCGACACCTGACGTTCTTCGAGATGCTCGGCAACTTCTCCCTGGGCGACTACTTCAAGCAGGGGGCGGTCGAGCGGGCATGGGAGCTGTCGCAGGAGGGCTTCGGCCTGGATCCCGGCCGCATCTGGATCACCGTCTTCGAGGGCGACGACGAGCTCGGCCTGGGTCCCGACGACGAGGCGATCGCCGCGTGGGAGTCCGTGGGCGTCCCGTGCGAGCGGATCGTGCGGTGCCCGCGGTCGGAGAACTTCTGGCAGGCCGGGCCCACCGGTCCCTGTGGACCGTGCAGCGAGCTCTACTACGACCGCGGGCTGGCGTGGGGCGCCGCGGACGATCTTCCCGGTGGCGAGAACGAGCGCTTCCTGGAGTACTGGAACCTCGTCTTCATGCAGTTCAACCAGGACCCGCTCGGGACGCTGACCCCGCTGCCCGCCCAGAACATCGACACGGGGCTGGGCCTCAACCGCATGGCGATCCTCAAGCAGGACGTCGCGACGGTGTTCGAGACCGACCAGTTCGCGCCGCTGGTGGCGCTCGGCCGCGAGCTGGCGGCCGGCGAGCCCGACGACCGGGCGCTGCGCATCCTGGCCGACCATTCCCGCGCGCTGACGTTCCTGATCGCCGACGGCGTCGTGCCCTCCAACGAGGAGCGCGGCTACGCGCTGCGGCGGATCATGCGCCGAGCCATCCAGCAGGGCCGGACGGCCGGGATGGATCCGGGGTTCCTGGGACGGTTCGCCGATCTCGTCATCGAGCTCATGGGAGCGGCCTACCCCGAGCTCCACCGCGAGCGGGAGGCGGTCGGGCGCTGGGTGCAGGCCGAGGAGTCCGGCTTCGGCCGCACGCTCGAGCAGGGCCTGAAGATCCTCGAGGAGGTCATCGAGCGCGCGCGGGAGAGCGGCCTGGAGGGCATCGGCGCCGACGAGGCCTTCCGCCTGCACGACACGTTCGGCTTTCCCATCGACCTGACGCGGGAGATCGCCGCCGAGCATGGGCTGGGGGTCGACGAGGCGGGGTTCGAGGCGCAGATGGGCCGCCAGCGCTCGCGCGGTCGCGCGGTCGCCCGGGACGTCGCCGGGGGTGGGGTCCTGCGGGCGCTCGAGGGCCCGCCGAGCGAGTTCGTGGGCTATGAGAGGCTCGAGCAGAGCACCACCGTCGTCGCCGTCGACGCGTCCGGCGACGGGGCCTTCGCGCTCAAGTTGGCGGAGTCGCCGTTCTATGCGACGGGTGGCGGCCAGGTGTCGGACTCCGGCGAGATCGCCTGCTCGGACGGGGACTGCCGGCTCGAGGTCCTCGACGTGCGCCGCGTGGGCGCCGACCAGCTCGTGCTGGCCGAGGGCACGCCGCCGTCGCCGGGAGAACGCGTGGTCGCCCGCGTCGATCGCCCCGCACGAACCGCCACCCAGGCCAACCACACGGCGACGCACCTCCTGCACGCGGCGCTGCGCGAGGTCCTCGGCACCCACGTGCGCCAGGCGGGTTCCTACGTCGGGCCCGACAAGCTGCGCTTCGACTTCACCCACGGCGGTGCCCTGGCCGGCGAGGAGGTCGCGCGGGTCGAGGACCGGGTCAACGAGTGGATCCTGCGCAACGACCCGGTCCGGCCCATCACCACGACGCTCGACGAAGCCCGATCGCTGGGCGCGATGGCGCTGTTCGGCGAGAAGTACGGCGACGTGGTGCGGATGGTCGAGATCGGCGACGGGTCGCACTCCCGCGAGCTGTGCGGCGGCACGCACGTGCGCTCGACCGCCGAGATCGGCGTCTTCCGGCTCACCGCGGAGGCCTCGAGCGCGGCGAACGTGCGACGGATCGAGGCGGTGACGGGCGTCGAGGCGGTTGCGCTGCTGCGCCGCCACGACGGCGTGCTCCGCGACGCCGCCGTCACGCTGCGCAAACGGCCCGAGGAGGTCGCACTGGCGGTCGCCGAGTTGCGGGATCGGGCCAGGGCCGAAGCGAAGAAGGCGCCCTCCGGGCCGGAGGTCGACGTCGAGGCGCTCCTCGAGAAGGCGGCCGTGCGCGACGGCGCCCTGGTGCTCACAGAATCGGTTGACGGCATGGACGCGAAGGGGTTGCTCGAGCTGGCCGATCGCATGAAGGGCAAGCTGGGCGACGCGGCGGTTCTGCTGAGCACGGTCAACGACGGCAAGGTCCACCTGGTGGCGGCCGTGGCGCCGGCGCTCGTCGCGCGCGGTGTCAGGGCGGACAACCTCGTCAAGGTCGCCGCCGCCGTCGTCGGCGGGGGCGGAGGCGGCCGCGACACCATGGCGCAGGCGGGTGGGCGTGACCCCGACAAGCTGCCCGAAGCGCTGGCGGCGGCGCGATCTGCGATCGAAGCCGCGCTTGCCTAGCCTCATGAGGGTGCTCGCGCTCGACTACGGGTCCGCCCGGTGCGGCTGCGCGATCAGCGACCCGACCGGCACGCTGGCCACGCCGATCGAGGCCGTCGAGCAGCCGCGCTCCAAGCGGGGCCTGGCGCGCCTGGCCGAGCTGGCCCGCGCCCGCGATGTGCGATGCGTGGTCGTCGGGCTGCCCGTGTCGCTCAACGGCACGGACTCCGACCAGACGCGCGAGGCTCGCGCGTTCGCAGACGCGCTGAGGGCTGCGCTGAGCGGCGTGCCGGTCGAGATGTTCGACGAGCGCTTCACGACGACGATCGCCGCGCGCGCGGGAGGGGCCCGCACGTCGGAGGACTCGCGCGCCGCGGCCGTCCTGCTCGAGGACTGGCTGGCCCGTCATGCCTGACCGTTCGCCCGAGGAGCGCGAACGGGCGCGCCTCGAGCGCGAGGCCCGGCGGGTGGCGCGCGAGGGAGGCACGGGGTCGAAACGGCCCTCACGGCCACCACCGTCGCCATCCGCCCAGGCAGGACCGCCCGACGACCCCCCCGCTTCCCCTCGTATACCGGAGGAAACGTCGCATGCGTCACCCGTCTCGACCCCGGCGACCGGCCGCGAGTGGCGACGGGCGGCCGGAGACCCGGAACCGGATCCACCGCTGGTCCGCCGGGTGCCGCCGGGTGCACCGCGCGAGGCCGTGCACCCCGACGTCCAGCCCCTGCCCGAACCGTCCCCGACGCCACCGCCGGCGCAGCCCCGCATCCCGTCACCGCCCCCGATCGGCCACGGTGACGAGCAGGCGATCGGCACGCGCCGGGTCTCCGCGGGACATCGCATGAGCCGGCCGCACCTGCCGCAGCGCCGGGCGCGGCGCACTCCGAAGCCGCGTTCTCCGGCGAACCCGCGTGGCCTGGCGGACCCGCGTTCTTCGGCGGACCCGCGTTCTCCGGCGGACCCGCGTGGCCCGGCGGACCCGCGTGGCCCGGCGGACCCGCTGGCCAGGCGGTCGTTCGGTCGCCGCATCGGAGCGCTGCTCGCGCTGGCCGCCGTCGGGTTCGTCCTCTGGTTCGCCGCGTCGCTCTTCCAGCCCTTCTCCGGCGGTGGGTCGGGCTCGGTCGTGGTCACCATCCCCAAGGGGGCGAGCGTCAGCGAGGTGGGCGATCTCCTGACCGCGCAGCACGTCGTCAGCTCGAGCTTTTTCTTCGGGTTGCGTGCGCGGCTCGAGGGCAAGGACGGCAAGCTCAACTCCGGGCGCATCGCGCTCAAGCGCGACATGTCCTATGCCGCGGCGCTCGACGCGATGACACGCTCCGTCCGCGCCCGGCCGGCCCTGTTCAAGCTCACGATTCCCGAGGGCCGTTCGCGCACCGAGATCGCGCCCACCGCCAGACGAGCGGGGCTGAGCGGTGACTACGTCGCCGCCAGCCGCCACTCGAGGCTGCTGGATCCTCGGAAGTTCGGCGCGCCCGGCGGCGCCACGCTGGAGGGCTTCCTGTTTCCGGCGACCTATCAGCTGCGGCCCGGCGCGACGGTCGACGACCTGATCGCCCAGCAGCTCGCGGCCTTTCGCCAGAACATCTCCACGGTCAACCTCCGGCGGGCCAGGAGCAAGAACCTCACGACCTATGACCTCATGGTCATCGCGTCGATGATCGACCGCGAGGCGGGCATCGCCAAGGACCGTCCGCTGGTCGCCGCCGTCATCTACAACCGCCTCAAGCAGGGGATGCCGCTGGGGATCGACGCCACCCTGCGCTACGCGCTGCACAACTGGACCCGGCCGCTGAAGGTCTCCGAGCTCAACAGCGACTCGCCGTACAACACCCGCAAGCGCCCGGGGCTGCCGCCGACCCCGATCGGCAACCCCGGGCTGGCGTCGATCGAGGCGGCCGCACACCCCGCGCGGGTCAGCTACCTCTTCTACGTGGTCAAGCCGTGCGGCAACGGGGCGAGCAACTTCAGCTCCACCGACGCGGAGTTCCAGCGGGACGTCGCGGCGTACGACCGCAAACGCGCGGAACTCGGCGGCAAGAGCCCCGTCACCTGCAAGTAGCGGTGACCGGCCGCTCCCCACGTCGCTTCGGGGTCCTGGGCTGGCCCGTCGCCCACAGTCGATCGCCGGCGATGTTCGCGGCGCTCGGCGTTCCCTACCAGCTGCTGCCGGTCCCGCCCGGATGCTTCGACGAGACCGTACGCGCACTGGGCGCGGCCGGGTTCGGCGGCGCCAACGTCACGATTCCGCACAAGGAAGCCGCCCTGGGCCTCGCCGACGACCCGACCGAGAGGGCGACGGCCATCGGCGCCGCGAACACGCTGACCTTCGCGGACGGAGCCGTCGCCGCCGACAACACCGACGCTCCGGGATTCATCCGGTCGTTGCCGCGTTCTCCGGCCGGCGCCACCGCGCTGATCCTCGGGGCGGGCGGGAGCGCCAGGGCGGTGGCGTGGGCGCTGCGGGACGCCGGCGCGGCCGAGGTCCGGATCTGGAATCGCACGCCGCGGCGTGCGGAGGAGCTGGCCGGCGAGATGGGCCTGGAGGCCGTGCGAGAGGGCGGGCCGGCCGATCTGCTGATCAACTGCACCGCGGTGGGACTCGGGGGCGGGTCTGCCGAACGGTCCGGAGACCTCAAGCTTCTGCCCGTTGCGGCCGATGATCTCGATGAATACGCATGCGTCGTGGACCTCGTCTACCGGCCCGGCGGGACGGACCTCGAGCTGGCGGCACGCGAGCGGGGGATCCCGACGGTCGACGGCCTGGAGGTGCTGGTCCAGCAGGGCGCGTTGAGCTATGAGATCTGGACCGGTCGCGCGCCGGACCGGGCGGCGATGAGACGGGCAGCGCAGAACTTCGATGCACCTACGATCCCTTCCTCCGGCAGACGATGAAGCCCCCCAGGCCCAGGCCTGGGACGGCGTCACCAGGCCGTCCGGCGGCGGCGGCCGTGGCCGCTTCCTGACCGACGTCATCGTGGATCTGGGGCTGGCGGCCCCCGACCGCGTCGAGGACGCGGTGGCGGCGGCCCGTCAGTCGCAGGCCACCCCCGAGCAGGTGCTTGTCGAGCGTGGGGACCTGTCGGCCGAGGCCCTGTCGCGCGCCGTAGCCGAGCGCCACGGGCTCGACCACCTCGACCTCTCGGTCTTCAGCGTCGACATGGGCGCCGCCAACCTCGTCAGCACGGCCTCCGCGCGGCGCTACCGGGCGCTGCCCGTGGCGTTCGTCGACGAGCGCACGCTCCTGGTGGCGATGTCGGATCCGGCGAACGTCCGGGCGGTGGACGACCTCGCGGTGATGACGGGCTATGAGATCCGCCCGGCCGTGGCCGGCGCCGAGGACATCGCGGCGCTCGTCAGCCGCCTGACCCACCTCGACGACGCCGTGCTCGATGCCGCGGGTCAGCACGAGGCCGAGGACGGGTCGACCGAGGTCGTCGAACTGCGCGACAGCGCGGACGACGCGCCGGTCATCAAGCTCGTCAACCAGATCGTCGCCCAGGCGGTCGATCGCGGCGCATCCGACGTGCACCTCGAGCCCGACGGCATCCAGCTCCGGGTGCGGTTCCGGATCGACGGCGTCCTCATCGAGACCGCGAACGTCCCGAAGCGGATGGTGGCCGGCGTCGTCAGCCGCGTGAAGATCATGGCCGACCTCGATATCGCCGAGCGTCGCCTGCCCCAGGATGGCCGCGTGGGCCTGACCGTCGACGGCCATCACGTCGACCTGCGCGTGGTGACCCTGCCCTCGGTCCACGGCGAATCGGTGGTCATGCGCATCCTCGACAAGGACAGCGTCGTCATGGACCTCGACAAGCTCGGCATGGCCGAGGCCGAGCGCGAGCGGTTCCGCCGAGCCTACGGCCAGTCGTTCGGCGCGGTGCTGGTCACCGGGCCCACCGGCTCAGGCAAGTCGACATCGCTCTACGCGGCCCTGACCGAGCTCAACACCCCCGAGAAGAACATCATCACCATCGAGGATCCGGTCGAGTACCAGCTCACGGGGATCACGCAGGTCCAGGTCAACCCCAAGGCCGGCCTGCACTTCCACACCGGCCTGCGCTCGATGATGCGCGCCGACCCGGACGTGATCATGGTCGGTGAGATCCGCGATCGCGAAACCGCCCAGATCGCCGTCGAGTCGGCGCTGACCGGCCACCTCGTGCTCTCGACGCTGCACACCAACGACGCCCCGACGGCGATCACCCGCCTGATCGAGATGGGCATCGAGCCGTTCCTCGTCGCCAGCGCCATCGACTGCGTCGTCGCCCAGCGGCTGGCGCGCACCCTGTGCAGCCACTGCAAGCGCCGGACGATCCTCACCAGGGAGGTCCTCGAGGACCACGGCTTCCACGCCATCGCCGACGTGGAGGCCTACGAGCCGGGCGGCTGCGGGCGCTGCGCCAACAGCGGCTACAAGGGCCGGATCGGCCTCTATGAGGTCATGACGGTCAGCGAGACGATCCGCGGCCTGGCCATCCAGCGCGCCTCCGCCGAACAGGTGGCCGAGGCCGCCGTCGCAGAGGGCATGAGCCGTTTGCGCGACGACGGCCTGGCGAAGGTACGACTCGGCGTGACCTCGATCGCCGAGGTCTCCCGGGTGACCGGCAGCGGCGGCGCCTAGGTGTTGTGCCTACGCGCTTTGTGAACGCCTGAGTGGGGGTGTGCGGGGAAGGGCCGGCCGTCCGGTCGGGCGTGTCGCGAGACCAACATTCGTCCATTCGCCTGCCGCCGGGCTTCAGAACCGTCGCCGGCGTCCGATGCACCAACTACATGCGCTTGGATCTCGCCGACCTGCTGCTCGACGTTGTTGCCCGCCGGGCATCCGATCTGCATCTGACGGCCGGGGCGAAGCCCACCATCCGCGTCCGCGGCCACCTCGCGGCGCTCGACGACTACCCCGTGCTCAGCACGGAGGACACGCGCGAGATCGTCTACGCGATCCTCAACAACGACCAGCGTCAGCGCCTCGAGACCGATTGGCAGCTCGACCTCGCCTACACGATCCCGGGCAAGGCGCGCTTTCGTGTCAACGCCTACTTCCAGAGGGCGGCGATCGGCGCGGCCTTCCGCCTGATTCCCTTCGAGATCACGAGCATCGACGAGCTCGGGCTGCCGCCCGTCGTCCACGAGCTGACCAAGAAGCCACGCGGCTTCGTGCTCGTGACGGGCCCCACCGGCTCGGGCAAGTCCACGTCGCTGGCGGCGATGATCGATGCGATCAACGAGACGCGCGACGAGCACATCCTCACCGTCGAGGACCCGATCGAGTTTCTCCACGGGCACAAGCGCTGCATCGTCAACCAGCGCGAGATCGGCTCGGATGCGCAGTCGTTCGCCGCAGCGCTGAAGGCGGCGCTGCGCCAGGACCCCGACGTGATCCTCGTCGGGGAGATGCGCGATCTCGAGACGATCCAGACCGCGCTGACCGCGGCGGAGACCGGCCACCTCGTGTTTGCCACGCTGCACACCCAGGACGCGCCGCAGAGCATCGACCGCATCATCGACGTCTTCCCCTCCGGCCAGCAAGGGCAGGTCCGCACCCAGCTGGCCGTCGCCCTTCAGGGGGTCATCACCCAGCAGCTGCTGCCGACGGCCGACGGCGCCGGCCGGGTTGCCGCCTGCGAGGTGCTGGTGCCCAACGCGGCGGTGCGCAACCTCATCCGCGAGGGCAAGACCCATCAGATCTACTCGACGATGCAGACCGGCGCCCAGACCGGGATGCAGACGATGGACGCTGCGCTCGCCACCCTGGTGCGCGCCGGGAAGATCACACCTGCCCTGGCGGAACAGCGCTCCTCCACGCCCGACGAGCTTCGTCGCCTCCTCGGCGCGGTCTCGCTCGCCGCATGAGCGCGTTCGTCTTCAAGGCGATGGATCTCGGCGGCCTGCTGGCGGCCGGCGAGGTGGAGGCCGACACCAAGCAGGCGGTCGCCGACCAGCTGCGCGGGCGCGGGCTGATCGTCCTGGACATCGCCGAGAAGCACGCGTCCAAGGAGATCAGCCTCGACTTCCTCAAGCGCGTCAAGTCCGATGACCTGACGATCATGACCCGCCAGCTGGCCACGATGGTCAGCTCGGGCATGAGCATCCTGCGGGCGCTCTACGTCCTGGAGGCGCAGACCGAGAACGAGAAGCTCGTCGAGACGATGGTCGCGGTCCGCAAGGACGTCGAGGCCGGCCTGCCGCTCTCCGAGGCATTCGAGCGCCACCCCAAGGTGTTCAACCAGCTCTTCGTGGCGATGACCCGGGCGGGCGAGATCGGCGGCGTCCTGGACGCATCGCTGCTGCGCATCGCCGACCAACTCGAGAAGGACAGCGCCCTGCGGCGCCAGATCCGCTCGGCGATGGTGTACCCGACGGTGGTGCTGACGTTCGCCATGCTCGTGCTCTTCGCGCTCGTGACCTTCATCGTCCCCGTGTTCGCGAGCGTGTTCAAGCAGTTCGGCGGCGACCTGCCGGCCATCACCAAGGTGACCGTGGCCATGTCGAACTTCTCCAAGAGCTACGGCTGGGCCATCCCGATCGTCCTGGCCGCCGCGTTCTTCGCGTTCAAGCGCTGGAAGAGGACGGAGAAGGGGCGCGAGCGCTGGGATCGCTTTCGCCTGCACCTGCCCATGAAGATCGGCGACATCGTCCACAAGGTGGCGCTGGCCCGCTGGTCGCGCACGTTCTCCGCGCTGATCGGCGCGGGCGTCCCGCTGCTGCAGGCCCTCGACATCACTGGCAAGACGTCGGGCAACTGGGTGGTCGAGAAGGCGATGGAGGGCGTGGTCGACAACGTGCGCCAGGGCGGAACGCTGGGAGATCCCATCAAGGAGGCCGATGTGTTTCCCGTCATGGTCGGACACATGGTGGGCGTGGGCGAGGAGACCGGCGAGCTCGACACGATGCTGGCCAAGATCGCCGATTTCTACGAGGCCCAGGTCGAGGCCAGCGTCAAGGCGCTGACGTCGATCCTGGAGCCGGTGATGATCGTCGTCATCGGCTCGATCGTCGGCTTCATCGTCATCTCGATGTACATGCCGCTGTTCAAGGTCTACGACCAGATCAAATGACCCGCCGCGCCGTTCTGGGTCTCCGGACGCCCGCACTCGCCGTCACCGTGCTGGCGATCGCCGGGGGCGTCGTCTCGCCCGCGCGGGCCGCAGAACATGATGGGATGGCCCGCCCGCTCGAGCAGGCGCGCGAGGAGTCGGGGGTGCGGGACCATCCGGCCACCCGGTTCGCGCTGCCCGCCGGCGAACTGCGGCTCTCGTCGGCGGAGGTGTTGGCGACCGGGCACCAGACGCTGCGTTTCACCGTGACGCTGGACCGTCCGGTCGTCGGCGGCAGGCTCGTGCTGACGTTGCCCGCCCGGTGGGCCGCCCGCTCGGGCGTCAGCGACATCCCGTTCGCCCGCGGGGCCAGGGGCGACCGGACCGTCGAGCTGGCCTTCGCCGCCGGCGCGCCGGGCGATACGCAGACCTTCGAGCTCCAGGACGTGGGCATCCCCGCGGGCACCTACGCGGTGCCCTATCGGTGGAGCGAGGCGACAGGAGCCACGGCCCAGGGCAGCGCGACCGTGATCTTCTTCGCGCCCGTTCGCGAGGGCACCGAGCCGTCGAACCCGTGGACGCGCCTCGGCGTCCCGGGCCTGGAGGTCAACGCCACGAACGACCAGGCGACGGAGTCCGAGACGTTCGTGACCGCGGTACCGGGCGATCGCCGGCGCTTTGTCGTCGGCGCCAACGGCGGCGGTGGCTTCAACGCGTGGATAACCAACGACGAGGGCCAGTCGTTCACGCGCGCGACGATGCCCTCCACGGTCGATGCACCAGCCAAGGCGACGCCCGAGAACGCCGACGTCTGCTGCGACCCGATGTCGGCGGCCGACGCGCTCGGCAACGTCTGGTACGGCGGGCTCTCGCTCGCCAACGGGTCCCTGAACCCGAGCCGCATCGTCGTCAATCGCCTCGCGCCCGGCGCCACGTCCTTCCAGCCGCAGACCGTGGGACTTCCGGCTCGCACGTCCGGCACGCAGGACAAGCCGATGATGACCATGGACAACTCCCCGTCGAGCCCCACCTTCGGCCGGCTCTACGTCGTCTGGGGAGAGCCCAACAACGGCGGCGTCACGATCGCGATCTCGCAATGCGACACGCGCCCGGGCGGGACGGCGAATGCCGCCAACTGCGACAACGCCGACAACTGGTCCGCGCCGGTGTCGGTGACACCCACCATCGGCTCCTACATCTACGCCGACGTGGCCGTCGGCCCGGCCGGCCGGGTCTATGTCGTGTGGTGGGACTACTCGGCGGCCAACGCCATCCGGGGCGCCGTGTGCAACGGCGCGACGGGCTGCGCCGCCACGGCAGCGTGGAGCGCCGTGCAGACCGTCGCATCGCTCGACAGCACGGGCGGCAGCCCGGTCCCATTCGCGTGCCCGATCGTCGCCCAGCCCGGCGGACGGGCGGCTCCCGGGCCCCAGGTCGACGTGGATCGCAGCGGCGGTCCGAACGACGGGCGCGTATACGTGACCTGGGGCGATCTGCGCCCGGGCAGCGGGACGACGCGTTGTGCCGACACGGTCACTCCCGCGGCCACGCATCTCACTTGGGACGCCTTCGTGGCCTCCGCGGCCGGCGGCCTGCCTGGGACCGCCGGCCCTTCGGCCACCGTCGGCAGCCGGCTGCTCACCGACGGCGAGGGCGGAGGGCAGCCCAACTCGGACGAGTGGTTCCCGTGGCTGGCCGTCGACCAGACCACAGGCCAGGCGTGGGCGGACTTCTACTCCACGCGCGACGACGGGACGCGCAGGACGACGAACTTCTACGTTCGCTCGGTCACGCCGTCGGGGACAGCTCAGACGCTCGGGGCGCTGAACCGGGTCAGCAGCGCACCCTCGGACTACAGCAACACGCCGTGCTGCACCTTCGGAAACGACTACGGCGACTACACCGGGCTCGACGCCACGCAGGGCGTTCCCATCCCCGTGTGGTCGGAC
The DNA here is from genome assembly GCA_038199185.1 of Solirubrobacterales bacterium. Lineage (GTDB taxonomy): Bacteria > Actinomycetota > Thermoleophilia > Solirubrobacterales > Solirubrobacteraceae > BP-464. The sequence continues at coordinate 18,506 of JBBPZE010000001.1, forward strand.
AAGCGCGGAGGGCTCGACGGAGAGGCCTTCAGCTTCGTCGAGCCGCTCTCCGCCACCGCGTCGGCGATTACGTCCGCCGCCACGACCGCCGCCACGGCTGCCGCCACGGCTGCCGCGCCCGTCTCCACCGCGCCCGTCTCCACCGCGCCCGTCTCCACCGCCGTGGGCGGCGCGGCGCCCGCCACGACCTCCCTCGCCGCCGCGCTCGGCTCGGGGTCCCCCGACGGCGGGGTGCTCAGCATGCGCTTCGGCACGGGCCATCCAAGGATCGTCGGCGTCACTCGCCGGGGAGTCGTCGTGTTGCGCCGGCCGCTGGCGATCTGCCCGGCCGGCACCCTGCGGTGCTCGCTGACGACCCGCGCGCGCGGTGTGCTGAGCGGGTCGAGGCCCGCCGGCATCGGGTCGTCGCGGGCGCACGTCGTCGCGGGCCGGTCCGTCCGCCCCCGCTTCGTCCTCACCGAGCGGGCACGCCGAGTGCTCGCGCGTCACGGGACGTTGCGGGTGGCCATC
>JBBPZE010000002.1:0-10082 GCA_038199185.1 Solirubrobacterales bacterium
CGGCGAACAGCGGCACGTCGAAGAGCAGGTTCAACGCGATCGCGGCCCCGACGAACTCGGCGAGGTCCGTGGCCATCGCCACCAGCTCGGCCTGAACCCACAGCCCGAACGCGGCCCGCCGCGGGAAGTGCTCCCGGCACAGCTCGGCGAGGTTCCTGCCGGTCGCGATGCCGATCTTGGCCGACAGGTTCTGCACGAGCATCGCGATCAGGTTGGCGACCACCAGGACCCACAGCAGGAGGTAGCCGTACTTGGCTCCTCCGGCGATGTTGGTCGCGAAGTTGCCCGGATCGACGTACGCGATGCAGGCGACGAATGCAGGGCCGAGCAGCGCGAGGGTCGAGCGCAGGCGGCCCTTGGCCCTGACGAGCTCGAGATGGCTCAGCGGGTGCGGGTGGACATGGGCGCCGACTCCGGCCTCCATCACGCCTCCACGACGCGCATCGCGCGCGCCAGGTCGCCGCCCAGCACGTGGATGTCCTCGCCGAAGCGGACGAACAGCGGGCCGTCGAAGGGCTGCTTGTCGATGACCTCGAGCCCGGCGCCCGGCGCGATCCCCCGCTCGGCGAGATAGCGCAGCATCGCGGGATCGGAGTCCGAGACGCGCACGAACGTCCCCGTCGATCCGGCGGTGAGCTGGCTCAGCGCGGTGGAGGTGGCCTCGGTGATCCTGCCGTCGCGCGTGGGGATCGGGTCGCCGTGCGGGTCGTGCGTGGGATCGCCGAGCTTGGCGGCGATGAGATCCTCGAGATCCTCCGACAGGACGTGCTCGAGCACCTCGGCCTCGTCGTGCACGCGATCCCAGGGCACCCCCAGCGTCTCGGCCAGGTACAGCTCCAGCAGCCGGTGGTGGCGCAGGATCTCCAGGGCGACCCTCGTGCCCGCGTCCGTGAGCTGCACGCCGCGGTAGGGCACGTGGGTGACGAGGCCGAGCGTGTCGAGTCGCTTGACCATCGCCGAGGCGGAGGCGGGCGTCACGCCCATGCGCTTGGCCAGCGCGTTGGTGGCCACGGCGGTGCCCTCCCGCTGCTCGAGCGCGTAGATCGCCTTGGCGTAGTCCTCGACCGCACTGGTCATGCTGCTCATTACGAAACCGAAGTTTAGACGGATCACAATTTATTTTCTCAGTGGTCAGCGCGTAACCTCCCCCGCCGTGGACTGCGGCCTGCTCGATCGCTCCGAACGCGGCAAGCTCGCCCTGACCGGCGCCGACCGCAAGGCCTTCCTCAACGGCCAGGTGACCAACGACGTCGAGGGCCTGGGCGCCGGCCACGGCTGCTACGCGGCGTTCCTGACGCCCAAGGGCAAGATGCTGGGCGATCTGCGCGTGCTGGATGTCGGCCCACCGGCCGACGAGCTGCTGCTCGATACGGAGCGGGTCTCCCTGCAGGCCCTGTTCGACCTGATCCGCAGGTTCTCGATCGGCTACGCCGTGGTGTTGCACAAGCGCACGGTCGAGTCGGGCCTGCTGTCGCTGATCGGGCCGGGCGCCCGCGAGGCCGCGGGCGCCGGCGACCTGGCGGAGCCCGAGCACGCGCACCGGGGCGGGGAGATCGCGGGCCGCCCGGTGCGCCTGATCCTCACGGACGTCGGCGTCGACGTGCTGTGCGACGCCGAGGACACGCGGGACGTCGCGGCTGCTCTCGGCGAGGCCGGCGCGGAGCCCATGTCCGAGGCCCAGGCCGAGATCCTGCGCGTCGAGCGCGGCCGCCCTCGCTACGGCGTCGACCTCGACGACTCGGTCATTCCGCAGGAGGCCGGGCTCAACGATCGCGCCGTGAACTTCACCAAGGGGTGCTACGTCGGGCAGGAGACGGTGGCGCGCCTCTTCTACCGCGGCAAGCCCAACCGCCACCTGCGCGGCATCCGGCTCCCCGCTCCGGCCGAGCCCGGCAGGGCGCTGACGCTCGGGGGCAAGGAGGTCGGCCGCCTGACGAGCCCGGTCCTCTCGCCGCGGCTCGGACCCGTCGCGCTCGCGCTCGTCCGCCGCGAGGCACCGCCGGGCACGACGCTCGATGACGGCTCGGGCGTCGTCGAGCTGCCGTTCTGACGATCGCGGCCAGGCGGGCGCGGCCGTTCGGGGAGCGGCCGTTCAGCGAGCGGCCGTTCAGGGAGCGGCCGTTCAGGGAGCGGCCGCTGAGGGAGCGGCGGCCTGCTCACGGCGCGCCGCAGCCGCGGCGCCCAGATGCCCGTCGACGAATCGCGTGACGGCATCGCGGCTCTCTCCTTCGAGGACGATCGAGGGTGGTCGCTCCGCGGCGATCCAGGTCGTCAGGAGACGCACCTCGTCGATCTCCTCCGCCGGCACGAAGGTCGTGGGTGCCCGGCGCCACCCCCGCAGCGCCGCCTCGGTTCGCCGCCAGGCATCGTCGGCGCCGACCAACGCCCCCCAGTCGGCGATCCTGCCGTCCACCAGCCAGAAGGCATCGAATCGGCGCTCGTCACGCGGATGCGCGGCCAGCAGCATGCATGGTTTCGCGTGGGTCGCGTCCAGCGTGTCGCCCAGCCGCGAGAGCAACTCCGACAGACGCGCGCGGCGCCGGGTCAACCACGCGGCGCGCTCGAACTGCTGGGCAGCCGACGCCTCGGCGATCTGGCCGGCGACGTGGTCGAGCAGCGTGCGACCGCCGTGCCGCGACTGAAACACGCCGAGTGCCTCGTCGAGCCGTCGCCGGTAGAGGTTGGGATCGAGGTCTCCCAGGCAGGGCGACAGACAGCGGCCCATCTGCCCGTAGGCCGACGGCCACTGGCGCCGCGCCAGTCCGCGCCCGCAGTGGCGCAGCCCGAAGAGCGACTCGAGCTGCTCCTTGAGCTCGGAGGCCGCCGCCCGGCCACGGAGAGGGCCGACCGAGACCGCGTGCCCCGAGGCCGGCTCAGCCGCCACCTCGAGTACGGGAAACGGGATGTCCAGGCGGCAGCGAAGGTAGACGTAGGCGTCGGCGTGCTTGAGCACCGCGTTTCCGGGCGGGCGCAGCCGCCGGATCAGCCTGCGTTCGAGCACCAGCGCCCCGATCTCGGAGCACGTCGTCTCGCAATCGACGCTCTCGGCCTGCAGCGTCCAGGCGCTCGACGCCGACGAGGGCGCGAAGTGCGCCCGCACGCGCGAGCGCACGTCACGCGACTTGCCGACATACAGGGCCTGGCCCTCGTCGTTGCGGACGATGTAGACGCCGGGCTCTCCGGGCAGGCGCGCGACGTCCGGCCGGCGTCGGCGCCGGCCGCGCGGCGTCGCCCCGCCCACCGTCTCACCCGACCTGCGCGTGCTGCGCCGGGCGGGCCGCAGGAGGGCCAGCGCCTCCCCCACCGTCGCCGCGTTGGCGCACAGCCTGGGAAACAGCGCGCAGAACACCCGCGCGCAGGTCTCAGCATCGGCCAGCGCGCGGTGCGAGACCTCCACGTCGATTCCCAGCGACTCCGCCAGGGGGCGCAGCCTGCGCTGGCGGGCCAGGGGGTGCAGCCGGCGGGCCAGCGCCACGGTGCACAGCACGGGCGGGTCGGGCCACGGCAGACGGGCACGCCGGAAGGCCTGTGACAGGACACGGCGGTCGAAGCTCGCGTTGTGGGCGACCAGCACGCGCCCCTCCATCAGCTCCGCGAGCTCGGGAAGGGTCGCCTCGGCGGCCGGCGCCTCGTCGACCATCGCCTGCGTGATCTGCGTGAGCCGCTGGATCCCGCGCGACAGCGGCGCGCGGACCGCACACAGCGTCTCCCAGCGGTCGTGGAGCTCGCCTCCTCCGACGAGCACCGCGCCGACCTCCGTGACCTCGCACGCGTCGCCGCCGAGGCCGTTGGTCTCGGTGTCCACGACGACGAACTCGGCGACCGCGAGCGGGTCGGTGTCCTCGATCACCCCGAGGTCCTACCGCCGTCCCCGGACGGTCCGCAGAAGCGGTTGCACGGGTTCCCGCCGCGCGGGGGTCTACAGTCCTGCTCGAACCCCGGCACAAAGGTGGGATGAGATGACGACGATCACCCCCAGCAGGCTCGAGGCACTCGCAGAGCTCGAGCGCGACGCCTGGAGCGACTACCGGGAATGCCTTCGCGATCTCGCCGGTCGCGAGTACGAGGTGGCCGAGGACGTTTCGTGGGACGAGCTGCAACGCGCGCTCGCCGAGGTCGCGGCCGAGCGGGCCGAGCTGCTCGCCGACAGCGAGCCAGACGCCTGAGGCCTGAGCTCCTCCGGCGCGCGCGGCGGTGTCAGCGAATAGGGTCCGCGCCCGGATGACAGGATGTCACGGAACTCTGCGCGGGGCGATTCCTGGCGTGGCGCTTCTTGCCCTGGTGGCGGTGGCCGGTTGCGGCGGCAGCCAAAGCTACAAGAACAACCCCCGCCCGCCCCAGACGCTGGTCATCACCGCGGCGATCCTGCCCGACAAGGTGTCGGTCTCGCCCAGTCGGGTCGGCGCGGGGCCGATCAGCCTGACCATCGCGAACGAGACCGGGGCCTCGCAGCGCGTCTCCGTCGTCGGGAAGGTCAACGGGCAGTCCCAGGCCAACGACCAGACGGGCCCGATCAATCCCCACGACACGGCCACCCTGAAGGCCGACGTCGCGAAGGGCAGCTATGAGATCCGGGTCGAGGGCGCCTCGATCGCGCCTGGGAAGCTCTCGGTTGGCCGGCAGCGCCCCAGCGCCCGGAACGACCTCCTGCAGCCGTAGGGCTGCGCCGCGATCATCCGCCGCTCCGTGTGACGCAGCTAACACGCAATTGCGTGCGAAAATGCAATACTTGCGTCAATGCAAGCAACTTCCACGTCTCCTCGCGAGCTGGCCGAGGCGCTCGGCGACCTGTGGCGCCGGCTGGCCACCGGCAGCGAGAACGCGTCGTTCGTCCTGATCGCCGAGCTGGGCCTGTCGCTGACACAGGTCAAGACGCTGTTCCTGCTCGGCGAGAGCGCGGAGTCCCTGTCGGTGGGCGACCTCTCGGGTCGCCTCGGGATCTCGCTGCCGGCCGCGAGCCGGACCGTCGACGGCCTGCTGCAGCGCGGTTGGATCGAGCGCCGGGAGGACGAGCGCGATCGGCGCTGCAAGCGCGTGACCATCACCGCCGGCGGCCGCGATGTCGCCCAGCGCATCGCCGACGCCCGGATGCAGGGGCTCGAGGCGTTCGCGGCCTCACTGACCGAGGAGCAGCGCGAAGGCCTGCACGCCGCGCTGTCGAGCCTGGGTCCCGTCCCGCCCCGGACGAGCTGACCGTGGTCGACCGCCTCCGACTCACCGAGGACAACCGCCGCTGGTGGACGCTCGGGGCCATGTGCTTCGCGCTGTTCATGGTGATGCTCGACAACACCGTCGTCAACGTCGCGCTGCCCACGATCCAGCGCGAGCTGCACGCGTCCATCTCGGGCCTCGAATGGACGGTCAACGCCTACACCCTGTCCTTCGCGGTCCTCCTGGTGACGGGCGGGCGCCTGGGCGACCTCTTCGGCCGCCGCAGGATGTTCCTCTTCGGGGTCGTGGTCTTCGCCGCATCGAGCGCCGCGATCGGGTTCTCCCCCGACCAGACGTGGCTGGTCGTCGGGCGTGCCGTCCAGGGCGGGGGCGCCGCCTTCATGATGCCGGGGACCCTGTCGATCATCTCCAACGCGTTCCCGCCCGAGGAGCGTGGCAAGGCGATCGGCACCTGGGCCGGGGTCTCGGCCATGGCGCTGGCGCTGGGTCCGGTGCTCGGCGGCTTCCTCGTCGAGCACGTCTCGTGGCAATCGGTGTTCTTCCTGAACGTCCCGGTCGCGATCGGCGCCGTCGTGGTGACGCTGTTCGCGACCCGCGAGTCGCGTGACGAGACCGTCGCGAAGACCGTCGACGTCCCCGGGGTGGTGATGATCACCCTCGGGCTCGGCTCGCTCGTGCTTGCGCTCGTGGAGGCCAACAGCTGGGGCTGGGGATCCATCCGGATCGTCGGCCTGCTGATCCTCGCCGTGATCGGGTTGGCCGGCTTCTATCTGGTCGAGCGTCACGGCCGCGCGCCGATGGTCGACTTCTCGTTCTTTCGCTCGCGGTCGTTCCTCGGCGCCAACGTCGTCGCGTTCATCGTCTCCTTCTCGATGCTCGCGATGTTCTTCTTCATCGCGCTGTACCTGCAGAGCATCCAGGGCTACTCCCCGCTGCAGGCCGGTGTGCGCTTCCTGCCCTCGACGCTGGTGCTGATCGTGATGGGCCCGGTGGCCGGCAGGCTGGCCGACAAGGTCGGGCCCAAAATCCTGGTGACCATCGGCCTGCTGTGCACGTCGGGCTCACTGCTGTGGCAGTCGTTCATCGAGGTCGGCACGGGCTACTCCTTGCTGTTCGGCGCCTTCGTGCTCATGGGCGTCGGCATGGGCCTGGTCATGTCGCCGATGAGCACCGCGGCGATGAACGCCGTCGAGCAGAGCAAGGCCGGGGTCGCGTCGGGCATCCTGTCGATGAGCCGGATGGTCGGCGGGACGTTCGGCGTCGCCGCGCTGGGGGCGCTGGTCAGCGCGGTCGGCCGCCACGACCTCGACGCCAAGCTTCCCGGCCTCGCCCCTGCGACGCGCGACCGATTGGCCGACACGCTCGGCATCGCCGCGCCGGGATCGCTGCCCGCCCGGGTCGCCGACGCTTCTCGCGAGGCCTTCGTCCATGCTCTCCAGATCGGGCTGAAGGTCGGCGCCGCCGTGGCGTTCACCGGCGCGATCGTCGCCTTCGCGCTGCTGCAGGGAAGGCTCCAGCCCGCGACGGCGGGGCGCGCCGACGCGATCCCCTCACTCCCCGCCCAGCCCGAGCGCGTGCCCATCGAGGCCTGACGTCCTGTGCCTGGTCTAGCGTCCCGGCCCGGTGCAGGTACTCGACTCCATCGATCGGCCCACGATCGACCGGCTGCGTGCGGCGGGCGAGTTCTTCTGGCTGGACCTGCTCGCCCCCACGACCGAGCAGGTCGCGGAGGTGGCGGGCATCTTCGGCATCCACCCCATCGCCCAGGAGGACATGGAGGACTTCGGTCAGCGTCCGAAGATCGACGACTACCCGGAGTTCCTGCACATCGTCTTCTACGGGATGGACGATCACGAACCCGTCGAGGTGCACATGATCGTCCACGGCGACGCGATGATCACGGTGCGCCGCGGCCACTGCGAGACGCTGATGGGGGCCCGCGGCCGCGTGGCCGAGATCCCGCCCGAGCACGAGGAATATGCGGTCTACCGGGTGCTCGACGCGCTCACCGACTCGTTCTTTCCCCACCTTGAGCACATCGACGACCTCATCGACGAGCTCGAGGACAGCGTGGTGGAGGGCTCGGACCCCAACTGCCTGCACCGGATCGTGGCGCTGAAGCGCAGGCTCAGCGAACTACGCCGCCGTGTCGCCCCCCAGCGCGACATCCTGGCCACCTCGGGGTCCCTGTTCGACAAGCTCCCGGGTTTCACGGGCGACGGGTCGCACGACTACTTCCGCGATGTCTATGACCACCTGCTGCGCATCAACGACTCGATCGAGTCCTACCGCGACGTGCTCACGGGACTCCTCGACGTCTACCTGTCGGCGCAGTCCAACCGGCTCAACGAGTTCGTCACGCGCCTGACCGTGCTGGGCACGATCTTCCTGCCGCTGACGTTCCTCACGGGGTTCTTCGGACAGAACTTCGGCTGGATGGTCGGCCACATCGACGGAGCCGTGGAGTTCTGGGTCCTGGGCGTCGGGCTGGAGATCGTGTCGGTGATCGGCCTCTACGCGTGGTTCAAGCGCCAGGGCTCAAGAGCAGGGGTGTCTGAGTAGAGTCCCGGCCCAATGGCCGTGGATCTCCAGCGCATCTGCACCGTCGACACCGAGCCGGGCGAGCTTCCCGACACGATGGCCGCCTGGGTCATCCGCCAGGAGCGCGAGGGCGAGCCCGTCGACGCCTTCCAACTCGAGGAGATCGAGGTGCCCGAGCCCGGCGCCTTCGAGGTCGTCGTCCGCGTCATGGCGGCCGGGGTGAACTTCAACAACGTCTGGGCGGCGGCGGGAACCCCTGTGTCGGTCTTCGGCTACGGGGATCATCCCGAGCACGGCCACCACATCGGCGGCTCGGACGGCTCGGGCATCGTCTGGAAGGTCGGTCCGGGCGTCACGCGCTGGAAGCCCGGCGACGAGGTTGTCATCCACTGCAACCAGACCTCATACGAGGATCCCGAGGTCCACGGCCTGGACCCGATGGCCGCCCCGTCGCAGAAGATCTGGGGCTACGAGACGACGTGGGGCTCCTTCGCCCAGTTCACCAAGGTCCAGGCCCAGCAGCTGCTGCCCAAGCCGGCCACTCTCGACTGGGCGGAGGCCTCGAGCTACGGCCTGACCTACTTCACCGCCTACCGCATGCTCCTGCACCGTGCCAACCTCCAGGCGGGCCAGAAGGTCCTCATCTGGGGCGCCGCCGGCGGCCTGGGCGTGTTCGCCACGCAGCTCGTCACGGCGGCGGGCGGGCAGTCGATCGGCGTGGTGTCCTCGGACGAGAAGGGTGAGCTGGTCAAGCAGCTCGGCGCCACCGACTACATCAACCGCAACGAGTTCGCCGGGATGATGCGCAAGGGGGGCGAGACCAAGGAGGAGGAGAAGGAGCGCTTCGGGGTCTCGCGTTCCTTCGCCAAGCGTGTCAAGGAGATCTTCGGCGAGTCTCCCGACGTCGTGTTCGAGCACGTCGGGCAGGCCACCTTCCCCACCTCGGTCTACGTCGTCAAGACGTTCGGCAAGGTCGTCATCTGCGGCGCGACCTCGGGGTACAACCTCGACTTCGACGTGCGCTACCTGTGGATGCGCCAGAAGGAGATCCTGGGCTCGCACTTCGCCAACGCCTGGGAGTGCAACCTGGCGAACAAGCTGATCGAGAGCGGCCAGATCCGCCCGGTCCTGTGGAAGACGATGGGCTTCGAGGATGTCGCCAACGCGCATCAGCTCATGAAGGAGAACAGGCACCAGGGCAAGATCGCCATCCTCGTCGGGGCCGAGCGCGAGGGCGAGGGCAGGTCCGCCGAGGGGCCGGGCGCGATCCGGGCGGAGGTCGGCAGCTAGATGGCGGGCGTGGTGCACGTTCCGTGGTACGCGACGGGCTTTCGCGGGGACAAGCTCGAGGCCGCGCTGGCCGAGATCGCACCGGTCGCGCTGCGCTACGGCGCGCGCAGCTACGCGGTCTACCGCTACCGCGACGATCGCTACAAGTTCCTGCAGACCGTCGAGTTCGACAGCAAGGCCGAATGGGAGCGCTACTGGATGGGGCCCGAGTTCATCGACTTCCGGGTCCTGTCGTCGAGCTGGTATCAGGTCCCGGTCGTCTACGGCTGGACCGACCTCGTGAAGGCCGGTGGCCTCGAGGGCGCGATCTTCACGACCGAGGGCGAGCCGGTCGGCGACGCCCGCGGAGACCTGGCGGGCTGATGCACCCCGCGCGCCATCGTGCGCTGCGGGAGCTGGGCGCCTTCGCCCGGCAGATGTCCGATCACTGGGAGGCGCTCGCCGAGCGGCTGGAGGGCCCGGCCGCCAAGGGCCCGGCCGCCAAAGGTCCGGGCGCCAAAGGCCCGGCCGCCAAGGCCCTGGCCGAGGGCGCCGCCGCCGCCGCGCTCGTGCTCGATGCCGTGCGCCCCCTCGCCTCGGCCCGCGACCTCGAGATCGGCAGGGCCGCGCTGGGCGCCGGGCGCGTCGCGCGGGCCCGGCCCCCGGTCCCAGACGCGGTGCTCGAGCGCAACCAGGCCCTGCGTTTCGCGTTGCTCGACGGCGAGCACCTCGTCACGCTCATCAAGTACGTCGGGGCGCTCTCGGCCACCGAGGGCGACGCCGAGCTCGAGCAGGCCTGTGCCGACTGGGCGATAGCCGTCCAGAAGCCGACGGCGGCGGCCAAGCGCGCGGCGATCGCCATGGGCAAGGACCCCGATGCGGCCCTCGAGCCGATCTCGAAGGGCCAGCGGCTGACCTGGGCGCTCGGATGGCTCGGCGAGGCGACGGACCGCCGCCGCAAGCGCTCCTCGTAGGGCGGCCGGTAGACCATTCCTGGCCGGCCGAATGGCCGCGCCGTCCTGGATAGGGGTGGTAGGAGCACCCCTATCCAGGACGCGACGTCAGGACGCGACGTCAGGACGCGACGTCAGGACGCGACG
>JBBPZE010000003.1:0-3160 GCA_038199185.1 Solirubrobacterales bacterium
CGCTGCTCCTCGCCGCCGGACGATTCCGGCCCTCACGATGCGCGTCCCCGCGCGCGTGGCGATCCCCATCTTCCTCGTGGTGCTCGTTGCCGCGTCGGTCCTCCTCCGCACCCGCGCGATCTCCGGCTCGTTCTGGATGGACGAGGGCCTGTCGGTGGGGATCGCCTCCCATCCGCTCGCCGAGATCCCGGGGGTGCTCCACAACGACGGCTCTCCGCCCTTCTACTACGTGCTGCTCCACCTCTGGATGGGCGTCGCCGGGCGCAGCGAGGCCGCCACACACGGCCTGTCCCTCCTCTTCTCGATGCTCGCGATCCCGGTGGGACTGTGGGCGGGCTGGAGCCTCTTCGGCCGCCGCGCCGGCGTCATGCTCGCGGCGCTCTGCGCGCTGAACCCATTCCTCTCGGCCTACGGGCAGGAGACGCGGATGTACTCGCTCATGGCGCTGCTCTCGCTGGTGACGGCCACGGCTTTCCTGCACGCGTTCGTCTACGGCCGGCGGCGCTACCTCGTTCTCTTCGCGCTCGGCCAGGCGCTCATGCTCTACACGCATTCGTGGGGGATCTTCTTCGGCGTCGGGGCGCTGGCGGCCATCGCCGTGATCTGGTCCGAGAGTGACGACCGCCGGCGCGTTCTTCTCGACGCCGCGCTCGCCTTCGGCGGCGCCGCGCTGCTCTTCCTCCCATGGGTCCCGACGCTCCTCTTCCAGTCGGCCCACACCGCGGCGCCGTGGGACAAGTCCCCCCGCTTCGGTGCGCCCGTGCAGATCTCGCGCGGGCTGCTGGGGGGCGATCGGTCGACCGTCGCGCTGCTGCTCGGCGCCGGGCTCGGCATCTCGGCCGTCCTGCGCCTGCGGCGCCGCGCGCCTGAGCACCTCGCGACGTGGGCGATGATCGCCATGCCCGTGGTCGGCCTCGCCACGGCCTGGATCCTCTCGCAGTTCACGCCGGCCTGGGTCCTGCGCTATTTCGCGGCGGTCCTCGGCCCCATCCTCCTGCTCTCGGGCCTCGGACTCGCACGCGCGAAGAAGGTCGGCGTGGCCGCCCTCGTGCTCGTGCTGATCACCTGGCTCGATCCCAAGCAGTACACGGCGAAGTACAAGTCCGACGTGCGCGACATCGGAGCCGACGTCCGCGCCTCGCTCAAGCCGGGGGACCTCGTGCTCGTCGGCCAGCCCGAGCAGGTGCCGCTGGTCTGGTACTACATGCCCGCCGGGCTGCGCTACTCGAGCACGCTGGGCCCGACGGCGGACCCCCGGGCGATGGACTGGGTCGACGCGCTCTCCCGGTACCGGGCGGCGAATCCACACACGACGCTCGAGCCCATGCTCGCCGGCCTGCGCCGCGGGCAGCGCGTGCTGCTCGTGCGCCCGATCACGGACGGCGCCGACAACTGGGAGGCGCCGTGGACGACGCTCGTACGTCGTCGCTCGGCCCAATGGGGCCAGATCCTCGCCTCGGATCCGCACTTCCGGACGAGGCTCGCAGCGCCGCAGTTCTTCCGCGGCGCCACCACGGTCGGCAACAGCGCCGTCCTCTACGAGAAGGTTTCGTAGATGGTCGTGGAACAACCATCCAGAGCGCCGCGCCGCGGCCCTCCCGCCCACGGACCGGATAGGACATGACCGAGATCGAGAACCCCGCCACCGCCACCACCGCCCCGTCATCCGCCAACGGCTCGAGCGCCGACCAGCGCCCGACCGTCGTCCTGGGCGGCGGACCCGCCGGCCTCACCGCCGGCTACGAGCTCGCCAAGCGGGGCAAGCCGGTGATCGTGCTCGAGAGTCAGGACCAGCTCGGCGGCCTCGCCCGCACCGAGGTGCGCGACGGCTATCGCTTCGATCTCGGTGGCCACCGGTTCTTCACAAAGGCCAAGGAGGTCGAGGCGCTGTGGGACGAGATCATGTCCCACGCGAGCGCGAAGAGCGGCCGGGAGGAGTGGCTGCTGCGCCCGCGCCAGTCGCGCATCTACTGGCACCGGAAGTTCCTGGAGTACCCGCTCCAGGGCATGGACGTGATCCGCAAGCTCGGCCCGTTCGAGCTCACGCGCTGCCTCGTCTCCTACCTGTGGGCGCAAGTCAAGCCCAAGGGCCCGGAGGACACCTTCGAGCAGTGGGTCTCCAATCGCTTCGGCAAGCGGCTCTTCAACAACTTCTTCAAGTCCTACACCGAGAAGGTGTGGGGGGTCTCGACCTCCGAGATCCGCTCCGAGTGGGCGGCGCAGCGGATCAAGGGCCTGTCGTTCTTCTCGGCCGCGAAGGCCGCGTTCTTCGGCAACAAGGACGACGAGATCAAGTCGCTCATCGACAAGTTCAAGTATCCGCGCTTCGGGCCCGGGCAGATGTGGGAGCAGATGGCGTCCGACATCACCGAGCTCGGCGGCGAGGTGCGCCTCAACGCCCCGGTGACCGGGCTCCGGATCGAGAACGGCGAGGTGGTCGGCGTGGAGACGCCGCAGGAGACGCTGCAGCCGGGGCACGTGATCTCGTCGCTTCCGCTGCGCACGACCGTCGGCCTCTCCGCGCCGCCGGCCGACGGCGACGTCCAGCGCGCCGCGCGGGGCCTGCGCTATCGCGACTTCCTCACCGTCTCGCTCGTCATCGACGGCGAGGACCTCTTCCCGGACAACTGGATCTACATCCACGAGCCCGGCGTCAGGGTCGGCCGAATCCAGAACTTCAAGTCCTGGAGCCCCGACATGGTCCCGCCGGGCGTCAACAAGGCGAGCGTCGGACTCGAGTTCTTCGCCTTCGAGGGCGACGACCTGTGGAGGATGCGCGATGAGGACCTCGTCGAGCTCGCCAAGCGGGAGCTCGAGCAGCTCGGCCTCGCGCGCCCCGACCGCGTCGAGCGGGGGTTCGTCGTGCGCGTGCACAAGGCCTACCCGATGTACGACGCCGAGTACTCGGAGCGCGTCGGGGTGATCCGCGATTGGCTCTCGCGGATCGGGAACATCACCCAGGTCGGGCGCAACGGTCTGCACCGCTACAACAACTCCGATCACTCCATGCTCAGCGCCCTGCGCGCCGTGGACAACCTCGTCGACGGCACCCACCACGACATCTGGGCGGTGAACGCCGAGAGCGTCTACCACGAGGAGGACACCAAGGAGGAGCAGCCCTACATCCAGGCGCCGGAGACCAAGGCGATGGAGGGCCCCC
>JBBPZE010000004.1:0-32382 GCA_038199185.1 Solirubrobacterales bacterium
CCGACGAGGCCGCGCCCTTCCCCGACGACCCCGCGCCGTTCCCCGCCGAGGCGCCCCACGCCTCCGACGACACGACGCGCTGGGACCAGGTCGATCCGATCGAGCCCGTCCTGATTCCCGAGCCGGAGCTCCAGGAGTACGTCGCGCGTGCCGAGGCGCGGCACTACCGCCGCCGGGGCCACTCGCTCCAGGAAGGCGCGGCCCGGCCCGACCGAAAGCCCCCGCGGCTGCTCAGGCCCGCCCGGGACGGAGGGACTCACCTGCCGCTTCGTGCCCATGGTCTCCGCGATCTGGCGCTCCCGGCGGGACTCGTCGTCCTGGCGGTCGTGATCATCATGGCGGTGTCGGGCGTCTTTGGCGGCGGCAGCGAGACGCCGCCCACCGGCACGCAGCCCGTTCCCGTTCCGGAGGTGTCAAGGGTCTCGCAGTCGGTCACGTCGATCTCGCTCGCCGACGCGCAGCGCATTGCCGCCCGCTCGACGGCGACGCCGACGGCGACGGCGACGAACCCCTGATGGTCGCCGACTCCGAGGTCCTCGACATCGGCCGCCGTCTCGACGCCGCGCTTCCCTCGGCGGCGCGGCATCCCATGAAGGCGATCGATGACCGCGCCATGGACCTGGCGTCGCACGATGCCGAGCTGCGCGCGGCGCTGTTTCGATTCGTCGACGTCGTACCCGCGTGCCGTTCCGTCGACGACCTGGCCGACCACCTGACGGGGTTACTCGGCGAGCTCGGCAGCCGGCCGATGCCGCTCGACGTCGCCTTGCAGATGGGGCGGTCGAAACCGGGGCGAGCCGCGCTCGGGACGGCCGCCGCGGCCGGCGTGCGCCACATGGCTCACCGGTTCATCGTCGCCGAGACGCCACGCGAGGCCGAGAAGACCCTGCGAACGCTGTGGGAGGAGGGCGTGGCCACATCGGTCGACCTCCTCGGGGAGGCGACCGTCACGGCCGCCGAGGCCGACCGCTACGCCCGCCGTTGCGCCGAGGCCCTCGACGCGCTGGGCGCCGCCTACGCGCGGCTCCCTGCGCAGCCCGCGCTGGAGGCTGACTCGATGGGCCCCATCCCGCGCTCCAACCTCTCGGTGAAGGTCTCCGCACTCACCCCCCTGCTGCGCCCCGATGCTCCCGACCTCGGAAAGCAGGACGCCGGACCGCGCCTGCGCGAGCTGCTGCGCCGGGCTCGGGAGGGCGATGCGCACCTGCACATCGACATGGAGTCCTTCGATTCCCGCGAGGCGGTGATCGAACTGGTCCTCGAGCTGCTCTCCGAGGACGAGTTCCGGGAAGGTCCCAGCGCCGGCCTGGTCCTCCAGGCCTATCTGATCGACTCGCCCGAGCTGTGCGATCGCATCCTGGCCTGGGCCGCCCGGTCCCAGCGTGCCCAACCGCTCTCCGTCCGCCTTGTCAAGGGCGCCTACTGGGACCACGAGGTCGTCGATGCGCGGCAGCACGGGTGGCAGCCCCCGGTTTTCGAGGTCAAGGCCGACTGCGACCGCAACTTCGAGGCGCTGACCGTCCGCCTGCTGGATGCCCGGCCCCATGTGCGCCCGGCGATCGCCAGCCACAACCTGCGCAGCGTGGCCCACGCGATCGCCGCGAACCGCGCCACCGGCGCCGACGAGCGCGACGTCGAGTTTCAGGTGTTGCGCGGCCTTGGCGACGACCTCCAGCACGCACTGGCCTCGGAGGGCCACCGGGTCCGGACGTACTGCCCGGTCGGAGATCTCGTAGCGGGAATGGCCTACCTGGTCCGGCGGCTCCTCGAGAACACGAGCAACGAGAGCTTCCTTTCCGAGCAGGCCGGCGGCCGCCCGCTCGAGGAGCTCCTGGCCGCTCCGTGACGACGCAGCCGTTCGTCAACGAGCCGATTCTCGAGCTCCGCCGCCGCGACGCGCGCGACGCGCTCCTCGCGGGCATGGCCGCCCTCGAGCCCAAGCTGCCGATCCGCGCGCCGATGCTCATCGGCAGCGACCGCACCGAAGGCGACACCCTCGTGTCGACCGACCCGGGGGATCCCGACCGCCTGGTAGCCCTCGCCCCCCGGGCGACGGCCGCCGACGCGAGCCGAGCCCTCGCGGTGGCCACCGAGGCCGCACCGCGCTGGGCGGCCACGCCCGCGCTCGAGCGCGCCGAGGCGCTTGTCCGGGCCGCCGCCTGGCTGCGCGAGCGCCGGCACGAGCTCGCCGCCCTGTGCGTGCGCGAGTGCGCCAAGCCCTGGGGCGAGGCCGACGCCGACGTCGCCGAGGCCATCGACTTCCTCGAGTACTACGCCCGGGGGGCGATCAGCCTCGACCGCGGCGCGACGATCATCCAGGTCCCCGGCGAGCGGAACACCATGCGCTACGCCGCCCGCGGCGTGTGCGTGGTCATCGCGCCGTGGAACTTCCCGATCGCCATCCCGACCGGGATGGCGGGCGCCGCCCTGGCGACCGGCAACACCGTGGTGCTCAAACCCGCTGAGCAGGCACCGGCCTGCGGCGCGATGGTGGTGCAGGCGCTGCGCGCCGGCGGTGTGCCGTCCGAGGCCATCGGCCTGCTGCCGGGCGAGGGCGACGTGGGCGCGACGCTCATCAGCGATCCCCGCGTGCACACGATCGCCTTCACCGGGTCGGCCCCGGTCGGGCTGGAGATCCTCCGGATCGCCGCGGAGGTGCCTCACGGCCAGCGGCACCTCAAGCGGGTGGTGGCCGAGATGGGCGGCAAGAACTGCGTGATCGTCGACTCGGATGCCGATCTCGACGAGGCCGTGCCCGCGATCGTCCGCTCGGCGTTCGTCTATGCCGGCCAGAAGTGCTCGGCCGCCGCACGCGTACTGGTCCACGCGGCCATCTCCGACGTGCTCGTCGAGCGCGTGGCCGGCGCGGTGGCCGCGTTGCAGATCGGGCAGGCCGACGCGTTCGGCATCGATGTCGGCCCGGTGATCGAGCGCGAGGCCCGGGAGAGGGTGGCCCGCTACGCGAAGCTCGCCGCGGAGGAGGGCACGATCGCGGCGCGGCGCGACGAGGCGATCCCCGCGAAGGGCTGGTTCTGCCCGCCGACGGTGGCCACCGGTCTGCCGGCCGAATCCTCCGTCCTCCGGGACGAGATCTTCGGCCCGTTGCTGGCCATCGAGAGCGTGAGCAGCGTCGAGGACGCCCTCGACCGGATGGACGGCATGAGCCACGCGCTGACCGGCGGCCTGTTCAGCCGCAACCCCCGGACGATCGAACGCGTCGCCGCGTGCACCCCCGTCGGCAACCTCTACGTCAACCGGCACATCACGGGTGCGATGGTGGGCCGCCAGCCCTTCGGCGGCAACCGCCTGTCCGGAACGGGAACCAAGGCCGGTGGCCCCGACTACCTGCTGGCGTTCGTCGAGCCGCGCGTGGTGACCGAGAACACGGTTCGCCACGGGCTCGTGGTGTGACACCCGTCCCGATCCAGATCCGCTGCGAGCGCTTTCCGGTGCTCTCGGAGACCTTCGTGGCCAACGAGGCCCGCGCGCTCCTGCGCCTGGGGCACCGGGTGGACGTGTTGGCCCACGAGCGGGCCGATGAGCCGGCCGGCCCGAGTGGCCACGACGTTCCGGTGGCCTACCGGAGCGATGAATCGCGCGGCGAGCGCCTGCGCGCCATGGCCCGCCTCGCGCGCGCCCACCCGCTCGGGGTCGCGCGCGACCTCCTGGCCCGTTCCCGGTGGCGGCGTGAGGAACGGGTGCTGCCCCTGCGGACTCTGGCCCCCGGCCTCCTCGGGATCGGCGACCGGCACGTGCACGTCCACTTCGCCAAGGCCTCGGCGCTCGACGCCCTGCGCGCTCAGCGCCTGCTGGGCACGCGGTTCAGCCTCACCGCCCACGCTTACGACATCTACGCCGCGCCGGCCAACCTCGCCGAGAAGCTGCGCGCGGCGGCCGTGACGACCACGGGCTGTGCCTACACCGCCCGTGACCTGAGGGCGATCGCGCCCGGCGCCCGGATCGAGGTCGTGGTCATGGGCGTCGACTCCGAGGAGTTCCGGCGGCGCACGCCGCACGGTGAGCGGCGGACGGTGCTGGCCGTGGGCCGCCTGATCGAGAAGAAGGGCTTCGTCCACCTGATCCGGGCGGCGGCGCAACCGGCTTTGCGCCCGCTTCTCGGCGAGGTCCGGATCGTCGGTGACGGTCCCCTGCGGGAGGGCCTGCAGTGCGAGATCGCCCGCCTCGGGCTCGATGGGCTCGTCCGCCTCGTCGGCAGCCTTCACCCGCTCCAGGTGCGTGAGGAGCTCGAGGCTGCGGCCGTGCTCGCCATGCCGAGCGTGATCGCCGCCGACGGAGACCGCGACTCGATGCCGGTTGTCGTCAAAGAGGCGCTGGCCATGGAGGTGCCGGTGGTCGCCTCCGACGAGGTGGGGCTGCCGGAGATCGTCCGGCCCGCGTTCGGGAGGCTCGTCGCTCCCGGCGACCCCGCCCAGCTCGGCGTCGCGCTGGGCGAGCTGCTCGCTCTCTCGGTGGCCGAGCGGGCGGCGATGGGGCGGGCAGGGCGCGAGCACGTCGTGGTGCACGCGGAGCTGATGCGGGAGACCCGCAGGCTCAGCGCGTTGCTGTCGCGACGAACCGGCTGACGGCGCCGCGCGCCCGCACGAGCTGCGCGGCGTTCACGTCGCCGTGGACGAAGCCGTGCCGGCCGCGGGCGAGCACCCGCAGCGTCGTCTCGGGCCCGAGCGTCGCGAACAGCCGTCCCTGCTGCGCCGGCACCGCCTGGTCGTCGGTCGCGTAGATCAGGAAGGCCGGAATCTGCGGCCGGACCGACCGCCAGACGTCGAAGGGCTCGTAGGCGTCGTCGTGGGCCGCGTCGCCGAAGAACCCCGGCCACACCACCCGCGCCAGCCGCTGGGCCCCGTGGCGATCGGACCGCGCCCATGTCTCCTGGTCCGTCGGCGCGGCCGAGGCGACCACGCAGTCGACCTCGGGATCGTGCGCCGCCGCGACCAGCGCCCAGGTGCCTCCCGAGCTCTCGCCGTAGATGCACAGCGGCGCCGTAGGCCGGGCGCGCCGGGCCGCGCGCACGGTGGCCGCCACGTCAGCGAGACCGTCCTTGCCCGCCCGGTAGCGGGCGAGCCGGGGGTGATACCCCCAGCCCCGCCACACCGCGCCGCTCAGCGACAGCCCGTAGCGGTGATGCGGGCCCACACCGTGGAAGCCACTGCCGGGGACGAGCACCACCGTGGCCGCCGGTCGATGGGGCGCAGGCGCGGGCCCTGCCGTCCCGCACGCCGCCGACGGCAACGCCGCCCACAACGCGAGCGCGGTCGCAAGCGCCGGCCTCAAGCTCGCCCCCTGACCGCCGTGAGGAAGCGCTCGTGCAACGCCGACTCGCCGGCCAGCTCCGGGTGAAACGCCACCGCCACCACGCTGCCCTGGCGCACCGCCACCGGGTGTCCGTCGACCTCCGCGAGCACCGCGACATCCGGCCCCACCTCGGTGACCCACGGCGCGCGAATGAACACGGCACGCGTGGTCGCGCCCTCCATCTCGAGGTCCGTCTCGAACGAATGGGCCTGGCGTCCGAACGCGTTGCGCTCACAGCGGATGTCGAGCACCCCCAGATGATCGCGGTCGAGCACGATCAGCCCGGCGCAGGTGCCGAACACGGGCCGGCCCGACGCCGCGAACTCGCGCAAGGGGTCGCCCAGATCCTCGCGCTCGATGCCCAGCTCCATCGTGGTGGACTCCCCGCCCGGCATCACCAGCCCTCCGAGGCCGTCGAGGTCGCCGGGCACCCGCACCTCCCGCACGGAGGCGCCCAGACGGGCCAGAAGGCGTCCGTGCCCGGCAAACCCGCCCTGCAGGGCGAGGACGCCGATGAGCGGCGAGCCGGAGCGATCACCAGCCACGGCCGGCGAGAAGCTCGTTCTCGCCGAGCTTGCGCGTCTCGAGCGACTCCATCGCCGTGCCGAGGCCCTCGGAGGCCTTCGCCACCCGCTCGGGGTCGGCGAAGTGGGTGGTCGCCTCGACGATGGCCCGCGCTCGCGGCGCCGGATCCTCGCTCTTGAAGATTCCCGAGCCCACGAACACCGACTCGGCACCGAGTTGCATCACCAGCGCAGCGTCCGCCGGCGTGGCGATCCCGCCCGCGCAGAACAGCGGCACCGGAAGCCGGGCCTCGCGGGCCACCGAGACGATCAGGTCATAGGGCGCGGCGTGCTCCTTGGCGGCCGTCATCAGCTCCATCTCGCTCAGCGTGCCGAGGCGCTTGATCTCGGAGACGATCGCCCGCAGATGGCGAACCGCCTCGCTGACGTCTCCGGTCCCGGCCTCGCCCTTCGAGCGGATCATCGCCGCTCCCTCCCCGATGCGCCGCAGCGCCTCGCCGAGGTTCGTCGCGCCGCAGACGAAGGGCACCTTGAACGCCCATTTGTCGATGTGGTGGGCCTCGTCGGCGGGCGTGAGCACCTCGGACTCGTCCACGTAGTCGACGTCGAGCGCCTCGAGGACCTGCGCCTCGGCGAAGTGGCCGATGCGCGCCTTGGCCATGACGGGAATCGACACCGCCTCCTGGATGTCCTTGATCATCAGCGGGTCGCTCATCCGCGCCACCCCTCCGTCTCGGCGGATGTCGGCCGGCACCCGTTCGAGCGCCATGACGGCCGCGGCCCCCGCGTCCTGCGCGATCCGGGCCTGCGCGGCGTCGACGACGTCCATGATGACGCCGCCCTTGAGCTGCTCGGCCAGGCCGGTCTTGACGCGGAACGTGGCTTCTTCGCGCATGCCCCGAGTCTAGGACGGCGAAGCCGCTCCTACTTCAGGCGGAAGGCCTTGATGCGGTCCTCGAAGCGGCCGGTGTCGCGAGAGTAGACGCCGTAGGCCAGGGCCTGGATGAGGCTCAGCAGCGCCGCGTGCGATCGCACGTAGGCCGGCGAGTTCGACGAGTAGTAGAGCCGGATCTGGGCGAGCTTGGCCACGTCGGACAGCGTCGCGTCGGTCACGGCCACCGTGGTCGCGTGGCGATGGCGAGCCAGCTTCATCGCGCGGACGACCAGCGGATGCGGACGTCCGGCGCTCAGGCCGATCACCAGCGTGCGCTCGTCGACCCGCCCGAGCTTGGCCAGGGCCTCCTGCGACGGCGATGCCACCGTCTCGGCACGCAGGTCGAGGAGCATGAGCAGGTGGCGCAGATAGGAGGCGAAGAACGCCATCTGATCCGTACCGATCACCAGCAGGCGCTCGGCGTCGACGATCGCGTCGATGGCCGACTCCACCTCCGAGCGCGAGATCTTGCGGGCGGTTTCCTCCACGTTGATGTGGTCGGCGGCCAGCGCCGTCTCGAACTCGCTCTGGTCGAGGGAGAAGAGGGGAGCCGCCGAGCCCGGTCCGGAGGCGGTGCCGTTGGCGACCCGGCGACGGTATTCCTCCCTCGCGGAGCTCTGAAGCTCGGGATAGCCCTCGAAGCCGAGCGCCTGCGAGAAGCGCACCACGGTCGAGGACGACGTGTTCGCGCGCCGCGCCAGTTCCTCGGCCGTCTGGAAGGCGACCTCGTCGAGATGGTCGACGATGTACTGGGCCACGTCCTTCTGCGAGCGACTGAACTCGTCGAAGCGCGCCTGGATGTAGGCCGACAACGTCTGGTGTCCGGCGGCCTGGGCGGGGGCGGGCGAGGTGCTCTTCATAGGCGCCGTCTGTTTCGACGGCGCCGGGGGGGATCCCTTCACGCGTCCGCGGAAAGGAGTGTGTCCGGCCCTCCACGCGGGGAGGGCCGGAGCACGGAGGCAAGGCAGGAGTTGTCCTCGCCGCGAAGCACCCGTCAAACCCCGGGGGTGAGCGCCTACCCTTCTACTTGGCGGGCCGCGAGCGCGACGCGGTCCCGAACACCAGGTCCCAGTACGGAGCGCTGACGCCATAGCCCGTCTGATCGTCCTGGAAGTGGTGGCGCATGTGCAGCTCGCGCAGCTTGCGGCCCATGCGCGAGGTCGGGCGGTGGTGATGCGTATGGAAGTGCAGCATGTCGTAGGCGAGGTACCCCGCGAGGAACCCGCTGAACACGGCGATGCCCCAGTTCGCGCCGAGGACCAGGGCGAAGATCCCGAGGAACATGGCCGACAGCGGCACGCTGACCGAGGGCGGCATGACCAGGCGCATCGGATCGTTGGGGTGATCGTGGTGGACGCCGTGGATGATCCAGTGCAACCGGGCGCCGATCCCGTCCTGGGGCTCGAAATGGAAGACGATCCGGTGCAGCCAGTACTCGGTCAGGGTCCAGATGACGTAGCCGAGCAGGAGGCCGAGGAAGAGGTTGGCCGTCCCGACCCGCTGGGCCCCGGTCAGCGCGGTGATGAGGATCGCCGGGACGAAGATGAGCGGGGGCACCATCGGATGCACGCGCGAGAGCGAGTCCAGCAGCCGGTTCTCGAACATCGGTGGCGAGGCGGCGAGCATCTCGGAACGCTTGAGCGACGGGTATTCCATGGCGCGGTGAGCCTAATCGGTGGCGCGGATGACCGCCACAACGATGGTCCGATGCTTACAGCGGGAGCCCACCGCGATCCGGACCCTCGCGCCCCACGCGGTGCCGTTCGCGCGATCCGCGGCCGGCCCAGAGCCGGTCGGCGCCCGCCCAGCCCGCGAACGTGAGGCCGCCGACCATGCCGGTGGCGGTCGACAGGACACCGGCCGCCGCGACCGCGGCAACGCCCTGGCGGCCGAGGATCAGCACCGCCGCGGCGGCGCCGACGCTCGGCCCGACGGGCAGCTGGCTGAGCGTGATCATCGCGATGAGGACCGCGATGGCGTCAAGGGGTGACGCATCCACGCCAACCGCCTGCAGCAGCATCCAGTTGCGTGTGATCTGCGCGAGGACCGCGATCAGCATCACCGCCACGAGACGACGGCCGTCGCGCAGCGTCCGCAACACCGCGAGGCCCTTCCACAGCTCGCGTCCCGTCCGCAGCGCCAGATGCCTCAGGCCGGTGCTCAGTCCGCCCATCACGACGAGCGCGACGAGCGGGAGCCACCACGGAAGGCCGAGAGGGCCGACGAGGGTGAACGACGTCAACGCCGCGAGCGTGGCCTCGACGGCCATGATCGGAAGCTCGGCGGCGACGAGCGTGGAGATCGCCGGACTGGTCGCCGGCGACGACCTGCGCAGCGCGGCGATCCGCGCCGCCACACCGAGCTGGGCGTTGAGGAGGCTGCCGACATAGCCCATGCTCGATGCGCGGTAGAGCAGGCGGCGCTCGACGGTCCCCCCGGCGGCGGCGATGCAGCCGTGCCACGCCTCGGTGCGGGCCAGCAGCGCGACGATCTGCAGCGCACTCGCGCCGAGGAGCGTCCACGGGGAGGCACTCGACAGCGCGGTGGCGAACTCGTCGCGGTGCCCGGCGAGCACGACCGCGAGAGCTCCGGTAGTCAACAGGAAACCGGCAACGGTGATCAGGCGGCGGTGGCGCCGCGCGAATGCCCGCGTCCGCACACGGCGACCGTCGTGCGGCGCGCCGGCGACGTCCATGCGGCCCGAGCCTAGCCCATGGCCGTCTCGGCGGCTGGAGCGGCGGCTTGCCGGGCAGACTGACCCCAGGCATGCCGGCCCTCGCGAACAACCCAGCCCGCAAATCACGCGCTGCCGCGCTGTCGGTGGCGTCGAACGGCGCGCTGATCGCCCTCAAGCTCGTCGCCGGCGTGCTGACGGGCTCGGTCGCCATCCTCAGCGACGCCATCCAGTCCATGATGGACCTGCTGGCCTCCGTCCTGACGCTGTTCTCGGTGCGCAAGGCCGACAGCCCCGCCGACGCCAGCCACCCGTACGGCTACGAGAAGGTCGAGGACGTCAGCGCCGCCGTGCAGGCCCTGCTCCTGCTCGCGGGCGCGGCCGTCATCGCCTATCAGGCCGTTCACCGGCTGATCATCGGGGGTTCGGTCGGAAGGGTCGGGATCGGCGTCGCGGTGGTCGCCACCGCCGCGGTCGTCAACGTCCTCGTGGCGCGGCAGCTTGGCCGGGTCGCGACGACAACCGGCTCGGCGGCGCTCGCGGCGGACGGTGCGCATCTGCGCACGGACGCCATGGTCTCGGTCGGCGTGCTGGCCGCCCTGTTGCTGACGGCGGCGACCGGGGAGCGGTGGATCGACCCGGTCATGGGCCTCCTCGTCTCAGCCGCGATCAGCGCGACCGCCATGCGCATCCTCGTCGGATCCGGGCGCCGACTCGTCGACGAGAGCCTGCCCCCCGACGACCTCGCAGCCATTCGACCGGTCGTCGAGTCCTTCGTTCACGGCGCGGTGGTCGGCTTCCACGACCTGCGGGGCCGCCACTCGGGGGCAAGCCACCAGGTCGACCTGCACCTGCAGTTTCGTGCCGGGACCAGCCTGGAGGAGGCCCACTCGATCTCGCACCGGCTCAAGGACGCGGTGGTCGGCCATCTGCCGCTGACCACCGTTCTGGTCCACCTGGAGCCCGAGGACCGCGTCCGCCCCGATCACTTCAGCGGCGAGGAGCCAACGAGTTCTCCTGCGGTCGACTCCGACGCACGACCGGCGAGCGCCATGCTCTCGCCGGGTGGCCGTCCGCTGACGGACCACGTCAGGTCACGACGACCTTGATGCTGATCGACGTGGGCAAGTCCGTACGGAGCCCGTCGTGGGCGCTGTGCTGCGTATGGTGCCGGTGGTGCGCGGGGCAGTAGCTCAGTTGGTCAGAGCAGCCGACTCATAATCGGTAGGGCGCAGGTTCGAGTCCTGCCTGCCCCATAGGAAACATGGGCGATTCGGTGTCGCCAGCCCGGCCAGGGGCAACAAAAGGGCAACAGGACGTAGCTCGCTGACATACGCTCGATCATGTGCTGCCGGTCCCGACGTTGTCCAACAGTCGCATCGACAGAGCCGGCAGAACGCTGCGCGACTGGTTGGGGGACGCCTCGGCGTCCCTCGAGCCCGAACCCCTCACCGAGGCCGTAGGCGTGCTTGTTGAGTTCCGCTCGGCTTTCCCGAACGCACTCAAGAAGACCACGGTGGGCGTGCGGCAGTTCGTCGAGCGGGAAACGCAGACGGTGCGGATCGACGACTATGGCCGTACGGGCTCAAGGATGGCTACGGGCCGCCCGATCTCCTGGAGTACTTCGAACGCGCGGCATATGCGATCGCCTGCGCGGAGGCAGGCAACCCATTCAGTGAGATGCCGTGCGTCTTGGGCAGTTCGCACGCGATCGCCTTGACCTGAGCGACCTCTTGCGGGGGGAAAACGCCGCGGGCGACCCGACCGCGGTTGATCCTGCAGACCTGCGAGGCGCTGTTCGCGGAATCGTCGTCGCCACTGCCCGACGACCTTCGAACACATCTCAAGCACGGCGACGCCCAGCTTCACGAGGACCGCCGCGGCTGAGCAGCGCCGCTACAGCGTCCTGCGGACGGCCGCGCGGAGCTCTCGCACCGAGATCGCGCCCTCCAGGCGATCGGCGATGCGGCCCTGTCGGTCGATCACGAACGTCCACGGCTCCGAGGCCAATCGCCAGCTCAGCAACTGGGGACGCAGGCCTTTGTCGACCTGATTGTCCTTGTAGATCTCCTGATGGATGAAGGCCACCTTGGCGCCCAGCTCGGCATGCACCTGCTCGGCGACGTCGACCACGGGGCCGCAGACACGGCTCTGACACAGCTCCGGAGTCGCGAAGACCAGGACGACGGGCTTGCGGCCCAGCACGTCGGCGAGATCGGCCCGCAGCATGTCGGTGTCCGGTGGGACGCGGGTGGTGATGTCCGAGACCTTCTTGACGTCGGTGACCGTCTCGGTGTGGACGGAGATGGCGTGGTCGCCGACGTCGGGTGGTGTCGACTGCTTGGTGCCCTTGACCCCGAGCGGGGACGGCGAGGCGGCGACCAGGCGCCCGTCCATGCGCACGAGCGCGAAGACTCCCTGCGGGGCGCCCCCGTGAAACTGCACGTCGGCGACGTAGAAGGCCTTGCCGAGGTCGGTGTCCGCGGCGCTGATCTTCGAGCGGTACCGCGGGTTGACGCCGAACGGCGTCTCCCTGGCGGCGTACGGCCCACGCACCCCGGTTCCGTCCGTGTGGACCGTGTAGAGAGCCACGGAGGCATTGGTCACGGGCCGTGCGCCCTTGTCGAGGACCACGAACGGAACGCGGTTGGCGCCCTGGCGCATCACGCTCGCTCCGATCCCCAGGGACAGCTGTGCCGGATAGCGCGACTGGATCTCCTCGAACGACAGACCCTCGCCTTTGGGAAAGTCCTGCGCTCGCGCCGTGGTGGGTGACGAGGGGCTCGGTGTGGAGCCGGACCGGCCATCGCTTCCGCAGCCCGCCAGGGCGATGGCGAGCCCGCCGAGGGCAGGCAGGAGAGCGCGGAGCGACATCTTCGAGCAAGGTAGCTGATTGGATTCCCGGGCTTCGCAGCACACAGACACCGAGATGGAGGGCGGCGACATGGCGGACCGAGCAGCGATCGTGACGGGGGCATCGAGCGGGATCGGGCTCGCCATCGCCCGGATGCTGGGTCGGCAGGGGCACGGGGTGACCATGGCGGCGCGGCGACCCGACAAGCTCGAGGCCGCCGCCGAGAGCCTGCGCGATGAGGGCTTCGACGTCGAGCACGTGGCGGGCAACCTCGGCGACGAGGAGGTCGTCAAACGGGTGGTCGGGGCCCACCGCGACCGTTTCGGACGCCTCGACGTCCTCATCAACAACGCGGGGGTCGGCATCGGCGCGCCGGTGGGCGAGATCGACACCAAGAAGCTCGACATGCAGCTCGCCACGAACGTCCGCTCGATCGTCCTCTTCTACCGCGAGTCCGTCGAGATGCTGCGCGCGGCCGGGGCCGAGCACCACAATGCGCTGGTGGTCAACACCGCGTCCATCGCGGGAAAGCACGGGCAGGCCTGGCTGTCGGTCTACGCGGCGTCGAAGTTCGCGGTGGTCGGGTTCACGCAGTCGATGCACCGCGAGCTCGCCGGCGAGGGCATCAAGTCGACGGCGCTGTGTCCCGGCTTCGTGGACACGCCGATGACCGACTTCGTCAAGGGCCAGGTCGAGGCCGAGGCGATGATCCGCCCTGAGGACATCGCGATCGCCGTCCTGGCGTTGCTGGAGATGTCACCCGCCTGCATCGTCCCGGAGATCCAGTTCATCCGCCCGGGCGACGAGCTCTGACCGGCGATCGTCGAGGCAGGAACGTCACGCCTCCCGCAACTCCCCCGCCAGCAGGTCCATCAGCAGGTTGTCGTGGTAGCGCCCTGTCGTTGCCGCGCTCGTAGGAGCGCATCACCCCGACCGGCCGGAACCCGACGGCCTCATACGTACGGATCGCCCGCGCGTTGTCCACCGCGGGATCGATCGTGAAACGGTGGTGGCCGCGGGCGGCGAAGTGCCGGACCGCCGAGCGCAGGGTGGCACGACCCAGTCCCCTGCCCTGATGCTCGACGGCGAGCAGGATGTCGAGGGACACGTACCGGTAGTTGTCGGTGAGCTCCTCCTCGTACCCCAGCCAACCGGCCACGCCGCCGTCGACCAGCACGGCGAACGCCGAACCGTCGTTGTGGAGGTCGTCGCGCAGCGTCTGCGGGTCGGCGATCGGACCCCACCACCGCGCCACGGCTCGCTGACGATCTCCACCATCCTGTCGAGATCGCCGTCCTCGATGGGCCGCAACTCCACGCTCGGTCCTCTGACACGCCCCTACGAGACGAGCTCGGCTTCGCGATCGACGATCGCCCACGCAGCCTCGATGTCCGAGCGGCGCGGGCGGCGGGTCCAGCCCAAGCCGGTCTGCTGTGCCTCACGAGCGCGTCGCCGGCGGGCCATCGACTGATGCTCGGCAATGACCCCGTCGAGCACGACGCGCCGCTCGGCCAGCAGGCTGGCTTCGAGCATCGTCGTGAGGATGCGAACCTCGCGATCGGTCGCCGTGCGTGGGCGCTTGACCCGGGCGAACGCGTCCCATGCCCTGGCAAACGAGATGAAGTTGGTGCGGCCGCCGTTGCGATGGGCCGCGAGCATCGGGCAGACGCCGCCGACCTTGTCGGTGTAGGCGCCCACGATGATCTCGTTGTCGCGGATGCCTTCGAGCATCGCGATCCGGGTGCGCTCGGGCAGGCAGTCGATGGCCAGGCGGAGGTCGTCGTGCGGTGAGCGTCGCATAGGCTCCCGCGGAGCTTATGGCCTGCCGTCGCGACGGACAACCGCTTTCCCGCGTTGGGAGGGAACCTGCATGAGGCTGGGGGTCCACATCGGCTACTGGGGCCTCGGTCTGACGCGCGAGGACCAGCTCGAGATCGTCCGGGCCGCCGAGACGCTCGGCTATGACTCCGTGTGGACGGCGGAGGCATACGGCTCGGATTCCGCGACGATCCTCGGCTGGATCGCCGGTCAGACGACGACCATCAAGATCGGCTCCGCGATCTTTCAGATGCCGGGCCGTTCGCCCGCGATGACCGCGATGACCGCGGCGACGCTCGACCAGCTCTCCGACGGGAGAATGCTGCTGGGCATCGGATCGAGCGGGCCGCAGGTGTCGGAGGGCTGGCACGGGGTGCGCTTCGCCCACCAGCTCGCGCGGACGAGGGAATACGTCGCGATCGTGCGCAAGGCGCTGGCCCGCGAGAGGCTCGAGTACGCGGGCGAGCACTTCGAGCTCCCGCTGCCCGATGGGCCCGGCAAGGCGCTCAAGCTGACGATCTCGCCCGTGCAGGACTCGATCCCGATCTACCTCGCAGCCATCGGGCCGAAGAACACCGCGCTGGCCGGCGAGATCGCCGACGGCTGGATCCCGACGCTGCTCTCGCCGGAGTTACTCCCCCAGCTCCGCAAGAACCTCGAGGAGGGGGCGGCCGCCGCGGGGCGGTCCCTCGATGGGTTCGACATCGCCCCCACCGTCAACGTGTTCATCACCGACGACGTCGACAGCGCGCGCGACGTGACGCGGCCGTTCGTCGCCCTCTACGTCGGAGGCATGGGCTCGAAGAAACAGAACTTCTACAACGCGCTGATGCGGCGCTACGGCTTCGAGGACGCGGCCGAGGTGGTCC
The DNA here is from genome assembly GCA_038199185.1 of Solirubrobacterales bacterium. Lineage (GTDB taxonomy): Bacteria > Actinomycetota > Thermoleophilia > Solirubrobacterales > Solirubrobacteraceae > BP-464. Next base: position 14,984 of record JBBPZE010000004.1, read on the forward strand.
AGAACCTCTACCTGGAGGGCAAGAAGGACGAGGCGATGGCGGCCCTTCCCGCCGACTTCCTCGACCAGGTGGCGCTCATCGGCCCGCGCGAGATCGTTCGCGAGCGGCTGGAGGTCTACCGCGACGCGGGCGTGGGCACCCTGGGCGTGACGCCGCTGGCCTTCGACAAGGCGGGCCGCCTCGACCAGCTCCGTCAGCTCGCCGAGCTCTTCGAGGAGATCTCGTAGCGCGGCGGTTCCTGCTCGGCGCCTTCGGGGACCCCGGGCATGCCTTCCCGATCATCGCCCTGGGGCGCGAGCTCGCCGCTCGGGGCCACGAGGTCTGGGTCCAGACCTGGCAGCGCTGGCAGCCCGAGATCGAGCGGCACGGCATGGCCTTTGCCGCCGCCCCGGAGTACCACGTCTTTCCCACACTCGACCGGCCGCTCAAGCCCTACGAGGCGGTGGTGCGCGCGGCGCGCGAGACCGAGCCGCTGATCGCCTCCGTGGCTCCTGACGTGGTCGTGGCCGACATCCTGACGCTCGCTCCGGCGCTGGCGGCGGAACGTGCGAGCGTCCCGTGGGCGACGCTCATACCTCACGTGTTCCCCGTGGGTGCGCCGGGGTCTCCTCCCTACTCGCTGGGGGCCCGCCTGCCCCGCACGGCGGTGGGGCGCGCGCTGTGGCGGTCGCTGCACCGCGTCGTCGAGGGCGGCCTGCGGCGCGGGCGAGCAGAACTCAACGAGACCCGGCGGCGGCTGGGGATGGGCCCGGTGGCGCAGTTTCACGGCGGGCTGTCGCCCGGCCTCGTGCTGGTGGGCACGCTGCCGGAGCTCGAGTACCCGCGCACGTGGCCCGCACACGTCCACGTCGTCGGGCCGCTGCAGTTCGAGCTGGACCACCCGGCGGTGGCGCTGCCGCCCGGGGAGCAGCCGCTCGTGCTCGTCGCGCCCTCGACCTCGCAGGACACCGAGCACCGGCTGCTGCGCGCGGCGCTCGACGGGCTCGCCGATGCCCCCGTTCGCGTCCTGGCGACCTACAACCGCCGGCTGCCGGCGCGGCCGGTACGCGTACCTGCCAACGCCCGGCTCGTCGAATGGGTCTCCTACGCACGCACGATGCCCGCCGCGGACATCGTGATCTGCCACGGCGGCCACGGAACGGTCGCCCGGGCGCTCACGTGCGGCACCGTTCCGGTGGTCGTCCCTGCCGCGGGGGACATGAACGAGAACGCGGCGCGCGTCGTCTGGGCCGGCCTGGGCGTCCGCCTTCCCCGGCGCTTTGCGACACCGCGCGCGCTGCGGCTCGCGGTGGCCTCGGCGCTGGCCGACGACGAACAGCGAGATCGCGTCTCCGCGCTCGCAGCCCGCTCGGCGGACACGAACGGCAGCCGTCGCGCGGCGGACCTCGTCGAGACGTTCGCTTCCGTCCGGCACACGAACTAGTGTTCGCATCATGCTGGATCGAGAAACCCTGCAAGCGATGCTTTCGGAGGGGTGCTCGCTCGAGGAGATCGGGCGCCGGGTCGGTCGGCACCCGTCGACGGTCTCCTACTGGCTGAAGAAGCACGACCTCGAACCCCGACTTCGCAGCAAGCACGCACCCAAGGGCGGAGTGGGGAAGGAAGTGCTCGAGCACCTTATAGGCCGAGGTCTCAGCGTCCGGGAGATCGCAGACGCCGTCGGCCTGAGCCCGGCCGCGGTACGCCACTGGCTCCGCCGGTACGAACTTCGGACGAATCGCGCGAGACAACCTCGATGTGCGCAGGCCGGGGAGCGCTTCCTCGGGGTCTGCGCGGTGCACGGGGAGACCGTATTCCAGGTTCGTAACGACGGGGCCCGCCGCTGTCTGAGCTGCCGCTCGGAAGCCGTCATGCGCCGTCGGCGGCTCGTCAAGGAGACCCTCGTCGCCGAGGCGGGAGGCCGCTGCGCTTTGTGCGGCTACGACCGGTACCTCGGTGCGCTCGAGTTCCACCACGTCGATCCTGACGGCAAGGAGTTCTCGCTCAGCGCCGCCGGCGTTACCAGAGCGCTCGCCAAAGCGCGCCACGAGGCGAGTAAATGCGTCCTGCTCTGCGCGACCTGCCACGCCGAAGTGGAGGGTGGAATCAGGGTGATCGACGCTAGACTTGCGCTGTCCCCGGCCTTCTCTCCGGGGTAGTTCGGTCCGGGGTAGCTCAATTGGCAGATGCGCTCGACTGTTAATCGAGAGGTTGAGGGTTCGAGTCCCTCCCCCGGAGTTTTCTAAGCGTTACGCGTAATGGCCTGCCTTGCGTCAGGTCTCGTCGCCCGGCGGCAGCGGGGCCGAGGCCTCGAGCGCAGCGTCGAGCGCCGCGTCGAGGTCGCCCTTGACCGCCGCCCGCTCGACGACCAGCTCTGAGACGTGACCATCGCTGCCGGCGCGCGCCTGCGCGATCGAGCGATCGAGGCGGGCGAGCTCGAGCTGGAGCTCCTCGACCTGCAGAGTCTGCGGAGTCGGGTCGCCGCGCGCGGCGCGAACCGCCAGCTCGGTCATCAGCGCGCCGAGATCGGCGTCGTCCTCGGCGACACCTTCCGCGGGGGACGACAGATGCACGTGCAGGTGCTCGCTGGCTCGCCGCAGGAGCGACGACGAGAAGTGCTCGGGCGTCACCCGCTCCAGCGCGCCACCTCCGATTTCCGGCAGGGCGATGCACAACGCCAGGAACGTGCGCTCGATGCGCTCGGCCGGCGAGGTCGCACGGGGTGCCCCGTTGCCCGGCAGACGCGACGCGGGCGAGGAGGGCGCGCCCGGGTCGGTGTGGGGACTCGACCTCGAGCCACCCCCCGGTCGCGACAGCAGATCGGCCACGAGCGCGTCGGTGAGGTCCAGGCGCGCGGCGACCAGGCCGAGTAGCTCCTGACGCATGACGGACTGGGCCAGCCCCGCGAACACCGGGCGCAGGGCGTCGATCGTCCGATCCTTGCCCTCGGCCCCGGAGAGGTCGGCGGTGTCGAGCGTTCGCTGGACCTGGAAGCGCACGAGCGGAACCGACGATGCCATCAGCGCCGCGACCGCCTCCGCGCCATCGCGCTGCACGAGGTCGGCCGGATCGCTGCCGACCGGCAGCGGCGCGACGCGGAGCTCGAGCCGGCGGCCGGCCGCGACCCGGGCGGCGCGAAGCATCGCCTCCTGCCCCGCGCTGTCGGCATCGAGCGCCAGGACGACGGTCGGGGCGAGCCCCGCCAGGGCCTCGACCTGCTGCTCGGTCAGCGCCGTGCCCATGATCCCGACGGTGTTGGGCAGCCCGGCCTGGTGCAGGGCGATGACGTCGGTGTATCCCTCGCAGACGATCGTCTGCCCCGCCTTCGCGGCCGCCGCCCGTGCGACGTCGGCGCCGAACAACTGGCGGCCCTTGTGGAACAGCTCGTTCTCGGAGGTGTTGAGGTACTTGGGCTGCTGGTCTGAGCCCAGGGCTCGCGCCCCGAAGCCCAGGACCCGACCGCGACGGTCGGCCAGCGGAAACATGATCCGGCGGCGGAAGCGATCGTAGGTCCTGCCCTCGCGGCCCTTCTGGGAGAGACCGGCCTCGTAGATCTCGCGGTCCCCGAACCGCGCTCGGCGAGCCACCAGCAACAGCTTGTCCCACGCGCTAGGCGCATAGCCCACGCGAAACCCCCGCAGAACCGCCTCCTCGAGGCCCCGCCCGGCCAGGTACTCCCGGGCACCGGCCGCCTCGTCGGACTCCCACAGCATCCGCACGTAGAACGTTGCCGCGCGCTCGAGCAGTTCGAGCAGGCGCTCGCGCCGTTCGCGCTCGGCCGCTGCCCGGGAATCCTCCTCGACGACCTCGAGCGGCACCTTGTAGCGATCGCCGAGCGACTCGAGCGCCGAGACGAAGTCGAGGCCCTCGAGCTTCTGGACGAAGTTGAACGCGTCTCCCCCCTCGCCGCAGCCGAAGCAGTGATAGAGCTTCTTGGCGGCGTCGACGCTGAACGACGGCGAGCGCTCGTCGTGAAACGGGCACAGGCCGGTGAACGACGTCCCGCCGGACCGCCTGAGCTCCACACGCGAGCCGACGAGATCGATCATGTCGATCGCATCCCGGACCCGTTCCTTGGACTCGTCGGTGTAGCGCGGCAACCCGACCGACTCTAAAGCGCGAAGGCACGCGGGATCGTCAGCGCCTCATACGCCCGCAGGCAGTAGCGGTCGGTCATCCCGGCGATGTAATCGGTGACCCGCTGGGCGAGATCGGCGCCCTCGGCCCCGCCGTCGTCGGGGATCGTCTCGGGCGAGTCCACGTAGTGCCCGAAGAGCGCCCCGATCACCGTGTCGATCTTCGCGTGCTCGGCACGGGCGACCGGGCCGAGATAGATCTCGTCGAACATGAACGTCCGCAGGGCATCCATCGCCGCGCCGGCCTCGTCGCCCTGCACGATGTCGCCCTCTCGCTCGGATGCCCAGACCATGTCGCGAACGAGGGCGTCGATGCGCCTCGAGCCGGTGGGGCCCAGCGCCTCGATCGGCCCCGAGGGCAGGGCGGCCGGATCCAGCACGCCGGCCCGCAGCGCGTCATCGATGTCGTGGTTGATGTAGGCCACGCGGTCGACGATGCGCACGATCCGCCCCTCGAGGGTCGCGGGCTGGGGCGCACGGCCCGAGTGACACAGGATCCCATCGCGAACGTCGTGGTTGAGGTTGAGCGGCTCGAGGATCTCGACGATCCGCAGCGAGTGCTCGTAGTGGCGGAACTCGCGCTGAAAGTGCTCACGAGCACACGCGTCCAGCGCCGCCTCCCCGATGTGGCCGAAGGGCGGGTGGCCGAGATCGTGGCCGAGGCCGATCGACTCGGTCAGATCCTCGTTGAGGCGTAGGGCCCGGGCCACCGTTCGCGCGATGCCCGTGACCTCGAGCGTGTGCGTGAGCCGGGTGCGGTAGTGATCGCCCTCGGGGGAGACGAAGACCTGGGTCTTGTGCTTGAGGCGCCGGAACGCCTTGGAGTGCACGATGCGATCGCGGTCGCGCTGCAGCGGCGTGCGAACTCCCGCGTCGGGCTCGGCCTGCACCCGGCGCTGCGGGTAGGAGCGGGCCGCGAGCGGCGAGAGCCACTCCTCCTCGAATCGCATCCGGTCGGCGGCGAAGTCCACGGCCGCGTCACCCGCAGACGATCGAGGCGATCACGGGGTGCCCTGCGGTCCGTCACTCGCGGCGATCGCCGCCTGGGCGGCCGCCACCCGCGCGACCGGTACGCGGTAGGGGGAGCACGAGACGTAGTCGAGCCCGCTGTGGTGAAAGAACTCGATCGAGTCGGGGTCCCCGCCGTGCTCGCCGCAGATGCCCAGATGGAGGTCCGGATGGGCCGACTTCCCCAGCCACGCGCCCATCCGCACGAGCTGCCCGACACCGGGCGTGTCCAGCGTCTCGAACGGCGACCGGTCGAAGATCTTCTGGTCGATGTAGCGAGCCAGGATCTTGCCCTCGATGTCGTCGCGCGAGAACCCGAGCGTGGTCTGGGTGAGGTCGTTGGTGCCGAACGAGAAGAAGTCGGCATGTTCGGCGATGCGATCGGCCAGCAGGCACGCACGCGGCAGCTCGATCATCGTCCCGATCAGATACGAGCCCTCCTCGACGCCCTCCTCGCGCCCCACGCGCTCCACGAGCCCGCGCGCGAGCTCGAGCTCGCGCTCGTAGTCGACGAGTGGGATCATGATCTCGACCCGGGGATCGTCGCTCCCGCGCTCCCGGATCGCCCGGGCCGCCCGGAAGATCGCCCGGCACTGCATCGCGTAGATCTCGGGAAAGAGGATCCCGAGCCGTACGCCGCGCGTCCCGAGCATCGGGTTGGTCTCCTGCAACGCACGCACGCGGTCGAGGGTGTGCTCGAGCTCGGGGAGGTCGTCGGAGCGCTCGATGCGCGCGCGCTCGACGTCGGCCTCCACCTGATGGAGCGGGGGCAGAAACTCGTGCAGCGGCGGGTCGAGCAGGCGGATCGTGACCGGCAGCCCGCTCATCGCCTCGAAGATGCCCTCGAAGTCACCCTGCTGATGGGGCAGGAGCTCGTCGAGGGCGGCCTGGAGCTCGTCGTCGTCGTCGGCCAGGATCACCCGGACCATCGCGCCGTGGCGCTCGTCACCGAAGAACATGTGCTCGGTGCGGCAGAGGCCGATACCCTCGGCGCCGAACTCGCGGGCGCGCCGAGCATCCTCGGGCGTGTCGGCGTTGGTGCGGATCCCCAGGCGGCGATGGTCGTCGGCCCAGCGCAGGATCTGTTCGAAGTCCTCCCCCACCTCGGGCTCCACCAGCGGTACGTCATCGACGGTGATGGTGCCCGTCGATCCGTCGATGGCGATCAGGTCGCCCTCCCGCAACTCCGTGTCGCCCACCCTGACCGTCCGCCGGACGGCATCGATCTCGAGCTCCGACGCCCCCGTCACGGCCGGCACGCCCATGCCGCGCGCGACCAGCGCGGCGTGGCTGGCCTTGCCGCCCTCGCTGGTGAGGATCCCCTTGGCGGCGTGAAAGCCGGCGATGTCCTCGGCCTCGGTGAACTGTCGCACGAGCAGAACGTCGCGGCCGTCCTGGCCCTTGGCCACCGCGTCCTGCGCGGTAAGGACGATCTCGCCCTTGGCGGCCCCCGGTGAGGCCGCCACACCCCTGGCCAGCACCGTGTAGTCGGTCTGCGGATCGAAGGTGGGATGCAGGAGGCTGTCGAGCCCCTCCGCGTCGATCGTCCCCAGCGCCTCCGCCTGGGTCAGCAGTCCCTCGCCCACGGCATCGACCGCGAAGCGCACCGCCGCCTGCGCCGGACGCTTGGCGTTGCGCGTCTGGAGCATGTAGAGGCGCCCCTCCTCCACCGTGAACTCCGTGTCCTGCATGTCCTTGTAGTGGCCCTCGAGCGTGCGCAGGATGTCCATCAGCTCGCGGTAGGCCTCGGGCAGGCGGTCGGCCATCCGCGTGATGTCGAGCGTGTTGCGCACGCCGCTGACGACGTCCTCGCCCTGCGCGTTGAGGAGGAAGTCGCCGCTGGGATCCGGCTCGCCGGTGACCTCGTCGCGGCTGAACGCCACGCCCGAGCCGCTGTCATCGCCCTTGTTACCGAAGACCATCTGCTGGACGTTGACCGCCGTGCCCCAGTCGTCGGGGATGCGGTTGATGCGCCGGTAGGTCACGGCCCGGTCGCCCGTCCACGAGTCGAACACCGCGCGAAGGGCAGCCCGCAGCTGGTCGCGCGGATCGGTCGGAAACGCATAGAGGGAGCGAAAGCCGGCGACGAGCTCGCGCAGCGCGGCGGCATCGAGCTCGGTGTCGAGGCTCACGCCGCGATCGGCCTTCACGCGCTTGATCTCGGCCTCGAAGCGCTCGCCCTCGATGCCCGTCACGACGTTGCCGAACATCTGCACGAAGCGCCGGTAGGAGTCCCAGGCGAAGCGCTCGTTGGCCGTCCTCTCGGCGAGCCCGACCACGGACTCGTCGTTGAGCCCGAGGTTCAGGACCGTGTCGAGCATGCCGGGCATGGACTCCCGCGCCCCCGACCGCACGGAGACCAGCAGCGGGTCCGACGGGTCGCCCAGACGCTTGCCGGCATGGTCCTCGAGCCGCGCGAGTGCCTCGGCCACCTGCTCGTCGAGCCCCGGGGGTGCCTCCTGCCCGGCCTGCATGTAAGCGACGCAGGCCTCCGTGGTGACGGTGAACCCCGCGGGCACCCGTGCCGCCCCGAGGATCCGCGTCATCTCGCCGATGTTGGCGCCCTTTCCGCCCAGAAGATCGCGCATGTCCCGCGAGCCCTCGGAGAAGTCATAGACCCACTTGGTCGCCACGAACCCCAACCTACCCGGCGAGCGCGGGGCGCAGCGTCACGATCGGGCGTCGTGATCGGGTGCCGCGGCCGCGTCCCGCAGGCGAATGCCGGCATGGTGCTCGGCCGTCGCGCCGATCGCGCGCTCGGCCTGGCGCAGCGCCCGGTGCGATGCGGGCGGCGCCTCGGCCAGTGGGCGGCCGATCGCCGCCACCATGAAGCCGTGGGCCTCCTCGTCGAGGGTGAACGCGCCGGCCTCGCACGCCGAGCACACGACTCCCCCGGCCGCGCCCGAGAAGCCGCTGAGATGCTCGCGCTCGCCGCACGTGGTGCAGGCGCCGAGCTGGGGCGCCAGGCCCGCGGCCAGCAGCAGCTTGATCCGGAACGCGAGCTGGTTGGCGTGTGTGGCACAGCTCGTCGCCCCCGCCCCGGCGTCGAGGAGGGCCAGCTCGCTGAGCAGCAGGTGAAAGACCTCTGGGTGGGGCTCGGGCGTCTCGAACAGGCGGCTGACGGCATCGCAGGCGCGGGCGGCGGCGTCGATCGCCGCGCCATTTCCCCGGAGGCCCGCGTGTGGGCGAATCGTGTCCGCGCCGGTCACGGTGAGCAGGTCGCTGCGGCCCTCATGGAGCATCAGCGCGACGTGCGAGAACGGCTCGAGTCGGCCTCCGAAGCGGCTGCGCGACCGGCGCACGCCCTTGGCAATCGCGCTCATGCGCCCCCGATCGGGGGTATAGAGGTGAAGGATGCGATCGGCCTCGCCGTAGCGCATCGATCGCAGCACGACCCCTTCGGTCTTGACCGGGGCAGCCATGGCTACCTCGCTATACTAAGTGAAGTAATGAAGAAGCTCACTCTCTATTCCACCGATGCCTGTTCGTTCTGCGTCCGGGCCAAGCGCCTTCTCGATGCGCGCGGGCTGGAGTACGAGGACATCAATCTTGCGCGTGATCCGGACGGACGGAGCGCACTGGCGAGCCTCACGGGCATGATGAGCTTTCCGCAGATCCTCGTCGACGACGAGCTCGTCGGCGGGTACACGGAGCTCGCCGAGGCCGAGCGCTCCGGCCGCCTCACCGAGCTGCTCGCTGCGGCCGCCTGACCGCCGCCGCGACCGCCGCCGCCCGCTACGCGAGCGACTTGGGCCGTGGGATCTTTCGTCGGCGCCTGGGCGGCGGCTGACAGCGAGGGCACGCGTAGGTGCCGCGGCCTGCGGCGACGAGCTTGACGATCACGCCCCCGCACGCGCGGCAGGCCTGACCGGCGCGCCGGTGGACCTCGAACTCGTGCTGGAAGGCACCCATCACGCCGTCGGCGTGGCGAAAGTCGTCGATCGTCGCACCGCCGGCCGCGAGCCCTGCGCTCAGCGCGTCGCACACCGCCGTGGCCAGCGCCCCGCACTGGGCGCGATCGAGCGCGCCGGCGGGACGCAGCGGGTGGATGCGCGCCCGGAACAGCGCCTCGTCGGCGTAGATGTTGCCCACGCCCGCGATGTGCCGCTGGTCGAGCAGAAACGCCTTGATCGGCGCGCGCCGCCCGCGGGCCAGCGCCCACAACCGCTGCCCCGTCAGCTCGCCACCCAGCGGCTCGATGCCCAGCCGGGAGGCGAAGAACGCCTCGAGGCTCTCGGCGTCCCGCGCGAGCTCACCCGTGCCGAAGCGCCGTGGATCGCAGAAGCGCAGGTCGTGACCATCGTCGAGCGTGAAGACCACCCGCTGGTAGGGGGCGTCGGGCGGCGGGTCGTAGAGCAGCGTCCCGGTCATGCGGAGGTGCAGCATCAGGAAGACGCCACCCGCCAACTCGACCACCAGGTACTTGCCGCGGCGTGTCACGCGGTCGATGAGCCTCCCTCGGACAGCGCCGAGGACCTCCTCGGGCGCCAGCGGCGCGCACCAGCGCGGATCGCGGATCTCGAGGTGGGCGAGAATCCGACCTTCGAGCGCCGGAGCGATCTGACGGCGGATGGTCTCGACCTCCGGCAGCTCGGGCATCAGGCGAACGCCTGGCCGAACCCGCTGCGCCCCGTCAGACGCCGCAGCACCGTCGCCCCGACGTCCGCCATCGCGCCATCGTGCCGGTGCGGGACGACCCCGGGCCCGACGGCCAGCAGCGGGACGTACTCGCGCGTGTGGTCGGAGTGCGCCGCGGCGGGATCGCACCCGTGGTCTGCGGTCAGGATCAGAAGGTCTCCGGCGCGCAGGCACCCAAGCAAACCGGCGACGGCCCCGTCGATCTGCCGCAGCGCGGCATGAAAGCCCAGGACGTCCTTGCGATGGCCGAACTCCTGGTCCGTATCGATCAGGTTGGTGAACACCATCCCCCCGTCGAGCTCTCCCAGCAGGGCGCTCGTGACCGCCAGCGCCTCGGTGTTGCCGTGCGCCGGATGATGCTCGGTGACACCCCGACCGGCGAAGAGATCGCAGATCTTGCCCACGGCGTGCACGGCAACCCCAGCACCGAACAGCGCGTCGAGAACCGTGGGCCCGGGAGGAGCGACGGAGTAGTCGCGCCGTCCCGGCACGCGCGCGAACGACCGGGGCCGCCCCGCGAACGGCCGGGCGATGACGCGGCCGACCTCGTGCTCTCCGCGCATCTCCGAGCGGATCGCCGAGCACGCCTCGTGCAGCTCGCCGTGGCCGATCACGTCGGGATGGCCCGCAAGCTGCAGGACGGAGTCCTGGGACGTGTAGAGGATGAGCTCGCCGGTGGCCAGATGGTGCTCGCCGAAGTCCTCGATCACCCCGATGCCGTCATAGGGGCGGTTGCAGCAGAACCGGCGGCCCGTTCGCTCCTCCAGGCGCGCTACGACGTCACGCGGAAAGCCTCCGGGGTAGGTCGGCGGTGCCACGGGAGCCGGGCAGCCCATCAGCTCCCAGTGCCCCGTGGTCGAATCCTTGCCCGGACCCGCCGGCGCCAGACGACCGTGGATGGCCGTGGCCGGCCCGGGCGTGACGCCGGAGATCGCCGCGATCGATCCCAGGCCCAGCCCCTCGAGGACGGGAAGCCGCAGCCCGCCCACCGCCTCGGCCAGATGCGGCAGGGTGCTCGCCCCTGCGTCGCCGTAGTCCGCGGCATCGGGCAGGGCGCCCACGCCGCAGGCGTCGAGCGTCACGACGACCGCCCGAGCGCTCACCCGGCGGGCTTGGTGATGTGCAGGGACCGCACGAGCGTGCGGAAGATCGGGCTCTCGACCTTCTCGTATTGATCCGCCGGGGCGAACGCGTCGACCACGACCTCCGCGCCCGCGGCATAGATGTGCGTCGATCGCACCCGGCGCGGCTGCCCGGCCACGGTCTCGTCGGCGACGATGACGACCGCGGGCTCGTGGGCGGCGCGCGTGCCCTTGGCCTTGATCACCGTGAAGGAGGGATCGCGTGCCTTCGCCGCGGCCACCAGCGCGTCGCGCGCCGCCGACAGCTCGTCGGGCGTGGTGGGCAGCGACTCGTTGCGCGGATAGCGCCACAGCGCGATCGTGGTCAGGCCCGAGCTCATCGTGGCCAGCAGCGGTGGCGTGCCCGGTGCATAGCGCCATGCCCCGGGCCGCTGGAACTTGACGCCCTGTGCCGGGATGGGCTGATCGAGCCAGCCGAAGGCGGCCTTCGGGGCGGTGACCACCGGCGGCTTGGAGGGCTTGCTCCCACACCCCGCGAGGAGGAGACAGGCGAGCACGACTGTCGGGCCAAGGCGGCGGCGCACGACCGCGACTTTACCTCCGCGGGTTTTCAGCCTGTCGCGCGGGGGTGCGCTCTGAAGTAGACGTCCTTGAGGCGCTCGGCGGAGAGGTGGGTGTAGATCTGGGTGGTGGCGATGTCGGCGTGGCCGAGCATCTCCTGCAGGGCACGCAGGTCGCAGCCCCCGGCGAGGAGGTGGGTGGCGAAGGTGTGGCGCAGGGTGTGCGGGCTCATCTTGCCGTCGAGGCCCGCCGTGCGAGCGTGGCGCTGGACGATCTTGTAGAGCCCCTGGCGCGTGAGCTCGCCCCCACGCTGGTTGACGAACAGCTTGGACTGCTCGCGCACCCCGACGAGCACCGGCCGCCCCCGCTCCCCGTAGGCCTTCACCGCGCCCACCGCCTGCCGGCCGACCGGCACGAGCCGCTCCTTGGAGCCCTTGCCCCTGGCGCGCAGCACGCCGTGGCGCAGGTCGATGTCGCCCACCTCGAGCCCCGTGGCCTCCGAGGCCCGCAGCCCGCAGGCGTACATCAGCTCGAGCAACGCGCGGTCGCGCAGCGAGGCGGGATCGGTTCCGCGGGGAGCGGCCAGCAACCGCTGGACCTCGGAGCGAGCGAGGACGTTGGGGAGCTTGGCGCTCTTGCGCGGCGCTCTGAGGTCGGCGGTGGGGTCGTGATCGAGCACGCCGTCCCGGCGCAGGTGGCGATAGAAGGACCGCAGGCACGCGACCTTGCGCTGAAGCGTCGCGGGAGCCACGGCCGTCCGGTCGGGCGATCCGGCCGCCAGCTCGTCGAGGAAGCCGGCGAGGTCGGCGTGGGTGGCGTCGCTCAGCGCGATGTCCCTGCGGGCGAGATAGGCCCCGAGCTGGAGCAGGTCCGAGCGATAGGCCTCCAAGGTGTTGCGCGACAGTCCCCGCTCGAATTCGAGATAGGCCAGGAAGTCGAGGATGTGGCCGGCCAGCCGGCCGTCGGGCTCGCGGGCGGTGCCGCCCTCGGCGGGGCGCGGGGACACGGGGGCCAGGGGCATGAAGCGTGTTTCGCGGTGAGACCTGCGCACCCTGCCCGGTGCACGGGCCTATGCGCGGCGGTGGTCGTGGGTCATCCGCCCGCCACGCGATCGAGCAGCGCGAACGTGACGTCGAGCATGCCCTCCAGCGCCGCGAGGGAGACCCGCTCGTCGGGCTGGTGGTTTCGCTCCGTGCCGTTGGCCAGGTTCGTGCACGGAAAGCCCTTGGCCTCCAGCGCGTTGGCGTCCGAGCCGCCGCCCGTCGTGATGCGTTGGGGCTCATAGCCGCAGGCGCGCAGGGCGTCCTCGGCGGCGAGCACGCCCGCCCCGGTCGACCGGTGGCGATATCCGGTGAACAGGCGCTCGACGGTCAGGTCGACGTCGCACTCGCAGGCCGGCGTGTTGGCGGCGTCGTGGACGTGATCGACCATCTCGGCCACTAGCGCCTCGATCTTGGGCTCGTCCACGCTCCTGGCCTCGGCAAGAAACGATGCGTGCTCGGACACCACGTTCGTCGTGCCGGGCAGCCCTCCCTCGATGGCTCCCACGTTCGCGGTGGTCTCCGCGTCGATGCGGCCCAGCCGCAGCGATGAGATCGCGCGAGCCGCGGCGACGATGGCGCTGCGGCCGTCCTCCGGACGAACCCCCGCGTGCGCCGCAGCGCCCCGGAAGTGCGCCTCGAGGCGGTAGTAGGTCGGCGAGGCCATGACGACCTCTCCGATCGGCGACGCGTGGTCGAAGACGAAGCCGAACGTACTGCGCAGTCGGGCGACGTCGAACGCCTTGGCGCCGCGCAGCGCGACCTCCTCGCCCGTCGTGAGCAGGAGCTCGACGCCCAGGGGACTCCCCTCGATCGCCGCGCGGCGGGCGACGGCGAGCAGGATCGCCACCGCGGCCTTGTTGTCGGCGCCGAGGATGGTCTGTCCCGCGCTGACCCAGCCGCCGTCCTCGCAGACGGGCTCCACGACGCCTTCGTGAGGAACCGTGTCGAGGTGGGCGCACAGCAGGACGCTGCGGTTGGGGTCACGGCCGTGGATGCGCGTCAGCAGGTTGCCGGCCTCGTCGGCCTCGACGTCGAGGCCGAGGCCGTGCAGCTCGCCGCTCAGCCTCTCCGCGATCGCCGCCTCCTCGCCCGAGACCGAGCGGATCCGGCACAGGTCGGCGAACTCCTCGCTGAGCCGCCGGCGCTCGACCTCAGACGCGGGACGCATCGGTCGCCGAGCCACGCTCGGCGCTGTGCTGGGCTCGCTCCTGTGCTGCCCCCACGAACTCGCGGAACAGGGGCGCCGGGCGCTCGGGCCGCGACTTGAACTCGGGGTGAAACTGCGAGGCGACGTAGAACGGGTGGTCCGTGAGCTCGATGACCTCGACGAGGCGGTCGTCGGGCGAGGTCCCCGAGGCCACCAGTCCGGCCGCCTCCAGCTTGGCGCGCAGGCGGATGTTGACCTCGTAGCGGTGACGGTGGCGCTCGTAGATGACGCCCTCGTCGTCGTAGAGCGCCCGGGCGCGCGTGCCGGCGTGAAGCTTGATGGGATCGGCGCCCAGCCGCATCGTGCCGCCGAGGTCGGCGACCTCCTTCTGCTCGGGCAGGAGGTCGATGACCGGAAACGGCGTCTCGGGGTCGAACTCGGTGGAGTTCGCACCGTCCATGCCCGCCACGTTGCGGGCGAACTCGGACACCGCGATCTGCATGCCCAGGCAGATGCCCAGGTACGGGATGTGCCGCTCGCGCGCCACCTGGGCGGCACGGATCTTGCCCTCGATGCCGCGGCCGCCGAACCCACCGGGAATGAGGATGCCATCGGCGGAACCCAGCCGGTCGCCGGCCGCGGCGCTGTCGACGAGCGCCTCGGAGTCGACCCAGTCGATCTCGATCCTCGCCCGGTGGAGAAAGCCCGCATGGCGCAGCGACTCCGACACCGACTTGTAGGCGTCCTCCAGCGCGACGTACTTGCCGACGAGGGCGATCTTGACGACCTCCGCGGCGGTGTCGGCCCTGTCGCAGATCTCGCGCCACTCCGACAGGTCGGCCTCGGCGGGCTCCAGGTTGAAGTGCGCGCAGATGAAGTCGTCGACGCCCTCGTGCTCGTACCAGAGCGGCACCTTGTAGATGTTGTCGACGTCCTTGGCGGAAATGACCGCCTCGAGCGGCAACGATCCGAACATCGCGATCTTCTTGCGGATGTCGGTGGACAGCTCGGCCTCGGAGCGGCAGAGCAGCATGTCGGGCTGGATGCCGATGCGGCGCAGCTCGTTGACCGAGTGCTGGGTGGGCTTGGTCTTCAACTCGCCCGCGTGGCCGATGAAGGGCACGAGGGTGAGATGCACGTACATCACGTCGCGGCGGCCGATGTCGACCGGGAACTGGCGGATCGCCTCGAGGAACGGAAGCGACTCGATGTCGCCGACGGTGCCGCCGATCTCGGTGATCACCACGTCGACCTCGGAGGTCTCGGCGATCAGCCGGACGCGCTGCTTGATCTCGTCGACGATGTGGGGAACGACCTGGACCGTGGCCCCCAGGTAGTCGCCGCGGCGCTCGCGGCGGATGACGGCGTTGTAGATCGCCCCGGTGGTGACGTTGGACGCGCGCGACGTGTTGATGTCGGTGAAACGCTCGTAATGGCCGAGGTCGAGGTCGGTCTCGGCGCCGTCCTGCGTGACGAACACCTCGCCGTGCTGGTACGGCGACATGGTGCCGGGGTCGACGTTGATGTACGGATCGAACTTCTGCAGGCCGACCGTCAGACCGCGGGAGACGAGGAGGCGGCCGAGGGAGGCGGCCGCAATGCCCTTCCCCAGGGAAGAAACGACGCCGCCGGTGACGAAGATGTAACGCGTCCTGTTGGCCATGCAGCCCTTCCGTGCGAGTGTAGAACCGACGCGAAGCTAGCGTCAGCTTCGGACGCAGGCGTAACGCCCGCCCGCAAACTGGGACGAAAGAAACCATGGAGAAGATCGTCAAGACCGAAGGTGAGTGGCGCGAGGAACTCGCGCCCGATCAGTACGAGGTCCTGCGCCGCCAGGCGACAGATCCTCCCTTCACCGGCAAGTACACCTACGAGAAGTCGACCGGGATGTACCGGTGCGCGGGCTGCGACGCCGAGCTGTTCAGCTCTGAGACCAAGTTCGACTCGGGTTCGGGCTGGCCGAGCTTCACCGAGCCGGCGGTCGCCGCGGCGGTCGAGTTGCGCACGGACTCGACGCACGGCATGACGCGCACCGAGGTCGTGTGCGCCAGATGCGGTGGCCACCTCGGCCACGTCTTCGACGACGGCCCGGCCGAGGCCGGCGGCCAGCGCTTCTGCATCAACTCCGCTGCGCTGGATCTGGCTCCGGAGGAGTAGGCGGCTCCCAGCCCTCCTCGCGGCGGCGCTGCCACGGATCCGCCGGCGGGGGCGTCACGAGGGAGCCGGGCACCCCGGGAAGCGTGGTGACGGCCGGTGGCGCCGGCGACCCGGCGGGCCGCCCCTCCTTCTGGGCGCGCAGGGAGAAGTACAGCAGCGTCTGGGCGACGCCGAGGATCGGCAGCGCGAGGATCGCGCCGACGATCTGGCCGGCCAGGCTGAGCGACATGGCGTCGGCCTGCCGAGCGGCGTACTCGAGCGGCAGGGTGGCCAGGGTGGAGATCGCGCCGACGATGAGGTTGGCGGCCAGCAGGAGCGCGAAGGCGAACCAGCCCTGGCCGCGCACGAGCTCGAAGCTGCGCCGCAGCGCGTCGGCCCCCCGGATGTCCTCGACGACCACCACCTGCACCACGACGACCCAGCGAACGGCCAGGATCAGCCCTGGGATGATGAACGCCAGCAGCCCCAGGCCGACCCCGAGGGCGACGAGCACGACGGCACCGAGCAGGCCCGCAAAGGCATCGAGACCGGCCGCGAGGGTCTCGCCGGCCGGCGCCCGGCGGTCGCCGGCCGCCGCGCGCACGACGTGAACCGTCATCGCGGTGACCAACGGCGTGACCACCAGCAGCTGCGCGCCGATGCCCACCAGCTGCGAGCCGAGGTCGGGGCGACCGTCGTAACCCGACCACAGCCAGCCCAGCCCGGCGCCGAACACGACGAGGTGAACAGGCACCACGACGACCGCGGCAACCAGGAGGAGCGTCCGCCAGTTGCGCCGGTAGATCGCCCCCGTGTCATCCAGGATCCGGCCTAGGTCGCGCGGCTGTCGCAGGTCGATGGTGCCCACCCGGCAAGCCTACGGCCACCACGCCGCGCGGCGTCAGGCGGCGCGAAGCAGCTCTTCGGCGTGCCGGCGGGCGGCTGGGTCCGAGGCCTCGGCCCCGAGCATCCGCATCAGCTCCCCCACGACGGCGCCCTCGCGGAGCTGGGCCACCGTGGTGCGCGCCGGGTCGGCGGCCGTGTCCTTGACGATCGAGAAGTGCCGTCCCGCGAGCGAGGCGACCTGCGGCAGGTGCGTGATGCAGACGATCTGGCGTTCCCGCGCGAGCTCGCGCAGGCGCTCGCCGACCGCACGGGCGGTGTGCCCGCCGATTCCCGCGTCGACCTCGTCGAACACCAGCGTGGCCCTGCTGCCGGCGTTGGCGACGCCCATCAGCGCCAGCATCACCCGCGACAGCTCCCCGCCGGAGGCTATGTCGCGCAGGGCCCCGGCCGACACCCCGGGGTTCGGGGCGATGCGGAACTCGACGGAATCCGCCCCATGCGGCCCGGGATCACGCTCGGAGAGCACGACGTCGAACGTCGCCCCCTCCATCGCCAGCCCCGCCAGCCGCTCGCGCATCGCCGCCGACAGCTTCGGTGCGGCCGCCGCCCTCGCCCTGCGCAACACCGTGGCCAGCTTTGCCCGGCTCGCCACCGCTTCGACGAGCGCGGCGCCGGCCTGCTCGAGGGCGTGCTCGGCACCCTCGACCTCCGCTCGCCGCTCGCGACAGCGCTCGGCGTGGCCGAGCACCGCCGCGATGGTCCCTCCGTGCTTGCGCTTGAGACGGTCCAGGACGGCGAGCCGCTCCTCCACGGCGTCGAGCTC
>JBBPZE010000005.1:0-27290 GCA_038199185.1 Solirubrobacterales bacterium
GAACGCCCCCGCGAAGAACAGCGCCATGCCGACCACCACGAAGGAGAACCGGTTGGTCGCGATGTAGATCATCGCCAGGAAGGCTCCGAAGAACATGACCGACGAGCCGATGTCCTTGATGTAGAACAGCAACAGCATCGCCGTGCCCCACACCACCAACAGCGGGCCGAAGTGCTTGAGCGGAGGGATGGTGAGGCCCAGGAAGCGCCGGCCGGCGATGACCATGAGCTGCCGCGTGTCGCGCAGGTAGCTGGCGAGGAACACGACGATCGCGATCTTCGAGAACTCGGCCGGCTGGACCGAGAGCGAACCGAGGCGGATCTGCAGGTAGGCGCCGTTGACCGGCGAGGAGAGCCGCGGGAGCAACAGCAGCCCGATGCCCACGAGCGCCACGATGTAGCGGTAGCGCTCGAGCACCTGGTAGTTGCGCAGCAGGACGATCGTCGCCGCGAACAGCATCAACCCGATGACGAACCACTGCGCCTGCTGGCGGGCCAGCGTGTCGCTGATCCGGTAGATCTCGACGAGCCCGAAGCTGGCCAGCAGCGCCGCGAGCGGGAACAGGTAGGGATCTGCGTTGGGCAGCAGGAAGCGGATCACGAGGTGGGCGACGAGGCACAGGCCGAGGAACAGCGCCCCATAGGTCAGCGACGCGCTGGAGATCTCGTTCGTGCCGTGCAGGCCCCCGAGCAGCTCCTTGCGCGAGAGGAAGATCGCGGCGAAGCCCGCCGCCACGAGCAGCGACGCGGGCACGAGGGCCAGCAACTCGCGATTGCGAGCGTTCATGGCTTCGCGACCCGCCCGAGCTCGAGCTGGCGCGCGAGATCGAAGGCATCATCGTGGGAGCGCAGCTTGTGGTCGAGCAGCTGCTTGCGCCGGTCGGCGGGAAGCTGGGCGGGCGTCAGCCCGGTGACGTAGGCCGACGTGTAGGGGCGCAGGCCGAACGGCAGGTCGTAGGGCAGCCCCTGAAAGACGGTGACCGAGCCGTTGCTGGCCACGCCCAGGAAGAACACCGCCTGGCTGGCGAGGTATCCGCCACCGATCACCGGGACCAGGACGATGACGGTGACGATCAGCGCGCCCCAGCCCGTCCGGCGCCGCCGCTCCTTCTTCGCCTCGCGGGGCGGCCGGGGAGTGCGGGGCACGGGCGGGGCATCGCGAGAGGGCGCAGGTGGCGCCACGCGCGCGTGTTGAGCGGCCGCGGATGGCGACGGTGACGGCGCGGCGTCCACCGCCGCTCGCACCTCGGCCGTCGTGGGGGCGCTCTCGCCGACCAGGGTCCGGTCGTCGGCCGTGCCCGAGCCGCCGACCTCCTCGAGACGGAACAGGACGACCGTGATGTTGTCGCGGCCGCCGGCATCGTTGGCCGCCGCCACCAGCTCGTAGGCGGCGTCCTCGAGCGACTCGACGCGCTGGAGGATCTCCGCGACCCGCCCGTCGGCGACCATCGAGGTGAGACCGTCGCTGCACAGCAGGAAGACGTCGCGGTCACGGCCGCGCACGCTGAGCCGGTCGACCTCGACGTCGGCCTCGGGGCCGAGGGCGCGGGTGATGATCGAACGCTGGGGGTGCCCCTCGGCCTCCTCCGGCGTCAGCTTTCCCTGCCGGATGAACTCCTCGACGAGGGTGTGGTCGTCCGTGAGCTGTTCGAGCTTGTCGTCGCGCAGGAGGTAGGCGCGGCTGTCGCCGACGTGGGCCAGCGAGACCTCGGTCTCGCCGACGTAGGCCGCGGTGGCCGTCGTCCCCATCCCCGAGAGCTCGCGCTCGGAGATCGAGCGCCGATGCACGCGCAGGTTGGCTTCGGAGACCAGGCCTGCCAGCCGCTCCTCGGCGCTGCCGTTCGCATCGGGCAGCCCGTCCTGGAAGACCTCGATCGCGGTGGCGGAGGCGACCTCGCCCGCCTGGGCGCCACCCATCCCGTCGGCGATCACGAACAGCGGCGATCGCGCGAACGAGCTGTCCTCGTTGGTGCGGCGCAGCTTTCCGGGATCGGTCCGCTCGGCCTTCTCGGAGACACGCAACATCAGGCGGCGTACGTGAACTCGCTGTCGCCGATCCGCACGCGATCGCCGGAATGCAGCGGCGTGGGGCCCCCGAGGACCTCCTCGTTGAGGTAGGTCCCGTTCGTCGAGCCGAGGTCCTCGAGCACCATGACACCGCCCTGGCGCACGATCCGCGCGTGCTGCGAGGACGCGAACTGGTCCTCGAGGCGGATCTCCGCCTGCTCGCCACGGCCGAGCACGGCGCCGTCGTGCAGGTCGTACTCCATGCCCGGTGTGTGGCCCGGTGCGCGCTCGACGACCAGCCGAGGCTCCCCCAGCCTGGGAGAGACGGCGCTGTGCAGGCCCGTCTCGGATGCCGGGGGCGACGGATCGACCCACACGGACCCCCCGCCCGTGCCGGGAATGCGCCTGAGGTCCTTCATCGCGCTTCGCGAGACCCACAGCAGGAACAGGAAGAGGACGGCGACGAAGCCGAACTTCAGCGCGACCGAGGCGGGCTCGAGGGCCGCGAGCACTAGTCGACCTCGAAGCTGGCGTCGACCGTGCCGATGGTGACGTGGTCGCCGCTGGTCAGCGCCTGGGCCTGTCCGGCAGGGACCCCGCGGCCGTTGAGCCGGACGCCGTTGGTGGAACCGAGGTCGGCGATCGTCCAGCGGCCCTGGGGACTCGGGCGGATCTCAGCATGCTTGCGCGAGACGTTGGAGTCCTCCAGGACGATGTCGCACTCGCGGCTGCGGCCGATGGTCGCGCCCCCGGCGGCGATCGCATGGCGCTTTCCCTCGCACACCAGCAGGGCGCGCCCAGCTCGTGACGCGCGGTCCTCGCGCAGCGGCGCCTGCACCCGATCCGCCGCCGAGTAGACGGCCGTGTGCCCGTGACCGGCCTGTTCGGCTTCCCCTCCGCCGAGCTTGACGGTCCGCGCCTGGATGCCGAACTCCCCGAGCGCCAGAGCGTCGTCGGTACGGAACTCGATGACCGGGCGCGAGATCATCGCGAGGCGCTCCCGGCGAGCGTGCTCGAGCAGATAGGCGCCCAGCTCCTCGATGACCTCGTGCTCGACGCCCTCGTAGCGCGTCCGGTCTTCCGTGGAGAGCCAGATGACGTACTCGTTGGGGACATACGTTCGCGAGACCGAGACGGTCTTGTGCTCCTCCATCTCCTTGGCCAGCCTGCGTGCGAGCTCGACCGGGCGCACCTCGGAGCGGAACACGCGGCCGAACGTCCCCTCCACGAGGCCGGCGATCTTGTCTTCGAGGTTGCGCAGGACCGACATGGCGATGGGCCATCCTACGGCGTCAAGTCCGCCTGAGGGCCCCGGCGAGCAGCGCGAGAAGGGCGGCCAGAGCGGCGGCGCCGATGAGCCCGGGCGGGTCACCCGCACCCGTCGCCCGTGCGACGGTTTGCGTGCCGAGCGCCAGGGCGGTCGCCCAGGCGACCGCGCCGAGGAGGTTGGCCGCGGCGTGGCGGCCGCGGACCATGAACGGCAGGAGGGCGGCCGCGGCCGCCCACACGCCGGCGATGGCGATCACCGGGTGCTCGACCAGGGCGCGCAGGTCCGCGGCGGGCTCGGTGACCAGCCGATCGTGCACGAGGGCCTGGACGAGCGCGAGCCACCAGTACCCCGCGGCGCCGAGGACCGCCCGCGTCCAGAGCGTTCGGGCCTGGCCGGCGAGGACGGGATAGGCGAGGGGCACGGCCAGATAGCCCAGCCCCACGGCCGCCCCGGGCGCCGACCACCACGCGGGCCGCAGCGGCAGCAGGACCGCCGTGGGAAGGGCGGCCAGAGCGACGACCCACCAGGCGTCCTGGGACTCCGCCGCCAGCCAGGCCGTCAGCAGCGCAGCGGCCGCCAGCCAGCCGATCCGGGGCAGCAGGGCCACGGCGGCGGCGCTGAGCGCGGCCAGCGTCAGCGGATCGATGGGCGGGCGGCTGTCGGCGAGCGAGAGGGCGGCGAGCACCAGCGCGGCGGTCGCGGCGGCGCCTGCGAGCCGTGCCGCGACAGCAGCCACCCGGCCGCGCGGCGGCGCTCCCGCGCGCCCTTCCGAGGGTGCCACGGCCTCCTGCGTCGCGACGTCCGCGTCACGCCGGCGGGAGTGAGCCCTGTTGTCGTCGATATCCGGCGCATGCGGGTTCCACCCCCCCGGGATCTCGACGGTTCCCGGCTCGTCGGCGACGTGGGCAAGGGCGTCGGCGAGCGCCAGTCGCAGCGAAGCGAGCGAGCCCCGCAGCGCCGGGTCGGCCAGCACGCAGGCGTCGATGGCCGCGCACATCCCGCGCGGCAGGTCGCGGCGCAGGCGGCGCAGCGGAGGGAGGCGCATACCCACCCGCCGGGCGGTCGCGGCCGCGTTGCCCCCGCGAACGGGGTTGACGCCGCCCAGCGCCTCGTAGAGGACCAGTCCCAGCGCGTAGAGGTCGGACGCCGCGGTCGCGCCGCGGCCCTCGGCCTGCTCGGGCGCCATGTAGGCCAGGGTGCCGACGACGTCACCCGTCGCGGTCAGCGCGTCGTCGTCGGCGATCCGGGCGATGCCGAAGTCGGTGAGCTTGGCCACCACGCCGTCGGCCCCGGCATCGGGCACCAGCACGTTTCCAGGCTTGACGTCGCGATGAATGACGCCGCGTGCGTGGGCGTGGGCGAGGGCGTCGCACAACGTCACGCCGACGAGCACGACGTCACGATCCGAGAGCGCCCCGTCCGCCTCCAGCTGCCCGAGGGTATGGCCCCGAACGAGCTCGGAGACCAGGTAGACGGCTCCGTCGTCGCGGCCGGCCTCGTAGAGCGAGACGACCGCGGGATGTGAGAGCCGAGCCGCCGCGAGGGCCTCGCGCTCGGCGCGCTCGGCATGCGGCCGGCCGGCAAGGACCGGGATGCGCTTGACCGCGACGGGGCGGCGCAGGCGCTCGTCCTGGGCGAGCCAGACCGTCCCGAATCCGCCCGACCCGATCTTCTCCAGCAGCGTGTAGCGATCCAGGACGACCGTTCCGGTCGCGGCGACATCGTGCTGGGCGGTTTCCACCTCGCTTCGGAGTTCGCCGCCTCACGGCGGCGCTCCTGCATCCCTTGCAGGGGATTCGCCGCGCGAACGCGAACTTGCAGGAAGCTCGCCGGGCCCGGCGGCGTTACATACTCTTCCGGGCGTCTCCTGCTCAGGAACACGTTTTCTTGTCCTTCTTCGACGACGACGAGCCCCCGACCCGCGCAGCGCGGCCCCGCCGGCCCGCGGCAGCGCCGCGCTCGGGCTCGGGCTCGGCCACCACCAGGACGCGCGCGAGCAGCGCGCCGGCCGGCGCCCCCGGAGATCCCCAGCAGCTCATGGTCCGGCGCGCCGGCGCGCTCGGCATCAGCGTGCTCGCGCTGATCCTGCTCGTCGTGGGCGTCAAGGGCTGCCTGAACGGGAGGGCCAACAACGCGCTGAAGGACTACAACCGCAACGTCGGCGCGATCGTCACCGACTCCAACACGCAGGTCTCCAAGCCGCTGTTCGCTCTTCTCGCGGGCGGCCGGACAACCAACCCGCTCGATCTTCAGCAGAACGTCAACCAGGTACGCGTGACCGCCGAGGAGGACGTCAAGCGCGGGCGGGCGCTCGACGTGCCGGGCGACATGAAGGATGCCCAGTACCACCTGCTCGAGGTGCTCACGCTGCGCAGTGGAGCCGTCCAGAAGATCGCCGACGATCTGCCCAACCTCGGGGGCAACCAGGCGCAGCAGGCCGCGAACCGGATCGGCGGGCAGATGAGCGTGTTCCTGGCCTCCGACGTCGTCTACTCGCAGCGGGTGGTCCCCTTCGTCCAGGAGACCCTGGCCAAGCACGACATCTCCGATCAGCCCGCGGTGGCCAGCGTGTTTCTTCCCGATATCCAGTGGCTCGACCCCGCATTCATACGCAAGGAGCTCACCGGCAAGGGCAGCGGGCGCACGAGCACCACGCCCGCCCCAGGCACACACGGCCATGGCCTGCTCAGCGTCTCGGTCGGTACCACGTCGCTGCAGCCGAGCGTCACCAACCGCGTTCCCGGTGGCGCGAAGCCGGTGTTCAGCGTCAAGTTCGCCAACCAAGGCGAGAACGACGAGTTCGACGTCGGCCTGAAGGTCTCGGTCGTCCCGGGCACGGGACGACCGATCGACGTCCAGAAGCGCGTCGACCAGACCACCAAGGGTGGTGGGGAGATCACCGTCCAGGTTCCCCTCGGCCGCGCACCGCCGCTCAACACACCGGTACGCGTGACCGTCACCATCGACAAGGTTCCCGGTGAGGTCAACACGACCAACAACACGCAGACCTACACGGTCATCTTCAGCCGCTAGCTTCTCCGCGTGGACATCACGTCGACCGTGGGCATCGTCGCAATCGCCGGATGCGTCCTGGCACTCGTCGCGCTGGCGGCCGCCGGGCGGCTGCTGATCACCATCCGGCGGCTGCGCGCGGCGCAGCGAGCGGTCATGGGCGAGCAGGGGGACCGCGATCTGGTGGGTCACGCCTCCCACCTCGAGCACTCGTTCCGTGAGCTGCATGGTTACGTCGAGACGGTCGCCGCGCGGCTCGACGAGCGGCTCGGGGTCGTCGAGGAGCGCCTGGACGGCTCGATCGCCTACCACGGGCTGGTCCGCTACGACGCCTACAACGAGATGTCGGGCCGGCAGTCGACCTCGATCGCCCTCCTCGACACGCACCGGTGCGGTGTCGTGCTCTCGTCGATCCACCACCGCGAGCAGGCCCGGCTCTACGCCAAGCTCATCCGCGACGGCGAAGGCGAGCTGCAGCTCTCGCCCGAAGAGACCGAGGCCATCCGGCAGGCCCTGGGCGGCTGATGCGCCTCGGGCACCTGGGCCCTGCCGGCACCTTCACCGAAGAGGCGGCACGAGAGGCGCTGACCGACGCTGTCGGCGAGCTGGTCCCCTACCCGACCGTTCGCGACACGGTCG
Organism: Solirubrobacterales bacterium; assembly: GCA_038199185.1. Classification (GTDB taxonomy): domain Bacteria; phylum Actinomycetota; class Thermoleophilia; order Solirubrobacterales; family Solirubrobacteraceae; genus BP-464. Next base: position 6,928 of record JBBPZE010000005.1, read on the forward strand.
CTGCCGTGCTGTCAGGCGAGGTGGACGCTGCGCTCGTGCCCATCGAGAACTCGCTGGAGGGAACCGTCACCGCGACGGTCGACGCGCTCAGCACCGAGTCGCGCCTGAGGATGGTCGGCGAGGCGGTGCTCGCGGTGCGCCAGTGCCTGATCGCGCGCCGGGACATCGGCCTCGCAGAGATCACGGCTGTCCTCTCGCATCCCCAGGCCCTCGCGCAGGCGGCGCGGTTCCTGCGCGAGGAACTCCCGACGGCCCGGCTCGTCCCGGTCGGCTCGACCGCGGAGGCCGTCCGCGCGCTGGACGCCGAGCCGACGGGCACCGCCGCCGTGGCCTCGAGCGTGGCGGCGGAGGTCTACGGCGGCGTCGTGCTACGCGCGGGGATCGAGGACGAGCAGGGCAACGCGACGCGCTTCGCGTGGCTGGCCGCGGCCGGGGCCGAGCCCTTTCCGCCGCCGGTCGCCGGGGCGGCCTGGAAGACCTCGATCCTCTTCTCGGGTGCGGGAGACGCCGAGGCGGGCTGGCTCGTGCGCTGCCTGTCCGAGTTCGCCTTCCGTGGCGTGAGCCTCGTCAAGATCGAGTCGCGGCCCGCCCGCCGTCGGCTGGGGCACTACGTGTTCCTCGCCGACTGCGAGGGACGCGGCGACGACGACGCGGTCGCCGCCGCGGTCGCCGGACTGGGTGCGCACTGCGATCGGGTCCGGGTCCTGGGCAGCTACCCGGCCGCGCCGGCCGCGCCGGTATCCTGACGCCGGAATGGCCTCTCGGGCACCGTTCGGCCCCGTACGGCGCGAGCAGAGCGCGGCCGGTCGCGTGCTCGTCCTCAACGCGACCTACGAGCCCATCAACGTCTGCACGGTGCGGCGCGCGGTCGTGCTGCTGCTCAAGGACAAGGCCGAGATGGTCGAACGAGCCGGGTGGGAGCTGCATTCCGAGCGGGCCTCGATCTCGCGGCCGATGGTCATCCGGCTGGTGTCCTACGTGCGAATCCCGCACGACACCCACCGCCGCAAGATCACCCGCCGTGCGGTCTTCGCGCGCGACGGCTGGACGTGTCAGTATTGCGGTTGTCGCTCGAACCTCACCGTGGACCACGTGATCCCGCGTTCCAAGGGTGGAACATCGGAGTGGGAGAACATCGTCGCCTCCTGCGCCCCGTGCAACCGCCGCAAGGGAAACATGACCCCGGGCCAGGCCAAGATGCACCCCGCCCGGGAGCCGAGCGCCCCGCACCCGCAGGTCTTCATCCACGTCGCCTCGCCGACCATCCCGGCTGCCTGGCGAGCGTGGCTACCCGAAGCGGCCTGAGACGGCCTGGAAACGACGAAGGCCCCGGTGACTAGCCGGGGCCTTCGCCTGCAACTCGACTGGATGAACCCTGAAGCGCAAACGACTGCCGGTGGGACCATGTCCGGCGGCGCTTCGGGGGGTGGTCCGGTTGGATTCCGCTACGCGGCTCCAGCCTGCCGGCTACTAGCGGCCGGCCACCTCCAGGGTCCCGCTAAGCATGTCACTACCGATACGGACCACCTCCTTTCTCTGGTAACGAGAAAGGTATCAGCGTGTCAAGCGGACCCCGTGGGCGTGGCCCGCGAGCGGGACCGGGGCCACCGCCCCGTGCCTAACCCTCGGGCTCACCCGCAGCCTCGTCGGGCCCGATCGGCTCCACGCCATCAGCCGCGCCCGCAGCCCCGTCGGGCCCGGTCGGCTCCACGCCATCGGCCGTGCCCGCCTCCGGCGCGCCGCCGTTGCCCTCCGGGCCATGGCCTTCCCCGACCGGATCGTCCTCGGCGACGCCGGCGGCGGTGTCGTCGGAGTCCATGACGAGGGCGACGGCCGAGACCGTGTCGTCGGATTTCATGTTCATGACCTTGACGCCCTGCGACGCGCGACCGTAGCGGTTGATCCCGCGCACGCCCGTGCGCTGCACCATGCCGTTGGTCGAGATGAACACGAGCTCCTCGTGCTCGCGAACCACGAGGGCCGCGGCGAGCGCACCCTTCTTGTCGGTCAGCGCGATCGTCTTGACGCCCATGGTCCCGCGGCCCTTGATCGGGTAGTCGTCGATCGCCGTGCGCTTGCCGTAGCCGTTCTCGGTGACGACGAGCAGGTCCTGCTCGGGGCGCGCGACGTCCATGACCAGGACGCGGTTGCCCTTCTGGGCGACGTTCATCCCCTTGACGCCGGCCGTAGCACGGCCCATGTCGCGGACGCGAGCCTCCTCGAAGCGTGAGGCCTGGCCCGAGCGGCTGACCATGATGATCGTGTCGCCCGGGTCGACATTGCGCACCGCCACGAGCTCGTCGCCGTCGCGGATGTTGATGGCGATGATGCCGTCGGCCTTGATCGGCGTGTTGTAGGCCTGAAGCTCGGTCTTCTTGATCATCCCTCCGCGCGTGGCGAAGGCCAGGAACCTCGACTCGCTGAAGTCGCGCGTCGAGAGCACGGACTCGATCCGCTCGTCGTCGCGCAACGGGAGCACGTTGACCAGCGCACGGCCCTTGGCCGTGCGCGACGCCTCGGGCAGCTCGTAGACCTTCGACCGGTAGACCTTGCCGCGGTTGGAGAAGAAGAGCAGGTAGTCGTGGCTGGAGGACACGAAGAGGTGCTCGATGTAGTCGCCGTCCTTCATGTCCATGCCGGTGACCCCGCGGCCGCCGCGCTGCTGCTGGCGGTAGGTCGTCAACGGCAGCGACTTGATGTATCCCGACTTGGTGATCGTGATGACCATCTGCTGATCCGCGATCAGGTCCTCGATGTCGATCTCGTCCTCGGAGGCCGTGATCTCCGTGCGGCGCACGTCGCCGAACTGCTCGCGGATATCGGCGAGCTCCTCCTTGATGAGGCCGAAGACCTTCTGCTCGTCGCCGAGCAGCGCGCGCAGTTCGCCGATGCGCTCCACGACGTCGGCGTGCTCGCGTTTGAGCTCGTCGACCTCGAGCGCGGTCAGCTGCGAGAGGCGCATCGACAGGATCGAATCGGCCTGGATGACCGACAGCTCGAAGCGCTCGATCAGCCCTTCGCGAGCGGCGTCGCGATCGCGCGAGCCGCGGATCAGCGCGATGACCTCGTCGAGGTTGGCCTGCGCGACGAGCAAGCCCTCGAGCACGTGGAGGCGCGCCTCGCGGTCGGAGAGCTCGTGCTTGGCTCGGCGGACGACGACCTCGCGCTGGTGCTGGACGTAGTGGTGGATGACCTCGCGCAGGGCGAGCGTGCGCGGCACGCCGTCGACCAGCGCCACGGTGTTGACGCCGAAGGTCGTCTGCATCGGCGTGTGCTTGAAGAGCTTGTTGAGGACGACCTTGGGGATGACACCGCGCTTCATCTCGATCACCAGGCGCATGCCATGGCGGTCGGACTCGTCGCGGATGTCGGTGACCTCGGGGACCTTCTTGTCGTGGACGAGCTCGACGATCTTCGAGATCAGGCCGTTGTCGCCACCCTTCTTGACCATGAACGGAAGCTCGGTGACGATCAGTGCCTCCTTGCCCTGCCCGATCTCCTCGATGCCCACCCGCGCCTGGACACGCACGCGGCCGCGGCCGGTCTCGTAGGCGTCGCGGATGCCCTGGTGGCCGAGGATGATCCCGGCCGTCGGGAAGTCCGGCCCCTTGATGTGCTTGAGCAGCCCGTCGACGGTGATCTGCGGGTCCTCGATGTAGGCGACGACCCCGTCGATGACCTCGCGCAGGTTGTGCGGCGGGATGTTCGTGGCCATGCCGACGGCGATCCCGCTCGAGCCGTTGACCAGCAGGTTGGGGAAGCGCGACGGCAGCACGACCGGCTCGCGCTTGCGGCCGTCGTAGTTGGGGATGAAGTCGACGGTGTCGGCGTCGAGGTCGGCGAGCATCTGCATCGCCAGCCGGTCCAGCCGCGCCTCGGTGTTGTGGCTGACGAACCCGTTGGTCAGGAACGAGTGGTCGTCGGTGTCGACCCGGATCGAGTAGACCGCCTGAACGCCGGCGGGCTCGATCGTCGCGACCTCCGAGTAGAAGTAGTCGCCGGTGACCAGCGGCTCGACGACCGTGCGGACCTCCTCGGAGGCGATGCGTTCGAGGATCGCGGGCCCACCGCGCTCCCAGCGGTCGATACGGTCGATGTTGTGTTTGCGCAGCCAGTCGCGCTCCGTCCAGCGGCCGCCGGCGCCCGCGCGAATGTACTTCGCCACATGCGGCACGTGGTCATGGCTGAGGGCACGGCTCTCGGTCGGGATCGTGGCGAGGTCGGCCTCCAGCTTGTCCTGCTTGGCGCCGAGAAAACCCACGTTCTCCGCGAACCGCCGGGCGTCACGGCGGTTGGTCAGCACGACCTTGTGCTCGCCCCGCGCGCTCGGTCCGCACAACCGACCCACCACCCCGAACTCCAACAGCAGCTGCTGGACCTCACGCGCCAATCGCGCGCTGTAGGTCGAGTAGGAGACCTGGATGGTGCGGCGCGGCAGCAGCGATGACGATCCGTCGCCGGTGAACAACGCCTGCAGGAACGCCCGCCGGAAGGCGGGCGGACTGCGCCACACGATCTCGGGGACGTGCTTCTCCGCGGCCCGCAGGCCCACGAGACACTTAAGCGGACCAGCCCTCAGGGCGGTGAGATCGTGGACGTCGATCTCATGCAGGCGACTGCCCGACTTGATCGTGCGCGCCCAGCCCTCGGAGACGAAGGCTCCAAGCAGCTCGGCCAGCGAACGATCGCCTTCGCCCAGGAGACCCGGCTGCACGCGAGGCGTTCGGGAGACCAAGACACGATCACCCGGCCGGAGCTCCTCGAGGGTCTTCCACAGCAGCAGTGGAACGCCGACCATGTCGACCAGGCAGAGCACCGGATGGTTCCGGGTTCCGGTGAGCTCGAACCCCTCACGGGTGCGCAACCGCAGAGTTGGGTGATCCCCGGAATGGAACACGCGCGAGGCGGTCACCGGGCGCGCGAGGCGGTCGTGGACCATCAGGTCGACCTCGGCTTCGCTGTCAGGCGCAAGCCCGGGGGCGAGCTCATCGATCCGCAGCGTCCCCGCCGGGGTGGAGACCCGCGTGTCGCCGGCGACGCAGTAGCGCATCGCGGCTGCCGGATCGTCGTCGACCGATCCGAAGTTGCCCTGCCCGTCGACGAGGGGGTAGCGCAGAGAGAAGTCCTGCGCCATCCGCACCAGCGTGTCGTAGATCGACGAGTCGCCGTGAGGGTGGTAGTTGCCCATCACCTCGCCGACGATGCGGGCGCACTTGGCGTAGCCGCGCGTCGGCCCGACGCCCAGCTCGCTCATCCCGTAGAGAACGCGGCGGTGGACGGGCTTCAGGCCGTCGCGGACGTCGGGCAGGGCGCGGCCGACGATGACCGACATGGCGTAGTCGAGATACGCACTGCGCATCTCGTCCTCGAGCGCGCGGGGCTCGATATTGCCGCCGGTCAGTGCTCCTGCGCTCATCCCCCCGGGCCTCCTAGATGTCGACCGTGGCGGCCAACGCGTTGTCTTCGATGAAGGCGCGGCGCGGCTCGACCTGGTCGCCCATCAGCCGGGAGAAGATCGCGTCGGCCTCCAGCGCGTCCTCGATGCGGACCTGTGCCAGGGTCCGCGACTCGGGGTCCATGGTGGTCTCGCGCAACTGGTCGGCGTTCATCTCGCCCAACCCCTTGAACCGCTGGAGGCTGACGCCCTTCTGGGCAACCGCCATGACCGCACGACGCAACGCCTCGAACGTCAGCGCGTCGTCGCGCGCGTCGCCCAGGCGAACCCCGAACGGCGGCGTGCCGGCCATTTCCACCAGGCTGGCGTGGACCCGCACGAACGAGCGGTACTCGTCGGACTCGAACAGCGCGCGGCTCAGGCGGTGTGTCCGCGCCAGGCCCGTGCGCGTCTCGATCGCCTTGACGACGATTGTCTCGTCGTCGGCGGAGATCACCTCGGTCTCGTGGCTCTCACCCTCCAGGCCCGCCCGCTGGAGCTGTGAGACCGCCGCCTCGGCGTCGAGGATCTGCTCGCTGAGCAGGGAGGACTCCTCGAGGAACAGCACGCCGTCGTGGCCGTGGTCGGCACGCAGGGCGCTGGCCCACCCCTCGTACTGCTTGAGCAGGCGGCAGTAGCGCTGCCAGCGAGCCTCGGTGAGCTTGAACTGCGTGCCGTGCCTGTCGAAGATCGTGAACTTCTCCCACTTGTCCGACAGCAGGATCTCCTCGAGCTCGGAGTCCTTCTCGATGTAGCGCTCCTGCGAGCCCTGCTTGAACTTGTAGAGCGGCGGCTTGGCGATGTAGACGTAGCCCGCCTCGATGAGCTCCTGCATCTCGCGGTACAGCAGCGTCAGGACGAGCGTGCGGATGTGCGCGCCGTCGACGTCGGCATCCGTCATGAGGATGACCTTGTGGTAGCGGGCGTTCTCGATGTCGAACTCGTCGCGCACGCCCGTCCCGATCGCGGTGATCAGAGCCTGGATCTCCTCGTTGCGCAGCACCTTGTCGATGCGGGACTTCTCGACGTTGAGGATCTTGCCCCGCAGCGGGAGGACGGCCTGGGTGTGACGGTCTCGGCCCTGCTTGGCCGACCCGCCGGCGGAGTCGCCCTCGACGATGAAGATCTCGGCCAGCGACGGGTCCTTGACCGAGCAGTCGGCGAGCTTGCCCGGCAGCCGCGAGTTCTCCAGCGCCGACTTCCGGCGCGTGAGATCACGCGCCTTGCGCGCCGCAGCGCGCGCCTGTGAGGCCGACACCGCCTTGGTGATCACGGCGCGCGCGTCCTTGGGATTCTCCTCGAGGAACTCGGCGAGCTTCGTGTTGACCACCGACTCCACGAAGCCGGCCATGCCGGGGTTACCGAGCTTCGTCTTGGTCTGACCCTCGAACTGGGGGTCCTGCAGCTTGGCGCTGATGACCGCGGTGAGGCCCTCGCGGATGTCCTCGCCGCTGAGGTTCTCGTCCTTGTCCTTGAGGACCCCGCCGTCCCGGGCGTACTTGTTCAGCGTACGGGTCAGCGCCGAGCGGAACCCCGAGAGGTGCGATCCACCCTCGTGGGTGTTGATGTTGTTGGCGAAGCTGAAGATGGACTCCTGATAGGTGGAGTTCCACTGCATCGCGACCTCGAGAGCGCCCTCCTCGGAGTCCGCCTCGAAGTAGATGACCTTCTTGGAGCCGAGCGGATCCTTGTTCTCGTTGAGGTAGGCGACGAAGTCGCGGATGCCACCCTCGTAGTGGAACTCGACGAACCTGCCCTCGCCGCGCTCGTCGGTGAGCCTGATGCGCAGGCCCTTCGTGAGATAGGAGGTCTCGCGCAGGCGCTGCTCCAGCACGTCCCACTCGTGATCGAGGGTCTCGAACACCTCGGCGTCGGGGAGGTAGGTGATCGAGGTGCCGGTCTCGTTCGTCGGCGCGCCCTTGCGCAACTCCGTGACGGGCGCGCCCCGCTCGTAGTCCTGCGTCCAGGTGAACCCGTCCCGGCGGACCTCGACGATGAGCTTCTCGCTGAGCGCGTTGACCACCGACACCCCCACGCCGTGCAGCCCGCCGGAGACCTTGTAGCCGTCGCCGTCGCCGAACTTGCCGCCCGCGTGGAGCACCGTGAGCACGACCTCGACCGCCGGCTTCTTCTCCTTCTCGTGCATCGCGACCGGGATGCCGCGGCCGTCGTCGGAGCACGTCACCGAGTTGTCGGGGTGCACGACGACGTCGACCACCGAGCACTGGCCGGCCAGTGCCTCGTCGACCGAGTTGTCGACGACCTCCCAGACGAGGTGGTGCAGTCCCCGCACGCCGGTCGAGCCGATGTACATGCCGGGACGCTTGCGCACCGCCTCGAGTCCCTCGAGGACCGTGATGTCCTGGGCGTCGTAGCGCCCTTCCTTGTGCTTGTCAGAGTCGTTCGCCATGGTCTCCGCCGACGTGAAAAAGGCCCCGTATCAGGATCAGGAGATCCCGCCACGAGGCTTGGAACCGCGTTGACGCAAGTATAGCAACGCGCTCCTGCCGATCGAACGCCCCGTGTGTTACAAAAGTGCTGCAAATCTACCGCTTTTTGTAGGCGTGCAGTTCCCTGGTTGAGGGGGGCTGGATCAGAGAAGGGGCGGGGAGCGCGCCGGCGGTTTGGTTGGCGGTGAGCAGCTCGCTGCGCACGTTATAGATCTGGCGCTGATGCTCGTTCGAGGAGTTGTTGGTGCAGCGTGCGTGAGAGCCAGTCCTCGAAGGCGGCTGGTGACCAGCGGCGTTCGACGACGAGTTCTCGGTAGAGCTCTTCGTTGGCGAGTGCCCAGCACAGGTCTGTGGCCCGTTTGACGCTGACGCCGGGCGCGAGCGCACCTTTGAGGGTGCGGGCGAAGCGGTGGATCGCGTGCGCTCTGGAGTCGAGCACCTTGCGGTGCGCCGCGGCGGCCGCGGGGTCGGCCCGTGAGGCTTCACGGTGGATCGCGATCACGTCGTAGCTTCGTTCCATCTGTTGGCGTACTTGGCGTGCGTAGAGCTGTAGCTTTCGCTGGGGGTCGGGTTCTTGGACGGCGGCGGTGTAGAGCGAGCTGACCTCCGCTTCGCGACGCATCACTACTCGGAGGCCTTCCAGTAGCCCCTTTTTTGACTTGAAGCGGGCGTAGACGGTAGGCAGCGCGACTCCGGCCTCGGCGGCGACCAGCTCGAGCGTCGTCGCCGCATAGCCGCGCTCTCGAAAGAGGCGACGGGCCGCGTTCAGGATGCGCTCCCCGGTTGCCTCGGCTTGGAGCTGGCGGTAGGTGAGCTTGGGAGGGTTGACCTGATCCATCAGATATAGTAAAGGTATATCGAACCAAGTACCACTATATCGAGGGCCGGCCGGGTTGCCGCTCTTGAAAGGAGGCGCGATGAGCGTACAGACGCGGCAGCAGACGCCACAGGCAGACCGGAACGGCCGGTCTGCGATGACGGTCGCGAACTGGCTCGGGCGGGTCTTGCGGCTAAAGCTCCCACCAAAACAAGCTGCCCGGAACGACACCGCCCCCGCCGAACGCCGACAGAGGCGCGCCACCACGGCGTCCGGAGCCCAGGTCGCCCGGCCAGCGCTTGCAGCGGCCGCGCTGGCCGCGCTGACGTTGAGCATCGCCATCGTGCTAGGGCTGCGCGAGCTTGGCCGCGCCATGCTCGACGTACCCGACCACCTCGCCCCATTGTCGACATCGACGCTGATCCCGGCGACCGTATTTTCCGTGATCGGCAACACCGTCGGCTTCTTCGTCAGCTTCGTCTTGAAGCCGGGCCGCTACTCGATGCACCTGTTTCTCGGTATCGGCGCGGCCATGACGATCGCGGGCATCGCGATCGCCATGACCCAACTGCCCGCCGCGTCCGGCACCGGACCGGTCATCACGACGCTCGCCGTCAGCCTGGCTCCCGTCTTGGTGATCGTGCCTGCGCTCCTGCACCTCGTCCGCTGGACAGCCTGATGTCGGCCGGCGCCGCTGATTTACGATGGCGCGACGGCGGTCACGCCCCGTCCGGCAACCCGCGACGACGCCAGCGCGATGCAGCCGCTCGGCTTGCTGGCGATGGCTCGCCACCGAAGGCGGCGTGATCGTGTGAGCGGCTTCCTGTTCACGACGATGCCCGCGACAGGGCACGTGATCCCGATGATCCCGCTGGCGCGCGAGCTGGCCGCGCGCGGGCACGAGGTGCACTGGTACACGGGCGCCGTATACCGGGAGCAAGTCGAGGCGACGGGCGCCGTGCACCATCCGATCCGCTCGGCCGAGGATTTCGGCGGCCAGACGATGGCCGAGGCTTTCCCCGAGCTGCTGGGTCTGACCGGGATCGCGATGGTCAGGCGCGCCTTCCAGCGCATCTTCATCGACAACGCCGAAGGGATGCTGCACGACTGCCAGGCGATCCTCGCCGAGTTCCCGGCCGATGCGATTCTCTCCGACGAGCTGTTCGTGGCCGCCCGCTGGCTGCACGAGCTCGGTGGGCCGCCGTGGGCGACGCTCGGTGAGACGATGCTCGCCACCTACAGCCGCGACACGGCGCCGTTCGGCCCGGGGCTGTTCCCGATGCGCGGTCCGCTGGGCCAGGTCCGCAACCGCACGCTGAACGTGGTCCACCGCCGCGTGCTGTTCGCTCCGGTTACGGCGCACTACGAGCAGGCACGCCGACGCGTAGGGCTGGCGCCCCTGGGTCTGAGCTTCATCGACACGTTCCTGGGCCGCTACCTCTACATGCACGCCACGGTGGCGTCGTTCGAGTACCCGCGGCGCGACCTGCCGGCGCACTTCCACTACATTGGCCCGCTGCTGCCAGGGCCGACTCAGGGTTTTGAACCCCCGGCCTGGTGGGCGGAGCTGAGCCTGGGGCGCCCGGCGGTGCTGGTCACGCAGGGGATTGTCGCGACCGATCCGCGGCACCTGCTCGCGCCGACGATCCGAGCGCTGGCCGATGAGGACTTGCTCGTGATCGCAACCAGCGGCGGCTCGATGGAGGCCGTGCTCGACGCGCTGGGCGGCTCGATCCCGGACAACGTCAAGATCGAGCGGTTCATCCCCTACGCGGAGCTTATGCCGCACATAGACGTGCTCGTCACCAACGGCGGCTACGGCACGGTGCAACACGCGCTTTCCCACGGCGTGCCGCTCGTCGTCGCCGGTGCGACCGAGGACAAGCCCGAGAACGCTGCGCGGATCGCGTGGTCGGGCGTAGGGATTCGGATCCGGGCGCAGAGCCCCAAGCCGCAACGGATCCTCGAGGCCGTACGCGCCGTGCTCGAGCAGCCGGCCTACCGCGAACGGGCGGGCGCGATCGGCGCGGAGATGGCGCGCTATGACGCGCCACGGCGCGGCGCCGACCTCCTCGAGCAGCTTGCGGCCAGAAAGCAGCTGATCGGGGAGTCGCTCGCGGAATACTCGACGGTGACGAACGACAAGTGATCCGACCTCGTTAGCGCGTTTCAGGCTCCTGCCACCCATCCTCGCGGGGGCGCCGACGAACACCTCAGCGCGACCACGGCGTCGCGCCCGAGCGCGACGTTCAGCCGGGCCGTGAGATCGGGCCCCATGAGGTCGAGCTCCTGCGCCCACACCGCCGAACGGCACGTGATCGTCAGGGTGCCGCCCCGGTTCACCGTGGGCGTGGCCTCGGCCGCGATCGTCTCCCCCACGACGCCGGGCCACACGCGTTGGACCTCGGCGAGCAGCGTTCGCGGAGCGAGCTCGGCGACGAGGGCGTCCATGGCCAGGCCCGCCGATCGCGGCGCGCGGCGCCTCACGCGCCGTGCGCCCCTGCCCGGACGGCGGGTGCGCCCGGCGCCTCCTGCAACACGGAGCCGCCCGTGACCGCGATACGCGTCACGTGCACATCCTCCGAACCGGGGACGTGGGCCAGATCGGTGGTGGTGATCAGGCTCTGGCCGGTGCCGAGGCGCTCGATCAGGAGCGCGCGGCGGTCCGCGTCGAGCTCGCTCATCACGTCGTCGAGCAGCAGCAGTGGAGGCGCTCCCCGCTCCCGGGCCAGCACCGCGCGCTCGCAGAGCAGGAGCGCGAGCAGGGCGAGGCGCTGCTCGCCCTGCGAGCCGTACGCCCGCAGCTCGCGGCCGTCACGCAGCAGGACGAGGTCGTCGCGGTGCGGGCCGTGGCCCGTGAAGCCGCGCTGAAGGTCGGAGTCGAGGCGCTGGGCGAGCTCCTCCGCGAGCTCTTCGGCCGTGGTCGCGTCCGTACGCGGCCGGTAGCGCAACTCGCCCGTCCCGGTCAGACCGAGCTCGGAGGCCAATCGGGCGAAGGGCTCGCGCAGCAGCTCCGCCGCGCGGCGACGGTCGTCGCGCAGGGCGATCCCGTGCGTCGCGAGCTCGGCGTCCCAGGCGGGCAGAGCGTCTCGCGTCGCGCGGCCCGAACGGATCCGTGCGATGAGCGCGTTGCGCTGCGCGAGGGTCTGCGCGTAGGCGCGGCGGGTCGCCGCTCGGGTGGGCCACAGCGCGGCGACGACCTGGTCGAGGTGCGCGCGGCGCAGCGCCGGGGCGCCCTTGACGAGCTCGAGGCGATCGGGGAGGAACACGGCGACGAGGGGACGGCCCGGTGCGTCGCCGAGCCTCTCCACCGCCGCGCCGTCCACGGTGAACCGCTTGGGCTCCCCGGGTTGGAAACCGACGGCGATCACGTGCTCGGAGGTGGTCACCTCGACCCGCGCGGCCTGCGCATCGAAGCGGAGCACCTCGCGCTCGTTCGACGTGCGGCACGACCGGCCGGTGCAGCCGAAGTACAGGCCCTCCAGGAGGTTCGTCTTGCCCGCGCCGTTGCGCCCGTGGACGACCGTGAGCCCGGGGCCGAGCGCGACCTCCTGGGACTCGTAGGTGCGGAAGTCCCGAAGGCGGACGCTCCGGACGAGGTTCACCTCCTGCCGCCGATCAGACGTTCAGGCGGATCGGCATGATCAGGTAGAGAAAGCCGCTTCCGTCACCGCTCTCCATCAACCCGGGGCGCAGCGGGCTGATGAGCTTCAGGACGAGATCCCCAGCGCCGGCGCTCTCGAGGCCGTCGCGCAGGAAGTCGGGGTTGAAGCCGATCTCGAACGGCTCGCCCGAGAACGGGGCCGGCACCGGCTCGCTGGCCTCGCCGACGTCGGGCGTCTGGGCCGACACCACGAGCTCGCCCTCGCTGAAGCTCAGCCGCAGCGGGGCGTTCTTCTGCGCCATGAGGCTGATGCGGCGGACCACGCCGGCCAGTTCCTCCCCCGAGACCCTCAGCTCATGCTCGTAGCTCTCGGGCAGGAGCTGGCGGTAGTTGGGGAACTGCCCCTCGATCAGCCGTGACGACAACACGATGCCCGCCACCTCGAACACCACCTGGTTGGAGCGCACGCCGATGCGGATCTGGTCCTGCCCCCCCTGGGAGACGATGCGCTCGAGCTCCTGCAACGCCCGGGCCGGGACGTTGGCCTCGAAGCCGCCCTCGATGGGCGGCTCGAGCGTGGTCTCCTTGACGCTCAGGCGGTAGGAGTCCGTCGCGACCATCTTCAGCTCGGCTCCCTGCGCGGAGACGAGGATGCCGGTGAGGATGGGCCGCGTCTCGTCGCGCGACGCCGAGCGGGCCACCATGCTGATCGTCTCGACGAACGCCTGGGCGGGCACGTCGACGACCTCGTCGCCTCCCGGCTCCGGCAGGGTCGGGAAGTCCTCGGCGCGCAGCGTGCGCAGGTGGAATTTCGCAGGGCCCGAGACCACCTCCACGTCCTGCTCGGCCGGCCGCAGCTCGAGGCTTACCCCGCCGCCGGGCAACTGGCGGACCACGTCGAGCAGTAGGCGGGCGGGCAGCACCACGGTGCCGTCGCGAACGATCGTGGCCTGCAACGGGACGCGCAGCGCGACCTCCATGTCGGTCGCTCGCAACTCGGCCCGCCCGCCCTCGGCGGCGAGTTGGACTCCCGACAGGGCCTGCACGGCACTGCGGGTCGACGCGACCCTGGTGGCGGTCTGCAGTTGCGCGAGGAGTTCGTGCGACGAGGTCTCGAGTTTCACGGGATGACTACCTCTATAAGAAAGGAGTAGGAGTAAGGGCTGTTGATGTGTGCACCGTGGGCGAAAGCGCCGCTGATTGCGGGAAGGTGATGCACAGGCCGAGGCATTACGAGCCCTCGGAGTCTGTCAGTCGAGGCGGTCGGCATGGATTCGTTCGGACAACGTCCGAACGACAGCGGAGGCGTCGGGATCGGCTGCCAGCCTCTGGGCCGCCCGCCTGCAGGCGTGCAGCACCGTCGTGTGGTTGCGCCCGCCGAAGGCCTGGCCGATCGCGGGGAGGCTGCTCGACGTGTGCTCGCGGGCCAGGTACATCGCCACCTGGCGAGGCCAGACGAGGCGCTGGGAGCGGCCGGCGGAGAGCAGCTCGTCCCGAGAGATCCCGAACTGCTCGCAGGTCGCGTCCTGGATGCGGTCGACGCTGGGGACGGATGCGCGCCGGGGCCCGCGCGCACCCGGGTAGAGGCCGGCCAGCACCTCCCGGGCCAGCTCGGCGTCGATCGCGCGGCCGGTCAGCGAGTGGTAGGCGACGATGCGGATGAGCGCTCCCTCGAGCGCGCGCATGTTGGTGTCGATCCGCTCGGCGATGACTCGCAGGGCATCGTCCTCGATCTCGACGCCGTCGTGATGCACCCGCTTGCGCAGGACCGTCATGCGTGTGGCGAGGTCGGGGGGCTGGATGTCGGCGACGAGGCCGGATTCGAAGCGCTCGCGCAGGCGATCCTCGAGCGCCGCCAGATCACCGGGAAGCCGGTCGGAGGTCAGCACGAGCTGGCTACCAGCGTCGTGCAGCGCATTGAAGGTGTGGAAGAACTCCTCCTCGGTCCGCGCTTTGGACTGAAGAAACTGGACGTCGTCGATGAGCAGCACGTCGACACCGCGGAAGCGCTCCTTGAAGCGATCGACGTCGCCGCCGTGCAGTGCGCCGAGAAACGCGTTGGTAAACGCCTCCGCGGTCGTGCAGCGAACGGTGGGCCCTCCTCCGAAGGCGCGGACGTAGTTGCCGATGGAGTGCAGGAGATGGGTCTTGCCGACCCCGGGCGGCCCGTAGAGAAAGAGCGGGTTGTAGGTCTGGGTCGGGAGCTCGGACACCGTGAGCGCGGCGGCGTGGGCGAAGCGGTTGCCGTCGCCGAGGATGAACTGCTCGAAGGTGAACCTGGGGTTGAGCTCCTCACGAACCGCCCCCGGGGGCAGCGGGGTGGCGGGAGGCTCGCAGGAGCCACGGCCCCCCCGCGACCGCCCGGTGACCGCGCGCTGCTCGCCGTCTCCGGCGATCTCGATGCGCGCGTTGGGGCCCAGGACCGCGACCGCTGCGCGGTCGAGCGTGTCGGCGAAGCGGTCGGCCACCCAGCCGCGAATGGCTCCGGGCGCCTCGACGCGCAGGACGTCGCCCTCATACCCCGCCGCCCGCAACGGCGCCAGCCACAGCTCATAGGTCGCGTCCGCGACGTCCTGCCGCAGCGCGTCCTGGATGCGGATCCAGATCTGGGCGGGGTCGGCTGCGGGCATGGGTAGGGGTCAGCGGCCCCGGGGGAGGCGGTGTTCGAACAAACGGCGAGGAAGGGCGGCGGCTCACTGCTCCGCGCCTGTCGGGCGACTATAGACCAGGCACCGCGGCCGCGACCGGGGGTTGGAGGCCGTGGGCCGGCGC
Organism: Solirubrobacterales bacterium; assembly: GCA_038199185.1. Classification (GTDB taxonomy): domain Bacteria; phylum Actinomycetota; class Thermoleophilia; order Solirubrobacterales; family Solirubrobacteraceae; genus BP-464. The sequence goes on from JBBPZE010000005.1 coordinate 22,005, forward strand.
TTCTCGCAAATCGCGGTGAATTGTCGGTGACGGGCTTGTGCGCAGCGTGTGCAGGAGGTGTGCACGGCCGGGTCGGCCGAGGTCCATCGGTCGCTACACTTGGCGCCGCATGAAGCGCACGTATCAGCCCAAGAAGCGCAAGCGAGCCCGGACCCACGGGTTCCGTGAGCGGATGTCCACGCGCGCCGGCCGGCACGTCCTCAAGCGCCGCCGGGCCAAGGGCCGCAAACGGCTGACCGTCTGACCGTGGAGGGGGGCGCACCCCCACCCGGCGCCGCCCCCGATCTGCCCCGGCGAGCCAAGCGCGGCCGCCTCTCGCGCAGTGCGGAGTTCGAACGCGTCTATCGCGAGAGCCGCTCGCACGGCAACCGCTACCTGGTCCTGTACGCGTTTCCGCGCGACGACGACGACGGTGTGCGACTCGGGCTGACGGTCGCCCGCAACGTCGGGGGGTCCGTGGAGCGCAACCGGGTGAAACGCCTGCTGCGCGAGGCCTTCTCGGCGGAGGGGACGACGGTGCCGGCCAACCATGACGTGGTCATCAAGGCCCGGCCCGATGTGCGCGAACTGGCCGAGCGCGACGGGTTGCCGGCGGTGCGCGCCGCTCTCGCCGAGTTGCTCGAGAAGGCGGGGTTGGTCTCGTGAGCGTCCTTCGCCGCCTGGTCATCGCGCCGATCCGGCTCTACCAGATGGTCGTGTCGCCGGCGCTTCCTCGGCGCTGCAAGTACGAGCCGACGTGCTCGCGCTATGCGGTACAGGCGATCTGGCGGTACGGCATACTGCGTGGGCCGGTATTGGCCGGGTGGCGGCTGTTGCGCTGCAATCCCTGGAGCCACGGCGGGTTCGATCCGGTCGAAGCCCAGCGGCTCTTCCCCGCGCGCCCCCACCGGCACCACACCGCCTCGTAGACCATGCTCGTACTCGGCAACATCTTCCAACCCCTGATCGACGTCTTCGACGCGGTCATCCAGTTCTTCCACGACTCGGTGGGGCTGGGCTGGGGACTGTCGATCATCGCGTTGACGGTCGTGGTGAGGACCGCGCTGATCCCGTTGACGCTCAAGCAGTTCAAGTCGATGCAGGCGATGCAGCGACTGGCTCCGGAGATCAAGGCCCTGCAGGCCAAGTACAAGGAGGACAAGCCGCGGCTTCAGCAGGAGACGATGGCGTTCTACAAGGAGCATCAGGTCAACCCGTTCGGCTCCTGCCTGCCGCTCCTGCTCCAGATGCCGGTCTTTCTGTCCCTGTTCTACATGCTGCGCAAGGACCTCAAGATCGACATCTGCCGCGACAAGCTGGTGGAGCTCGGCGCTCTGGACAAGGCCGGGCACGTGGTCAACGACGGCCTGCTCCAGAAGACGCCATGCAACACGCCGAGCGCCCACTTCCTGTTCATCGACGACATCACCACGAAGGCGACGGGGGCGGTGCTCGTCACCCTGATCGTGCTCTACATCGGCTCGCAGCTCGCTTCGAGCGTGCTCATGTCGGTGACCGCGGACCGCAACCAGCGGCTGCTGATGCTCGGCCTGCCGTTCCTGTTCGTCACGTTCATCATCTCGTTTCCAGCGGGCCTGATCGTCTACTGGATCACGACGAACCTGTGGACGGTGGGCCAGCAGTACCTGATTCGCCGCCGCGTGGGCCCGATCACGCCCCTGAAGCCCGCGCCGGCGGGGGCTCCCGCATTCGTCTCGGGCAAGGAGGCCAAGCCCCTGCCCGGCGGCAGCTCGGGAGGGCCGGCGGTGCCTCCTCCGCGCTCGCCCAGGAAGAAGAAGAAGCGCTCGGGAAGACGGAGATGACCGATCCGGCGGATCGCGTCCGGGACCTGGTAGAGCTTGTCGTCGACGCTCTCGAACTGGACGCCGACATCGAGATGAGCCTCGCGGAGGACGAGATCGTCGCCACCGTCGATGGCGAGGACCTCGGCCTGTTCATTGGCCGCCACGGGCAGACGATTGAGGCCGTGCAGCACCTCGCCCAGCGCGTCGCGCTCAAGGACCAGGGCCACGAAGGCCCCCGTCAGCGCATCGTGGTGGACGCGGCGGGCTATCGGGCGCGCCGACGCGAGGCGCTCGAGGGTCAGGCGACCGACGCCGCCGAGGAGGCCGTTCGCTATGGCCGCCCGGTCGCGCTGGACGCGATGAACGCCAGCGAGCGCCGGATCGTGCACGAGTTTCTCCGTGATCGCGACGAGGTCGAGACGCACTCGGAGGGCGACGAGCCCAACCGGCACCTCGTCGTCGAGCCTGCTGCCCCCGGCTGACCGGCGTTTCCCGCCACCGTTTCACGTTTTTCTCCCCCGTGAAACACTTTCCGCATGGCTCGTCAGCTCAGCGACTTGGACCGGGGGATCGTCTGTGGACTGCTGCTGTCGCAGGGGTCATTCGGGGGCGATGGCCGTCAGCCCCAGATCACCCTGCGGATGCACGTTCGCCACGAGCGCCTGATGCACTGGCTGCTGGAGCGGTTTCCTTCCACCCGGCTGTACGGTCCGTATCACCACGGCGACCGCGCCTACTACCAGTGGATGGCCCGGGGACGGGCGTTGGTTGAGGAGGTCCTGCCTGTGCTCGACGGGGTGGTTTCGCCCGACCTCGACGCTCCCGCCGCCGAGCGGTTGGGCGAGATGCAGGCCAAGTACGCCGACTACATCGCACGCTTCCGGGCCCGCGCCTCGTGACCCCGGCCCTCGACGCGCTGGCGGCTCAGTGGGGCGTCGCGCCCGGCAGGGCCGACGCACTGAAGGCCTTGCTCGACCTTCTCGCCTCCGACGACACGGCCCCGACGGCGGTCCGGGATCCGGTGCGCGGCGTGGGCGCGCATGTCGCCGACGCGTTGAGCGGCCTCGCGGTGCCGGAGTTGGCCGGGGCGGTGGAGGTGGCCGACGTCGGCGCCGGCGCCGGGATCCCCGGGCTCGTTCTCGCCGCCGCACGGCCGCGGATGCGCCTGGTGGAGATCGAGAGCGCCCATCGCAAGTGCACGTTCCTGGAGCGGGCGATCGCGTCGATGGGCATCGACAACGCCGCGGTGGTCTGCGGACGCGTCGAGGAGTGGGCCGCCGGCCGCGATCGCTTCGATGCGGTGACGGCCCGCGCCGTCGCGCCCCTCGCCGTTCTGGTCGAGTACGCCGCTCCGCTCCTGCGGGAGGGCGGAGCCCTGGTGGCCTGGAAGGGCCGAGCCGGCCTCGACGAGGAGGCCGACGGGGACGCCGCCGCCGCGACCCTCGGCCTCGGGCCGGGACGGGTGCAGCCCGTCCCGCCACGAGCCGGAGCATGCCGACGAAACCTATACGTCTACCTCAGGGTTGGTTCACTTCCGAACGGATTTCCCCGCCGTCCGGGAATTGCCCGCAAAAGGCCCCTACGAGCATCAACGTGAGGCGGAGAGTTGATGCTTCGGCCCCGAAAGGCTGCCCCGGTCCGACCGCGCCCGCCGGTACCGTCCGTGCACGATGGGCACGATCTATGCGATCGCCAACCAGAAGGGCGGCGTGGGAAAGACCACCACGGCCGTCAACGTCGCGGCCTGCACAGCCGAGGCCGGATACCCGACCCTGCTGGTGGATATCGACGCGCAGGCCAACGCGACCGTCGGCCTGGGGGTCCCGAAGGACGGGACGCCCAGCGTCTACGACGTGCTGGCCGGGAGCGCGACCGCCGAGGAGGCCCTCCGGACGACCGACGTCCCCGGCCTCTCCCTGCTGCCGTCGCACCCCGATCTCGCCGGCGCCAACGTCGAGCTGCCTCGGACCCCCGGCTCCGAGGGGCGTCTGCGCGAGGCGCTGGCCCCGATCCGCGACCGCTTCGGCTACGTGCTGCTCGACTGCCCGCCGTCACTGGGCCCCCTGACGGTCAACGCGCTGGTGGCCGCCGATCGGGTCATCGTCCCGGTGCAGACCGAGTACTTCGCGCTGGAGGGCCTCGCCGGCCTCCTCGACACCCTCGGGCTCATCCAGCGCGAGCTCAACCCGGGCCTCACGGTCGCGGGCATGCTGCTGACGATGCACGACGGCCGGACGCGCCTCGCGCGCGACGTCGAGCGCGAGATCCGCGAGCACTTCCCCTCGCTCGTGTTCGACACCGTCATCCCCCGCAACGTCCGGGTGAGCGAGGCGCCGAGCTTCGGCCGCCCGGTCATCCACCACGACCCGCACTGCTCGGGGTCCGACGCGTACTTCGAGCTCGCCAAGGAGGTGGCCGCACGTGGCTGATCGTGGAATGGGGCGGGGGCTGGCGGCGATGCTGTCGCCCTCGACGGCCGAGCACGACGACCTGCGGCGCATCCCGGTCGGCCTCATCGACCGCAACCCCCGCCAGCCGCGGTCGCAGTTCGGCGACAGCGCGCTCGAGGGCCTGGCCGACTCCGTGCGCGAGCGCGGCGTTCTGCAGCCCGTGCTCGTCCGCCCGCTGCCCGGCGGTCGCTATGAGCTGATCGCGGGCGAGCGCCGCTGGCGCGCCGCGCGGCTCGCCGGCCTCGCCGAGGTTCCGGCGCTCGTGCGCGCGCGCGGCGACGCGGAGACCCTCGAGATCGCACTGATCGAGAACATGGCGCGCGAGGACCTCAATCCCGTGGAGGAGGCGCGCGCGTGCGCCGCGCTGGTGGAGGACCTCGGTCTCACCCGCGAGGACGTCGGCCGCCGCGTCGGCCGCAGCCGCGTGGCCGTGTCGAACCTCATCCGCCTCCTGGACCTGCCCGACGACGTGCTCGCCCACCTCGAGCGCGGCGACCTGACCGAGGGACACGGCCGCGCGCTCCTGCTCGCCGAGGACCATGGCGACCGCAGGCACCTCGCCCGTGCGGCGGTGGCGGGCGGCTGGTCCGTGCGCACCCTGGAGGCCAGGGCGCGCGAGGCGGGCAGGCCGGCCGGCCGGCCGGCTACCCGGGCGGGCACGAGTCGGTTACACCCCGATCAGGCCGAGGCCGCCCGCGTCATCTCCGACGCACTGGGAGCCGTGCTCGGCACGGAGGCCCGCGTGCGCCCGGGGGCCTCGGGTTACAAGGTCGAACTCAGCTTCGCCGACGCCGAGGAAGCCCTCGCGCTCGCTCGCCGCATCGGCCCTCGCCCGGTCGCCTGAGCACCCGGCCCGCCCCGCTATATTGGCCGTTTCGCGGGCGATTAGCTCAGTCGGTTAGAGCGCTTCTCTGATAAGGAAGAGGTCCCAGGTTCGAGTCCTGGATCGCCCATCGGACAAAGACCCGGGGGCGAACGCTCTCACGGCCAGCGAACGAAGAATCGCCGAGATGGCCGCAGCCGGCTCCTCCAACGCCGAGATCGCCCAAGGC
>JBBPZE010000006.1:0-33797 GCA_038199185.1 Solirubrobacterales bacterium
CTTCATCCGCTGGGACGCGGCGCGCCACCCGTACGCCCTGCGCGCCGCGGACGCCTTCGTCGCCGTCGCCCGGCGGGCGCACGCCCGCGTCTTCATCCACGTCTCGACCAACGACTACCGAAAGCGCTCGGCGAAGCTGCCCAGCGTCCGTAACTACCGGAAGTACGTCGGCAAGCTCGTGCGCCGCTACCGGTCGAAGGGCGTGAGGGAATGGGGCGTCTGGAACGAGGCCAATCACTACTCCGAGCCGACCTACAAGAACCCCGCCCGGGCCGCCCAGTACTTCCACGCGATGCGCGGACTGTGCCGAGGATGCACGATCGTGGCCCTCGACGTGCTCGACCAGCGCGGAACGGATTCCTACATCGCCCGCTTCTACCAGGCGCTGAGCGGTGCCGACAGGCGGGCGGCGAGGCTCGTCGGCATCCACAACTACGGCGACACCAACCGCCACCGCACGACGGGCACGCGGTCGATCATCTCCGCGGTGCGCCGGCACAACCGCCGGTCGACGTTCTGGTTCACCGAGACCGGCGGCATCGTCAAGCTCGGCCACTCGTTCCCGTGCTCGCCGAGCCGGGCCGCGCGCTCGCTGGGCTTCATGTTCACGCTCGCGAGCAAGTTTCGCCGCGACGTGACCCGGCTCTATGCCTACAACTGGTTCGGGACCACGCCGAGCTGCCACGGCTTCGACTCGGGCCTCGTCAACGCCAACGGCTCGCCGCGCAAGGGTTACAGGGTCTTCAAGTCACGGGCCCGAGCCTTCGCGCGCTGAAGACCAGTTTGAGGTCGCCGGGCGAGGTGGCCGATTGCACCTACCCTTCGCCCAGCGTGCCCGGGTAGCCCAACTGGTAGAGGCCGCGCCCTTAAAAGGCGCTGCTCGCAAGAGCGTGCGGGTTCGAATCCCGCCCCGGGTATCCCGCAACTGCCCACTACCCTGAGGGTTGCAGGCCACGGGCCCACTCGCATATGGAAGTCACCACCCTGAAAACCGTCGGCGCCGCAGGAATGCGGGGGCCGACTCCCCTGCTGCGCCTCGCCTCCGACGAGCGGCTCGTCGCGCTGACCCGGCGCGGCAACCAGGCGGCGTTCGAGGCGCTGGTCGCCCGCTACCACGCGCGGCTGCTGGCGTTCTGCCGCCACATGCTCAGCTCGCGCGAGGACGCCGAGGACGTCCTGCAGGAGGTGTTCGCGGCGGCGTTCAACGCGATGCTCGCCGACGAGCGGCCGATCAACGCACGACCCTGGCTGTACCGCATCGCCCGCAACCGCAGCCTCAACCACCTGCGCAGAGCCACCGCGGTCGGGGTGGACTCGATGGATGTCCACGTGGCGGAGCACGGCACCACCACGGCGGAGAAGGTCCATCGCCGCGAGGAGTTCCGGCTGCTGCTCGCCGATGTCCAGACCCTTCCCGAGACGCAGCGCACCGCACTGCTTCTGCGCGAGATCGACGCCCTGAGCTACGAGCAGATCGCGGAGGCGATGGACACGACGATCCCGTCGGTCAAGTCGCTGCTCGTGCGCGCGCGCGTCTCGCTGGCCGAGGCGGCCGAAGCCCGCACGTTGTCCTGCATGGATGTGCGCGGCGAGCTCGGCGAGGTCGCCGAGGGCATCAAGCCCCGTATGAGCGCGCCCGGGCGCCGGCACCTGCGGACCTGTGAACGCTGCTGCGGATTCCGCAAGCAGCTGCGCCAGACCAACAAGGCGCTGGCCGCGATCTTTCCCGTCGGCCCGCTGCTGTTCCTCAAGAAGGCGATCCTGGCCCAGCTCGGCACCACCGCGAGCGCCGGCGGCGCCGCGGCGGGCGCGAGCAGCACGGCCGCGGGCACGGCCGCCGCAGGCGGCGCGGGGGCGCTGGCGTCCGGCGTCAGCGCCGTGGCGACGAAGAGCCTCGCCGGGCTGACCGCGGCGGCCCTGGTCACCGCCGGGGCCGTCGAGGTCCAGCACTCCGGCGAGCCACGCGCGCGGCGGGCGCCCGTCGCGGTCGCTGCCGCCCCCGCCGCCCCGGTCGTCCCCGTCGTCGTGGCCTCGCGCCCGCAACCATCGGGGACCGTCGCCGGCTCGCCGGGACACGTAGCGAAGCCCAGGGCCGCTCTGAAGGTCGTCAAGCCGTCCGTGAAGCCGGTCCCTGCACCGGCGACCCGAACGACGACGACGCCGACGACGCCGGCCGCCACCGTCGCACCCGCCGCTGCAACCGCGCCGGCGGAGGGTTCGGACGTCACGACGCTCCCGGCCAGTGCTCCCTCCACCGGCCCCGGTCCGCCCTCGGCGTCCCCGCCCGCCCAGACCACGCCGGCGCCCGCGCCCGCCCCTCCGGCCGATCAGGCCACCCCGGCTCCGCCCTCCGATTCGCCGACGCCGGGCGGGACGACGACGACAGCCGCCGCCTCGGAGTCGCCCACGCCGTAGCCGGCGGACCGCGGGCCGGGCCACGCCCGGCCAGGAGGATCGCCGGAGAAGCCCCCCGCTACGCGACCCGGTCGCCCGGCCGCGAGCCCGCGCCGGGCTCGAGCAGCAGGACAGGATGGTCTTCGGCGACGGCGCCCAGCACCAGCACCTCCGAGCGCACGGGGCCGACCTGGCGAGGCGGGAAGTTCACGACCCCGACCACCAGCCGGCCCTCGAGCTCCTCGCGGGCGTAGTTGGTGATCTGCGCCGACGAGCGCTTCTCGCCGATCTCCGGGCCGAAGTCGATGGTCAGTTTCCAGGCGGGCTTTCGCGCTTCGGGAAAGTCCTCCACCGCGACGATGCGCCCGACGCGCATGTCGACCCGGAGGAAGTCGTCGAGGGCGATCTCCGGGCTCACGCCGCCATCAGGCCGATCACCTTCATGCGCCGCAGTGCGCCCTGGGCGATCGGCAGAACCTCCTCGAGGGTGCGTGGCGCGCTTCGTCGGCGATCTGCCCCGACATGCGCGCGACGCGCTCGGAGGGCGCGATGCGCTCGTGCAGGGCGGGATCGCTCGTCGCGCGGAAGTCGATGCGCTCCGTGCGTGGCGTGACGGGGTGGCTCATGCCGCTAGCCCCCGATGCTGAACAGCGCTTCGAGGTCGTGCTTGGAGAACGCCTCGAAGGCGACCATGGTCTGCGTCCGGTGCGCGCCGCTGAGCTGGCCGATGCGGTTGGTCACGACCTCGGCGAGGTCCTCGTGGCGCCGGACGGCGACGATGGCCACGAAGTCCCACTCGCCCGTCACCGAGTAGGCCTCGCGGACGCCCTCGATGTCCGCGAGCGCCCCGCCCAGCGTGGACATCGCGTCACGCTCGGCCTCCACCAGGACGATCGCATGGGTCATAGCCCGTGCTCCTCCCCGGGCGCCAGCACGGCGACCTGGCCGATGCCCGCGTGCTCGACATCCGTCTTGTACTGCAGGGCGTCGGTCTCGATGGCCGGGAACGTGTCGTAGTGGCACGGGATGACGAGGTCCGCGCCGATCATGCGCGCCGCCTCCACGCCGTCGAAGCGGTCCATCGTGTAGTGCCCGCCGATGCACAGCAGCGCCGCATCGATCCGGCCGCGCTTGCCCACCAGTTGCAGATCGCTGAACAGCGCGGTGTCTCCGACGTGATAGATCCGCCGGCCGCCGAGCTCGATCACCAGGCCCGCCGGGGTGTTGACGGTTCCCTTGGGCGTGGTGGAGGTGTGCCAGGCGGGAACCAGGCGAACCGACCCCCAGTCGAACTCGACGGTGCCGCCGAGGTTGGGGTCCCGCACGTCATGGCCGTCGCCGAGGTCCTCGGTGATCTCGTTGGCCAGCTCGACGATCGCCAGGACGGGCGCTCCCGTGCGCTTGGCGATCGCCACGGTGTCCCCGATGTGGTCGGCGTGCCCGTGGGTGAGCAGGATTGCGTCGGCGGCAAGCTCATCGGCGCTGGCCGCGGCCTTCGGGTTGCCCGTGAGGAACGGGTCGACGAGGATCGTCTTGCCGTCGTGCTCCAGCGCGAAGGCCGAATGGCCGAGGTAGCGGATGTTCATTGGGGTGGGTCTCCCTTGTCGAGTTCCTTGGCGAGCTCCAGGCCGACCGCCACGCCGACCAGCATTCCGAGCCGGGTCTCCTCGGCCAGCAGCGTCCGCATGGCGAGCGCTCGCTCGGCGGGATCGCCAAGGACGGACACGCCGGCGACCTGTCCCTCGTGGGCTTCGGTGAACCAACCGCCCGAGTGCAGGGCCTCGTCGAGGATCCGCTGCAGCCCGGGGGCGGCGTGCGTGACGACCTCCTGCGCGTGGGCGAAGCGATCCGAGTCGGTGCTCAGCGCCTCGATGGCACTGTCGACCTCCTCGGGGGTGTAGCGGCGTCCCGGCACGAAGCGTGTGACGATACCGGCGTGACGCCGAGGCTCACCTCCCTCTCCCACGGCGCCGGCTGCGGCTGCAAGCTGCCCGCCGCCGCGCTGCACCCGATCGTGGCCGGTCTGCCGCGCCCGGTCGATCCCCGCGTGCTGGTCGACGCCGGGACCGCCGACGACGCCGCCGTGGTTCTCGTCGCCGAGGGCGTGGCGATCGTCCAGACGGTCGACTTCTTCACTCCGATCGTCGACGACCCCTATGACTTCGGAAGGATCGCGGCGTGCAATGCGCTGAGCGACGTCTACGCGATGGGCGGCCAACCCGTGTCAGCGCTGAACCTCGTCGCGTTCCCGCTCGAGCAGCTGGGCGCCGATGTGCTCCGGGACATCCTCCGCGGCGGACACGACATGGTGACCCTCGCGGGCGCCTCCATCGTCGGCGGGCATTCGATCGACGACCCCGAACCGAAGTACGGCCTGGCGGTCACCGGGATCGTGGATCCCGGCGCGGTCCTGACCAATGCGGGCGGCCGCGCCGGGGACCGGCTCGTGCTCACCAAGCCGCTCGGTGCCGGGGTGATCTCGACCGCGGCGAAGAGGGAGCTGGCACCGGAAGGGCTGGTGGAAGCGGGCGTGAAGGTGATGACGACCCTCAACGCGACGGGGCTGGCGGCCGCCCGTGAGGCGGGAGCCCACGCGCTGACCGACGTGACGGGCTTCGGGCTCCTCGGCCACCTGCACGAGCTGGCGCTCGCATCGGGATGCGCTGCGGAGATCGAGGCGGCGGAGGTTCCCGCGATCGCCGGAGTCCTCGATCTCCTCGGGTCCGGCGCGGACGTCGTGGCCGGCGGCACGCGCCGCAACCGCGACCATGCCGAGACCTTCTCGTCGTTCGACTCGGCGGTCCCGGAGTCGTCGCGGTGGCTCGTCTGCGACGCGATGACTTCCGGCGGCCTGCTCGCCGCGGTTCCGGGCGACATGGCGGGCGCCCGTATCGGCCGCCTCGTCGACGGCGAACCGGGCACGATCGCCGTCGTCTGAGCCACGATCGCCGTCGTCTGAGCCACGATCGCCGTCGTCTGAGCCACGAGTTCGACGTTTCCGTCGCTATGCGGGGGGAGGTGACGTGTTCGTCACCTCAGATCCTCGCGCAGGCGCCGAGGCCGGCGGCCCGGGCGAGACCGCCTCGGACGCGGCTCGCCCGCGCCGCCTCCGTCAGCAGGCGCTGGACCTCCTCGGCATCGGCCTTGGCGGCAGCATCGCGCAACGCCTTCGCGCGTCCCAGCGTGCTGTCGGCCGCGTCCGAGAACTTCGCGTATGCGTCGGCGAGGTCGCTCGGCGGATCGAGGCGGCGCAGCCTTTGCACGGTTCGGTCGAGCACCGGCAGCGCCTTTGCGATGTACGGGCCGATCTCGCCGAGCGCCGTCGGCTGGCCGAGCTGGGCGATCGCCGAGGCATAGTCGCGGCAGATCGCATCCCCGTCGTGGACGTATGTAGCCCTGTCTCCCCCGCTCGCCTGACCGCAGCCTCCGAGGAGCAGGACCGCGGCCAGCGCCGCGCGCCTCACGACTCCGGCACGCGGGCCAGGATGAGACCCCCGATGGCCCCGACGAGGACGCCCACCCCCCCGGCCACCCAGCTGGCCTCCGGCACGAAGGCGGGCATGAGGAAGACCACCGCGCTGATGACCGCGGTGCCGAGCAGGTCGCCCTCGTAGTCCTCGCCGCGCCGGCCGGCGACCGCGTCGCGGACCGCCCAGGCACACAGCAGGGCGAGCGCCGCACCGTTGGCGCCGACCGCTGGGCCGTCGAGCTCCACGGCCGCGGCCAGGCCGCCGACGCCGCCGAGCACGAACAGGCCCACGACCGGCAGCGGGCCGTGCCGGCGCTCCAGGAGCCAGCCGTACAGGCCGATGGCCAGCAGCGCCGCCAGCTGATACCAGCCGTTGAAGTAGGCGAGCACGCCGTAGAGCAACCGCTCCGGCTGTACGGAGAACGAGAACGGGATCACATCGAGGGCTGCTATCCAGATCAGCGCCACCCACATGAACATGGAGAGGGCGACGAGCGTGATCGTCGCCCAGGGCCGGCTGCCGAACGCCGCAGAGCGCACGCCGGGGATGCGACGCTCGCGGCGTTGGCCCGAGGCCGGCCGCTGCGCCCGCCGCGTGCGCCGTGACCGCGGGTCGGAGATGGTCCCGTCCCGCTCGATCTTCGGTGCGCGCTTGCGCAGCCGGGTGCCGCAGTACGGGCACTCGGTGATGTAGGGGGAAACTTCGGAGCCGCAGTTCTTGCAGACGACGAAGAGATCGGGGCCGGTCGCCATGGGCGCCACCGATTCTATGGGGGGAGAAGCCGAGGGTCCCTAGGCCCCCGTGGCCTCGACGATCTCGGCCATGACCTCGCGCAGATCGTGGTTGGCTTCATAGACCACGACCTGGCGCTCCGCGCCGCTGCCCCGGTCGAGCAGATCCTCGATGCCGGCGAGGTCGTCGGCCGAACCGACCTGCTCGGCGTGCTCGCGGAGTCGATCGAGAAGACGCCGCGCCAGGTCCTTCGTCGCGATGCGATCACCGGTGGGCAGGTCGACCAGCTCGCCGGCCAGGCCGTGGCGAGCGGCCAGCCACTTGTTCTCGTCGAGGATCTGAAAGGGGTAGTGCGGCAGCTCCCGTCGTGCCTCGAAGCCCGCGGCGAGCTCGTGGACCATCGCCTGGATGACGGCCGCAAGCGCGAGCGTGTGCTCGACCCGCGTCTGCGCGTCGCACACCCGGATCTCGACGGTCCCGAAGTTCGGGTGGGGCCGGACGTCGTACCAGAGGTAGGTGTAGTCGTCCATCACGCCCGAATCAACCATGAACCCGATCTGGCGTGCGTAGTCCTCCCAGTCGCGGTACTCGGGGGGAATACCGACCCGCGGGAAGGCGCGGAAGATGGGTGTGCGCGTGGACATCAGTCCGGTCGCGTCGGCTCGCCAGAACGGCGAGTTCGCACTCAGGGCGAGCAGGACCGGAAGGTGGACGCGCATGCCGTTGGCCACATGGATCGCCTTGTCTGGATCGTCGATGCCGACGTGCACGTGAAGCCCGAAGATGAGCTCCTGGCGAGCCACGAAACGCAGCGCGCTGATCAGCTCGCGGTAGCGGGGGCGAGCGACGATCCGGGCGTCCTCCCACATCGCAAACGGGTGCGTGCCGGCCGAGCCGATGGTCAGCCCCTTGTCGGCGGCGTTGGCCCGGACCTGCAGGCGCAGGGAGCGCAGCTGCGCCCCGGCCTCGGCGGTGTTGGCGCAGGGCTTCGTGGCGATCTCCAGCACCGACTCCATCAGCTCGGGCTTGATCTCGCCGTCGATGGCATCCTGCAGGAGCGACTCGATCGCGTTGACGAGCTCGAGCGAGTCGCGGTCGACGATCATGAGCTCCTCCTCGATGCCGATCGTGAAGCTCGGCCCGCTGAAGTGGTGCTCCATCAGGCGGTGAGCCTACCCGCGGTGCCGGGGTACGATCCGAACATGGCGACCGCCGAGATGACCACGAGCCGTATCGAGGAGCTGCTGGGCGACGATGCCCAGAGCCTGCTCGAGCACCGTTGCGAGACCTTCCCCGCTTCGGGCCTCCATCTGCCCGGACCCGACTTCGTCGACCGCGTGTGGCTGCAATCCGACCGCTCGACCAACGTGCTGCGCAACCTGGAATGGCTCTTTCACTCGGGCCGCCTCTCCGGAACGGGCTACGTGTCGATCCTGCCCGTCGATCAGGGCATCGAGCATTCCGCGGGAGCGAGCTTCGCGCCCAACCCGCTCTACTTCGACCCCGAGAACATCGTGCGCCTGGCGATCGAGGGCGGTTGCAATGCGGTGGCGTCGACGATCGGCGTGCTCGGCGCCGTGAGCCGCAGGTACGCCCACCGGTTTCCATTCATCGTCAAGCTCAACCACAACCAGCTCCTGACCTACCCCAACACGTTCGACCAGGTCCAGTTCGCATCGGTCCGGCGCGCCCACGATCTCGGGGCGGCAGCCGTCGGCGCGACGATCTACTTCGGCTCGGAGGAGTCGAACCGCCAGATCGTCGACATCGCCCGCGCGTTCGAGGAGGCTCATCGCCTGGGCATGGTCACGATCCTGTGGTGCTACCTGCGAAACGATGCCTTCAAGGTCGAAGGAACGGACTACCACACGGCCGCGGACCTCACGGGCCAGGCCAACCACCTCGGCGTGACCATCCAGGCCGACATCATCAAGCAGAAGCTGCCCGAGAACAACGGCGGCTATCCCGCGCTCAACCGGAGCGGAACGTCCTACGGCAAGACGAGCCAGCTCGTCTACGACAACCTGACGACCGACCACCCGATCGACCTCACCCGCTATCAGGTCCTCAACTGCTACCTCGGGCGCGCCGGGCTGATCAACAGCGGCGGCGCGTCAGCCGGCGACAGCGACCTGGCGGAAGCCGTTCGCACGGCAGTGATCAACAAGCGCGCCGGCGGCACGGGCCTGATCACCGGCCGGAAGGCGTTCCAGCGGCCGATGGAAGAGGGCATCGCGCTCCTCCATGCGGTCCAGGACGTCTACCTGACGCCGGCGATCACGATCGCCTAGGCCGAACGCCACAGACCCCGCGTCCGTCCCAGAGGCCCCTGCGGCCACGTGCTGCGCACCTCGGTACGGCTCCGTCGCGAAGTCGTTGCAACCGCTGGTGCATGCGCGCCGGAGCATGGCCCATCATCGATGAGGTGCCGCGCCGCTCGTCGATTCCCTGGTTGCTCGCCGCCGTGCTCGCGGCGCTGGCGGGCCGCGTCCTGCTGGCCCACGAAGGGTCCTCCGGGCCGGGCTCCTCCGCGGCCCGGGTCCTGCGGACCGTCGACGGCGACACCATCCTCGTGCGCATGGCCGACGGCCGGCAGGAGCGCGTCCGTTACATCGGCATGGACACGCCCGAGTCGGTCAAGCCCGGCACCCCCGTGCAGTGCTTCGCCAAGAAGGCCAGCGCGTTGAACGAGCAGCTCGTCGGCGGGCACCGTGTCAAGCTCGTCGAAGATGTCGAGGCCCGCGACCGCTACGGCCGCCTGCTGGCCTACGTCTACCGCGAGCCGGACGGTTTGTTCGTCAACGAGGAGCTCGTGCGCCGCGGCTACGCCCGGCCCGCCACGTTCCCGCCGAACGTGCGCTTCGTGGGCGAGATCGCGACGCTGGCCCGCGAGGCCCATGCGGCCGGGAGGGGGCTGTGGAGCGCGTGTTGAGCGGTACGCTGCCGTTCGCATGCGGATGCGGCAGAGCCTCGCAGAACTGGAGCGCGCCTTCGTGGAGGAGGCGCAGGTGGAACAGGTGCGGACCGCGCAGACGGTCCGCAGAACGGGCCTGCGCGCCCGTCAGCGAAAGATCGAGCGCGCCCACAAGCACGGCACGATGCGGTTCATCGCGCTCGTCGTGGGGCTGATCGCCACGGCCGTGCTCGTCACCGTGGCGATGTTCGAGACGCTGTACTACGTGATGGGGTAGCGCACGCGGAGCCGCGCGGGCTACGGGGCTACCGGGCGGGGCTACCGGGCGCCGGAGCCGAGCCGACCGAGCTCCGTGTCGACGTGGCGACGACCGCCGGCCGTGACCTCGCCGCGCTCCGCCTGGATCTCGAGATAGACCTCTTTGCGGAAGACGGGAACGTCGCGGGGTGCGGAGATGCCAAGGCGAACCTTCTCGCCCATGATCGAAAGCACGGTCACCTCGACGTCATCGCCGATCATGATGCTCTGGTTGGATTTGCGCGTCAGAACCAACATGCGTTGGCCCACCTCCCTGCCTGCTTCGGGGGACGTCGTCGTTCTGCCCTGTTCTCCATACATGAAACCAGTGTGGTCAAGCCCGTGCGCCGATTCGCCCGCGCGCGCCCTCGTGAGCCCCGGTCCCCGAGAGCGCCCGGATGCGGTGCGCTAGGCTCCGGCGGCCCCATGGCACGTCGCTCTCTGCGCCCCCACCTCAACCAGATCCGCGGCTGGGTCCGCCAGGGCCGCACCGACGCCTGGATCGCCCACCAGCTCGAGGTGACCGTCCAGCAGATCGAGCAGTTCAAGCGGGAGAATGAGCTCGCACCGGACGCCGACGGGCCCGACTCGGCCACTGGGCCGAACGCCGACTTCGACGACGAGATCGACCTTCGCGCCGAGGACGACGCGCTCATCGCGGCCGAGCTCGAGGCCGCAGCGGCCCGCGCGGCGGAGGAGCCCGACGAGGAAGAGGCGGACGAGGACGAGGACGAGGACGACCTCGACGCCGGTCCGACCCCCCGCCGCCGTGGGCGCCGTGGAGGGCGCCGCCGCCGGGGAGGCCGATCGTCGGTTCTCGAGGGCACGTTCGACCACGGCGAGGAGGGCTACGGCCTGTGGCTCGATCCCGCGGTCGTCGACAATCCCGTCTATGCCGAGCACTGGGCCGGTCATCGCCCGGTCGAGGTGACGGTCGAGGAGGACCGGCTCGTGATCCGGCGCGCCGGCGAGGACGCGGGCGACGACGAGTAGACCGGCGTCGGACGATCGCGCGCTCGTCGAGCGTGCGATCACGTTCGAGCGCACGACGATCGGGGCAGCCGCCGACCACACCACCGAGCTCCCGCTCGGCGAGTGGCACCGCAGCGACGCCCATCCGGCGATGCCCGAGCTCGTCAACACGCTTGCCGAGCACCGCGGCCATGGGCTCGCGGCCGCCACCGTGAGCCTCGCCGCCCGAGAGGCCCTGGCCGCGGGTTGCGACATGGTGTTCATCGTCTGCGCTGCGGCCGATGGCCCCGTTGCGCTCTACGCCCGCCTCGGCTTCCGCGCGGCCGGGCGGTTCTGGAGCTTCACCCGTCCGGCGTGAGCCGGCGGCCGCCCGCGTAGTCGGTCGCCTCGCGCAGATAGCGGGCGAAGGCGCCGTCGACGACGGTCCGGGGCTCCCACGCCGAGGGATGCTCGGGCGCGACCTGCACCGCGATCTGCTGGGCCCACTCCGTGCCGTTCTCGTAGAGGCCGACCAGCTCGTCGGTCGTGAACACCGAGCCCAGGCGGCGCCGCAGCTCGGCGTAGATGCGCTCCACGACCCGGTCGAGGACCCGCAGCTCCTCGCGAGCGGCCACGTCCAGGCGCCGCTCGCCCTCCCGCCACTGCTGGATCGCCGACTCGTAGCCCATCGGAACTCGGGGCGAGCCTACCCGGCCGGTGCGCCCCGCTACCGACCGTGGCCCGAGCACCCCGCTACCGGCCGTGGCCCGAGCGCCCCGCTACCGGCCGTGGCCCGCGGGCCCCGCTACCGGCCGTGGCCCGTGGGCCCCGCTACCGGCCGTGCGGAAGGTTGCGCACCACGAAGGCACGCTCTCCCGGGCGGACCATCCCGAGGCGCCGCGCCTCGGCCTCGACCACGCGCGGGGTGGCCAGGGCACGCCGGCGGGCGGAGAGCACGCGGTGCTCGTGCTCGAGGGCGCGCACCTGTGCCTGACGGTGATCGGACTCCCTCAGCGTGTTGACGTAGGACCGCGCCGGGTTGATGTAGAGAAACAGCAGCCCGGCGAAGACGAACAGAAGGGCGTAGCGGCTGATGCGGTCCCAGCGGATGGTGGCGGCGCCCACAATCGGCCCGTTCGACACGGGCGGTGGCGACCCTCCCGCCTGCAACGAATGTCGCAGCGCGCGTGTCAGCCCAGGAACACCGACCGCCCGGGAAACGTGGCGTCGGAGCCCAGGGCCTCCTCGATGCGCAGCAGCTGGTTGTACTTGGCGACACGGTCCGAGCGCGACGGCGCCCCGGTCTTGATCTGCCCGCAGCCCGTGGCCACGGCCAGGTCGGCGATCGTGACGTCCTCGGTCTCCCCGGAGCGGTGCGACATCACCGCGGTGTAGCCCGCGTCGCGGGCGATCCCGATCGCCTCGAAGGTCTCCGACAGGGTCCCGATCTGGTTGACCTTGATGAGGATGGAGTTGGCCACACCGCGCGCGATGCCGTCACGCAGACGCTCGGGGTTGGTGACGAACAGGTCGTCGCCGACGAGCTGGACGCGATCGCCCAGCTTGTCGGTGAGGGCCTTCCAGCCGTCCCAGTCGTTCTCGTCCATCCCGTCCTCGATCGAGAGGATCGGGTACTTGCCGGCCATCTCGGCCCAGTAGTCGGCGAGCTGCTCAGCGGTGAGCCTGCGGCCCTCGTGCTCCAGGTCGTACTGGCCGTCGGAGAAGATCTCGCTGGTGGCCGGGTCCAGGGCGATCGCGACGTCCTCGCCCGCACGGTAGCCCGCGGTCTCGATGCCCTCCACGAGCAGCTGGAGCGCCTCCTCGTTGGAGCCGAGGTCGGGCGCGAACCCGCCCTCGTCGCCGACGGTCGTGCTCAGGCCGCGATCGTGCAGCGTCCCCTTCAGTGCATGAAAGACCTCGGCGCCCATGCGCAGGCATTCGCCGAACGTCGGCGCGCCCACGGGAACGACCATGAACTCCTGGAAGTCCACCTTGTTGTCGGCGTGGGCGCCGCCGTTGAGGACGTTCATCATCGGGACGGGCAGGATGTGCGCGGACTCGCCACCGAGGTAGCGGTAGAGGGGCAGGCCCTCCTCGGCGGCCGCGGCATGGGCGGCCGCCAGCGAGACGCCCAGGATCGCGTTGGCGCCCAGGCGCGACTTGTTCGGCGTGCCGTCGAGCGCCACGAGCGCCGCGTCGAGGCCCTGCTGGTCGAGCGCGTCTAGCCCGGCCACCGTTTCGGCGATCTCGCCGTTGACGTTGCCCACGGCTCGCGTCACGCCCCTGCCCAGCCAGGCGCTGCCACCGTCACGCAGCTCGGTGGCCTCGAACTCGCCGGTCGACGCGCCGGAGGGCACCGCCGCGCGGCCCGTCGAGCCCGAACGCAGCACGAGCTCGACCTCGACCGTCGGGTTGCCGCGGGAATCCAGGATCTGGCGGCCGTGGACCTTCTCGATCTTGCTCATGGCTCGTGGTACCTCGCCTGTGCGTAGTAGCCCAGCTGGGCGTCGGGGGTGAGCTGCGGCCACACCGCGCCGGCGGCCTGCGCCAGCGCCGCGGCCGCCTGCAGGCGGCCGCGGAACCTGTCAGCAGCCGCGCGCAGCGCGAGCTCGGGGTCGACCGCCAGCTTGCGTGCGACGTTGACGGCCGCGAAGAGCACGTCGCCGACCTCGTGGAACGCCTCGTCGCGGTTTCGCGCCTCCCGGAGCTCGCCGATCTCGGCCTCCAGGGCGTCGTAGGGGACGTGGTCGAAGTCGAACCCGGTCGATGCCGCGCGACGCTGCACCTTGCGGGCGTACAACGGTCCCGGCAGGTTCTCGGGCACCTCCCCGAACATGCCGGGCTCCCGGCCGTCCTCGGTCTGCTTGATCGCATCCCAGTTGCGCAGTACGTCTTTGGCCGACAGGCGGCCACCCGCCGGAACGTCGGGCACCGTGCCGGGCGGCGGCGACCGGATCTCCGGACCGGGTTCGGCCTCGCCGAAGACGTGCGGGTGACGACGAACCAGCTTCCGACGGCAGTGGTCTGCGACCTCGGCGAGCGAGCCCGCGCCGCGCTCCTCGAGCAGCAGCGAGAGGAAGTGGACCTGAAACAGCACGTCTCCGAGCTCGTCGAGCAGCTTGGCATCGTCGCCCCGATGCGCCGCATCGGCCAGCTCGTAGGCCTCCTCCACCGTGTGCGGGACGATCGAGCGCTCGTCCTGCTCGCGGTCCCAGGGGCACTCGCGCCGCAGGCGGCGGGTGACCTCGTCGAGGCGCGCCACTGCATCGCCCGCGCCCATGGCCTAGCCCACTAGGGAGTGGTCGTGGAGCCCGGCGGCGCGGTCGTCGGCCCGCCGGCGGCCGTGGTCGTCGTCTTGGGCTTCGGCGCGTTCTTGCAGTCCTGGGTGACGTAGTCCTTGGCGCAGTTCGTCTTCTTCATCCACTTGTCGCGGAAGTCCTTGACGAAGGCATCGAGCGCCTTCTGCTGGTTCTGGCTGGCCAGGAGCTGCTTGATCGTCGCGGTGGCGTCCTTGAGCGACTGCTGCGAGGCCGGGGTGATCTTCTGCACCTTGAAGACATAGAAGCCGAACTGGGTCTTGACCGGGCCTCGTAGGGCACCCTTGGGAGCGGAGAACACCGCGGCGTCGAGTGCCTTCTCCTGCTGGCCCTTGGCCACGGCGAGCAGGACGCCGCCATGGTTCTTCGACGCCTGGTCGATCGAAAACTTCTTGGCCACGGCGGTAAAGGTCTGGCCCGAAGCCAGCGCCTTCTTGGCCGCGTTGGCCTGCGCCGCCTTCTTGGTCAACACGAGGCGCAGGTCGCGCCGCTCGGGCTGGGAGAAGCGCGCCTTGTTCTTGTCGTAGTAGTCGGAGATCTGCTGGGCCGAGACGGTGTCCTTGCCCTTGGTGACCTTCTTGCGCAGGGCATCGGACAGGGTGGAGAGCCTGACGCGGTACTTGATGTCGTCGAGCGTCATGCCCGAGGACTTCAGGAACTTGTCGAAGTCCGCCGGCTTGGGGAACGACTGCTTCTTCGTGGTCTCGAACTGCTTGTCGACCTCGCTCTGGGAGACCTTCACGCCCTGGTCGGAGGCCTCGCCCTGGATCCAGGACGATGAGATGAGGAACTGCAGGACCTGCTGCTTGAGCCCGTCGAACTCCTGCTGGCACTGGGACTTGAACGTGGCATCGGTCGGCTTGGGCTGGCCCTTGGCGGGCGCGGGGGCGCTCTTGCGCTTCTCCTCGATGCAACGCGGGAAGTTCGGCGCGTCGGGCACCGCGGCGGCGGTCTTGGGCGCGTTGGGCTGGCCACCCCCCGCCGAGGAGATGGCGGCGATCCGCATCCAATGGTTGAACGTGTCCTTGGTGATCGTCTCGCCCCCGACCTTGGCGACCGCGTTGCCGGGAACGGAGTCGCCGCCGCAGGCCGCGAGAGCAACGGCCAGGACCACAAAAAAGGCGCTGAGCGCCAGGAAACGAGAAAGCTTTCGCATAGGTGCAGCCCAGCGTAGCGAAGTCAAGCGGCCGCTCGCGCAGGAGCGCAGACAACGCTCAGCAACTCATCAGCGGCGCGGACGACGGCGGGGAACTGCGTTGCCGGATCCTCGGGAACGAGCACGGTCAGCTGGGAGCGGCCGGGCTCGTAGGTCGCAGCCGGAACCGCCTCGCGCAGACGCGTGGTGGCGTCCGGATCGAGCTCGATCGGTGTCACCGTGAGGCGGCCCGAGCGGAGGGTGACGACCCGCGCGCCGGCCTCCCCCAGGCGGATCCGCGCCTGCTGGAGCAGCAGCAGGTTGAGCAAGGGCTCCGGTGGGGCACCGAAGCGGTCGTCGAGCTCGTCGCGCAGCGTCTTGAGCTCGGAGACCTCGCGGGCCCCCGCGATACGACGATGCACGTCGATCTTGGCCTGCTCGTAGGGGATGTAGTCGGCCGGCACGTAGGCGTCGACGTTGACGTCGAGGCGAACGGGCTCGGGGTCGGCCTCGGAGCCATCGCCCTGGCGCGCGAGCACCGCCTCCTCGAGCATCGAGAGGTACAGCTCGAAGCCGAGCGCCGCGACGTGTCCGGACTGCTCGTCGCCGAGCAGGTTGCCCGCGCCGCGGATCTCGAGGTCGCGCATGGCGATCTTGAAGCCGGCTCCCAGCTCGGTGTAGTCGCTCAGCGCGGTCAGGCGCTTCATCGCCTCCTCGGTCAGCGCCGCGTGGCTCGGATACAGCAGGTACGCGTAGGCGCGCTCGCGCGAGCGGCCGACCCGGCCGCGGATCTGGTAGAGCTGGGCCAGCCCGAACAGGTCGGCTCGCTCGACGATCAGCGTGTTGGCCTGCGGGATGTCGATGCCCGATTCGATGATGCTGGTGGCGACCAGGACGTCGGACTCACCGCGCAGGAACGACATCATCCGCTCCTCGAGCTGCTTCTCGTCGAGCTGGCCATGGACCACCTCGAACGTCACGCTCGGGCACAGCCCGCGCAGGCGCTCCGCGGTCTCGTCGATGGACTCCACGCGGTTGTGGATGTAGAACGCCTGTCCTCCCCGGTCCTTCTCGCGCATGATCGCCTGCCTGACAAGCTCCTCGTCGTAGTCGCCGACGAACGTCTTGACCGGCCGGCGGCCCTCCGGAGGCGTCTCGATGACGCTGATGTCGCGCAGGCCCGCGAGCGACATCTGCAGCGTGCGGGGAATCGGAGTCGCGCTCATCGCGATCACGTCGACCTTGAGCTTGAGCTGGCGCAGCAGCTCCTTCTGCTTGACGCCGAAGCGCTGCTCCTCGTCGACCACGATGAGCCCGAGGTCCTTGCCCCGCACATCGCGCCCGAGGATCCGGTGGGTGCCGATCAGGATGTCGGTGGCGCCGCCGTTGAAGCCCGCGACGGCGGAGCGCTGCGCGGCGGTGCTGCGAAAGCGGCTGACGTGATCGACCGTGAACGGGTAGTCCTTCAACCGCTCGGAGAATGTGCCGAGGTGCTGCTGGGCGAGGATCGTGGTGGGGGCCAGGACGAGCACCTGCTTACCGGCCTCGGCCGCCTTGAAGGCGGCCCGCAGCGCGACCTCGGTCTTGCCGTAGCCGACGTCCCCGCAGATCAGCCGGTCCATTGGCCGTGGCGCCTCCATGTCGGCCTTGACACGTTCGATCGCCTCGCGCTGATCGGCCGTCTCCTGCCAGGGGAACCTCCCCTCGAACTCGCGCAGCCACTCGGAGTCCTCGGGAAACCCGAATCCCGCGCGGCGGCGGCGCTCGGCGTAGAGGTTGATGAGCTCGCCCGCCAGCTCCTGAGCGGCACGGCGCGCCCGCGCCTTGAGCGTCTCCCATGCCTTGCCGCCCAGCTTGGACAGCGGCGGGTGCGAGCCGCCCGCGCCCACGTAGCGGCTGATCTTCGTCAGCTGGTCGACCGGCATGAAGACCTTGTCCGTGCCGGCGAACTCGAGCTCGAGGTAGTCGCGGGTGATCCCGGCCACCGTCTTGGTGTCGAACCCCGCGAACCGCGCGAGCCCGTGGCCCTCGTGCACGACGATGTCGCCCGTGCGCAGGTCGGCGAAGCTTCGCAGCGCCCCGCGGCGGCGCCGCCCCAGGTCCATGCCCCCCGTGCGCTCGGCCCCCCGCCGGCGGAACAGCCGGTGCTCGGGGATCACCGCGAGCCTCATCCCGGCGGCGATGAAGCCGTCCCGCAGGCCGGCCTCGGCGAACTGCACCCCGGTGGGCTGGGAGCGATCGGCCCCGGTCCCGTCCAGCCAGTCCGGGGTGGTGCGGACGAGGTTGTAGGCCGTGCGCTCGCCGTCCCCGCGCCGTGGCCAGGTGACCACGGTGCGATAGCCCGAGCGAGCGAGCTTCTCGAGCTCGGGCTCGGCCTCGCGCAGCGAGCGCGCGGCGAGATCGGGGGCCTGGGCGCGCAGCTCGATCGGCTGGTCGCCCGCCAACGAGGAGAGCAGCGCGGCGGCGCGCGCGGCGAGATCGCGCCTGATCGCGTCGGGCTTGACGTAGAGGTGGTGGGCGTCCACGTCGTGGAAGGCCGCGCAGACGTCCTGCCAGTGATCGGCCAGCGCCGGCTCGACCTCCTCCTCGGCGGCGATGAGGATGAGCGCGTCGGGCGGCACGAGGTCCAAGAAGGCGCCGAAACGGTCGACCGGCAGCAGCTCGGTGACGTCGGGGCGGTCCTCGGCGTCGGAGACCGCGGCCAGCTCCGCCATCTCGCGGTGCTCGACCGCCAGCTCGGCCGCGGGCGCGATGTCCACCCGGTCGGTGTCACCAAGCGAGCGCTGCGTGAACGTCGAGAACCAGCGCAGCGACTCGACCTCGATGTCGAACAGCTCGATGCGGCAGGCGCGCTCCTCCGTAGCCGGGTAGACGTCCAGGATGCCGCCACGGATCGCGAACTGGCCGCGGTCCTCGACCTGGTCGACGCGCTCGTAACCCGCGGTGACGAGGTCGGCCCCGACCTCATCGAGGTCGACCAGGTCGCCCTTGGTTATCGCGAACGACGACGGCCGCAGCTCGGGGTCGGGAACCTTCTCGCTCAGCGCGACGGCACTGACGACGACGACCGGAGCGTCCGAGGCCGGGGGCGCGGATCCGGCGACCGACGCGTCCGAGGCCGAGGGCGCGGATCCGGCGACCGGCGCGTTCGCCCCGAGCAGGGCATCCAGCGCCGCCACGCGCAGGCCGACGAGGTGCGGCGCCGGCGCGAGGTGCGATTCGTAGGCCACGCCGCGGCTCGGGTAGAACGCGACGCGCCGGGGCGCGAGCCACTGCTCGAGGTCGCCGGCGAGGTCGCGGGCCTGGCGATCGTCGCCGGCCACGATCAGCGCCGGGCGGCCCGGCTGCTCGTCGGCCAGCGCCGCCAGGACGTAGGGCCGCAGCGAGGCACTGACGAACGCGCGGGCGGGCGGGGACTCGTTCGCCAGCAGCCGAGCGCCACCCGGCTCGTCTGCGAGGTGGCGGAGCAGCGTACGGAGGGCCATCGACCCTGCTCACTCTACGAAGCTGTCGCGGCGATCAGGCGGTGGCGTCGACGTTCAGGCGCACGTAGCGCAGCGTCAGCGGGTCGCCTCCCAGCGCCTCGTGCACTCCCGCGACGAAGCGCTCGGCCAGGACCTCGTCGCCGATGTGGTCGACGTGGCTGCCGAGGTTGATCGTGCGCAGCCACTCGTGCCCCTGCCGTGTCTCGACGGGCCAGTCCTCCAGCCAACAGCGGACCTCGCCGAAGCCGGCCGCACGCAGATGCTCGGCGGCTCGGCCGGGGCCGAGGAACGTCCACGGGTCATAGCCCGCCAGCCGCGCGCGCAGCTCCGGATCGGCGGCGATGACCTCCGCGATCCCGCTCCGCACGCGTGCGATGTTGCCCTCGCCCCCGCACTGGGCGACAAGGCGCCCACCGGGCCGCAGCACACCGTGCAGCGCCCGGTACAGGGCGGCCTGGTCCTGGACCCAGTGAAACGTCGCGGTCGAGATCAGCGCGTCGGCCCGCTCGCCGAGGGCCAGACGGGTCAGATCGGCCTCGACGTAGCTCACCCGATCATCGCCGAGCCGCTCGCGCGCCGCCGCCAGCATGGTGGGCGAGCCGTCGACCGCGATCACCCTCCCCCGGGGGACCCGTTCGCGAAGGACCTGGGTGACCCGCCCGGAGCCACAGCCCGCGTCGACGACGGTCTCGTCGCCGTCCAGCTCGAGCCGGTCGAGCACCGGCATCGCCATGGCCTCCATCGGAGCCGAGATGCGGTCGTAGGTCCTGCCGTCCCAGTCGCGAGCGGGCTCCATCGTCGTACGTTATCACGTACATACGTACGTGATCCTATGAGACGAGGGTCAGGCGGTGCCGCTGCCGGCCGGAGGCTCGCCCTCGACGATGCGCTCTGCGGAGCCCGCGGCCTCGGCGATCATCGCGCGGACCTCCGCGGCGCTCTGGCGCCACTTGCCCAGGACGTGGGCCGACACCAGCTCGGGATCCGTCGAGTCGGGACGCCCCACGCCCACCCGCACACGGGCGAAGTCCGCGGAGCCGAGGTGCGCCTTGAGCGACTTGAGCCCGTTGTGGCCGGCCAGCCCGCCTCCCAGCCGCGTGCGGACCTCGCCGAAGGGCAGGTCGATCTCGTCGTGGAGGACCAGCACCTGCCCGATCTCCACGCGTGTCGCCCCCCGTGCGGGCCCCACGCAGCGCCCCGCCTCGTTCATGAAGGTCTGGGGCAGGATGACCGCCACCCTAGGCCCGGCGGGCACGGTGCGGCCCTCCGCCAGCAGCCCGCCGAACTTCGTGCGCGGTTCGCCGAGGTCCCACCGGCGGATGAGCTCGCGCGCCACCTCGAAGCCGACGTTGTGCGGCGTGCCCTCGTACCGCGAGCCGGGGTTCCCCAGCCCGACGACGAGCCAGTCGGAGGGCGCGACGCCTCCGAAGAGGCGCACCGCGCGAGACCCCTAGGCCTCGCCGTCGCCGCCCTCGGAGGGGGCGTCGCCCGGCGCGGCGTCTTGCTCGGCGCCCTCGGCCGCGACGCCGTCCTCGCCCACGACGCCGGTCTCGGTCTCGATCTCGTCGGTGGGCTCGACCTCGAGACGCGGAGGGCTGAGGCTGACGATGACCGATTCGGGGTCGTCGATCAGCGCGACGCCCGCGGGAGCGGTGACCTGCCCGACGCTGGCCGTGTCGTTGATCTCCATGGCGCTCACGTCGAACTCGATGACGTCGGGGATCTCGTTGGGCAGCGCCTCGACGTTGAGCTCGCGGGCGACCTGCTCGAGCACACCGCCGTCACGGACGCCCGGAGAGCTCTCGCCGCCCACGAGGTGCAGCGCCACCGTGGTGTGAATGGGCTGGTTGAGGTCGACGCGCAGCAGGTCGACGTGCATGACCTCGCCGCGCACCGGATGGCGCTGGGCATCCTTGAGCACGGCGGCGGTGGTGCCGTTGCCGTCGCCGGAGATCTCGAGCACGGCCCCGGCGCCGTGAAGGGCGTGGCGCAGCTCGCGCGACTCCACCGAGAACGCGATCGCGTCCTGTCCGCGGCCGTAGAGCACGCCGGGCACGCGGCCCTCGCGGCGCAACCGGCGGGTTGCGCGCGAGTTGGAGACCTCGCGGGGCTCGATGGTCAGCGTCGTGCTCTGCGTCTTGGCGGCCATGATCGGCGTGGAGGGTAGCGGCTCGGAGCCGCGCCACGGCCGCCTGGCGGCGTCAGCCGGCCGGGAACTGGTCGGTCCCGGTGAAGATGCGCTGGATGTCGAAGTAGGCGGGCTTCTTGAAGCCGTCGAGGGTGATCAGGCCCTTCTCGTGAAACGGCGGATGGGGCCGCGGGTTGCCGCCGTCCCATTCGGGCCGCACACGGAACTCCTGCAGCGCCCACCACGTCGCGCCCGACAGGAACGGCTTCTTGTCGAACTCGGCGAACTGCCAGTTCGCGAAGGCCTGCTGGAACTGATAGGTCCCGCGCTCCTCGGCCGGACCGTCCCGGTTGGCCTCCGCTCCGACCTCCGTCACGGCGATCGCCTGGCGTGGATAGCAGCGGCGGACCTTGTCGAGGAACCCTGAGAGCAGCGTCGGGTCGGCGGTCGCGCCGTCGGGGCCCGGGTACCAGTCGAAGTACTCGTTGACCCCCAGGATGTCGAGCGCGCGGTAGGGCCGCTGACAGGCCCCGCGGGGCTGGGCCGCGAACGCCTGGCCGACGGGGCGGGTCGGGTCGAGACGATGGGCGGCGCGCACCGCGGCCCGGATGTAGGCGGCCTGGCCGGCCGCCACCTCGCTGTTGAGCTCGTTGGCGATCGACCAGACGATCACGGACGGGTGATTGCCGTTGGTCAGGATGTTCTTGGTCAGCATCGCGACGCCGTGCCTGCGAACCGAGGCCCGGTTGAGCGCCTCGGCGTGCACCTGATAGACCGGGATCTCCGACCACACCATCAGCCCCTCGCGATCGGCGAGCTCCATCAGCTCGGGGTGCAGCGGGTAGTGCGAGCGCATGAAGGTCCCGCCCAGGTCCTTGACCAGTGCGACGATCCCGGCGCGGTCGTCGTTGTTCAGCGCGAAGCCCTTGGCCATCGAGTCCTCGTGCAGGCCGAAGCCACGCCAGTTCAGGGGCTGGCCGTTGAGATAGAGATGCCCCTCGACAACCTTGACCGAGCGGATTCCGGTGTGCGTACGCCAGGTCTGGGCGACCTGTCCCGCCACCTCGGCCGTCAGGGCCACCGGGTAGAGGGAGGGGGACTTCGGCGACCACAGCTTCGGCTTGGCGACCGAGACCCGGTGGGTGAAGACGGCCCGGCTCCGGGCCGGGATGCGCAGCGTGCCCGCGTCGAATGGCAGCGCTCCGAAGGTCCCCGCGACGTGCACGGTCCGCGCGACCGCGTCGTAGTTGCGCACGACCGCGCGAACGCCGACCGTGGCGTCGCAGGTACGGCAGGGCAGGTTCGGGAGGACCTGCACCGGCGTGAAGTCGACGTGCGCGATCTGGCGCAGGTAGACCTCGCGCAGGATGCCGCCGTAGTTCCACCAGCCTCCGATGGGCTGGTGACGGTCGTGACTCAGCCCGCTGGGCGGGAGGTCCTCGGGCGTGCGGCGGCTGTCCACGCGGACGACCAGGCGGTTGACACCCGAGCGATTGAGGGCCGGGCTGGGAAGCCGCAGCTCGAACGGAAGGTAGGCGCCGGTGTTTGACCCGATCTCGCGGCCGTTGAGCCAGACGCGGGCGCGGTAGTTGACCGACTCGAATCGGACGATCCACTTCAAGGCGGCCGCCGCGGTCGGCAGCTGGAAGTCCTTGCGGTACCACGCCACGGAACCGAGATAGCTAGCGTCGGAGTAGTCGGTGACGTTCCACGAGTAGGGAACCTCTACGGGGCGCCAGCCCGTCGCGGAGCGCTGGCGTTCGAAGTGGGTGGCCATCCCGCGGTCGGGCGCGTCGAGGCGAAAGAGCCAGGCGCCGTCCATCAGATACCGGCCGCTCGGCCCGGTCTCGTAGAGCGTGTGGTTCGACGGAACGTCGGCCGCGTGGGCGGCGGGCACAGCCGCCGCGGCGACGGCGAGAACGAGTAGGAGCGCGAGCGCGGAGCGACACGGGGTCATGAGCGGGATCAGCAGGTTGACTCGTTGCCGATCGGCGCGCTGATCCGCAGCAGGGTAACGGTCCTGGAGGTCACCGCCGACCCGCCGCGGTGCACGACGACGCACTGCACGACGGGCAGCCCCTTCCCGACCACAGTCCAGGCCACACGCGTGATGCCGGTCGCGGCGCCCAGTGCATAGGCGGTCTTCGACGTGTAGGCGATGATCTTCGGATCCCCCTCCCGGCGCAGGCGCCGGGCGTCGGCCTCGACCGTCGTGCGGCAGCGGGCCTCGGCGTGGCAGGAGCCGTCCAGGGCCGCGAACATGGAGCGGGCGTCGCCCCGGGCCTGAGCGTCGAGCAGCCGCTTGACCGCGTTGCGCTCGCGCGACTCCGTCGTCAGGTAGCGCGCCACCAGCAGCGAGACGCCGATGAAGACCAGGACCGCGGCGGCGATCAGGACGAGGCGGCGCATCCCGCGGAACTTAGCCGCCCCTTAGCGCGCCCTAGCCCAGCCTTCAGGAAGCGTGGAGACACTGGTCGGGACGTACCTCCACGGATCCATCCCGGTCTCCCGCTCGCGCCACCTCTCCCGGCGCGTCCGGGGGACGGGGTGTCCGCCCGGTCAGCCTGTCTCCGGGAACCCCTCGCTGAGCTCGAGGAACCGCTGCACCGACGCCTCCTGGAGTGAGAGCTGGTCGGCGAGGCGTAGCGCGTGCTCTGCGGTCCGCTCGGCGAAGTCCTCGAGGCAGCGCTCGGGGTCGTCGGGCAGCGAATATACGTGCGCGACGTCCTGCTGGGCACACGCGATGCCCAGGGGCGGCCGGCCCTCCGCCAGCGTCCGTGCGCCGCAGACGGGCACCACCGTGATCCCGCGCTCGGGGGCCGTGAGCGCGAGCGGCATCAGGCGGTGGGCGGGGACGCGCACGTCGAGATCGACCGAGCGGTCGAGCACGACGACCTGGCCGGCCAGGTCGTTGAGGGGCGCCATCCACACGGCCAGGACCGTGTCGGCCGCGACGATCGCGTCGCGCAGGGCCCGGGCCTGCTCCGCGTAGAGGTCTCCCGCCTCGTCCCGGTCGCTCGCGTCGGAGAGGTCGAGGTCGCAGGGAACGCGCAGCAGCTCCGATGCGCTCACGGCGTCGCCGGCCCCGCGGCCGCCGTGCGCCACGTAGGTCTGGATGGTCCCGAGGTCGCGCCGGCCGTGGAAGATCACCGTCATGGCCTCGACCAGCGCGAGGCCGTCGACCTTCAGCGAGACGGAGGCCGACGCCCCGGCGTCGAGCAGCGCTCGCTGTAACAGCTCCTCCGCTTCGCCATCTCGCCGATCCGGTTCGCTCATCATGATCTCCTGTCAGAAGGCTAATCCTCCTCCCGGTCGGGAACAATGCTCTCGATGAAGCTCCTTTACAAGCCCTTCGGAATCATTCTCGGTCTGATGGCCGGCCTTCTCGGGCGCCGTCTGTTCACCGTCGTCTGGGGCCGGATCGACCCGGATCACGACGAGCCACCGGAGGCCAAGACCAAGGACACCTCGGCGGCCAAGGCCGTGGGGGCGGCCGCGGTGCAGGGCCTGATCTTCAGCGGCGTCCGGGCGGGAGTCGATCGCGCCGGAGCCAACGGCTTCTACAAGCTCACCGGCGTGTGGCCGGGTGAGAAGAAGCCCGACCCGGCCTAACCCAGCCGCTCCAGCGCGTCGAGGTCGTCCTCGAACGCGCCGAAGTCACGAAGGAGCAGGTGCTCGATCGGGCCGTTGCGCACCCAGATCCTCAGCAGGCTCGGCTCGTGCTCCTCGGTGAGGGCGAGCAGCAGCGGCAACTCGGGGCGATGGGGCAGGTCGCCGCCGGCGATGAGTGTCAGCGGGTCGACATCGAGGATCGCCAGCAGCTCGTCCTCGGTGAGGCCGAGGCGGTCCTGGAGGACGTGCGCCGCCGATGACATCGCGTGCCCCCGGCCGGCGTCAGAAGAGCTGGTTCTCGCCGCCGAAGACCTCGGAGACCGAGTCGTCGGTGAAGATCCGGCGGATCGAGTCGGTGAGCAGGTCGGCGCAGGGCAGGACGCGGATGTTGTCGGGCGCGCCCGGCCGCAGCGGGATCGTGTCGGTCACGACGATCTGCTCGAAGTCGCTGGAGGCGAGGTTCTCGAAGGCGTTGCCGCTGAGAACCGCGTGGGTCGCGGCGGCGTAGACACGCGAGGCGCCCTCGTCCAGGACGGTCTGGCCCGCGGCGCGAAGCGTTCCGGCCGTGTCGATCATGTCGTCGACGATCAGAGCCGTCTTGTCCTTGACGTCGCCGATGATGTAGCCGATCTCGGCCAGCTGGTGGGCGGGGCGCTCCTTGTCGAGGATCGCCAGCTCGGCGCCGAGCTTGGAGGCGAACTTCTTGTTGAGCTTGACGCGGCCCGCGTCCGGCGCGACGACCACGAGGTCGGTGAGCTTGAGGTCCTGGAAGTACCGGGTGAGCATCATCATCGCGGTCATGTGGTCGACGGGGATGTTGAAGAAGCCCTGGACCTGCCCGGCGTGGAGGTCCATCGTCAGCACGCGGTCGGCACCGGCCGCCTCGAGGCAGCGGGCGATGAGCCGCGCGGTGATCGGCTCCCGCGGGGCGGACTTCTTGTCCTGGCGGCTGTAGCCGAACCACGGCGTGACCGCGATGACGCGGTGCGCCGACGCGCCGACGGCGGCGTCGATCATCGCCAGCAGCTCGAAGAGGCTGTCGTTGGTCGAGACGCCCGTCACCGGGTTGCTGCAGGTGGGCTGGATGAGGAAGACGTCGGCGCCCCGGATGGACTCCTCGAAGCGGCAGTAGACCTCGCCGTTGGAGAAGGTCCTGAGCGTCACCGGGCCCAGGTCGACCCCGAGCTTGGCGGCGATGTTCGCGGCGAGCTCCGGGTTCGCCCGACCGGAGAACAGCATCAGGCGCTTGTCGTAGCCGATCGGGAGGCTCGTCCCCGGGCTCGGGTGGACGCTCGCGCTCATGTCGGGCGCGACACTAGTTCCGGTGGGGGACAGCAGGCTCAGCGTCAGCGCTCCTTGCGCCGCGCAGCATAGTCGGAGACGTTGCGCTGGCGCTCGCGGGCGATCCCGAGCCCGCCCGCCGGAACATCGTCGGTGATGACGCTCCCTGCACCCGTGTAGGAGTCGTCGCCGAGGCTGACGGGCGCGACGAGCGTCGTGTCGACGCTCGTGCGGACGCGATCGCCGATCGTGGTCCGGTTCTTCTTGATGAAGTCGTAGTTGGCGGTGATCGTCGCCGCGGCGAGGTTGGCGTTCTCCCCGACGTCGGCGTCGCCGATGTAGGAGAGGTGCGGCACCTTGGTTCCCGGACCGATGTCGGAGTTCTTGATCTCGACGAACGTGCCGACCCTGGCCGCCCTGCGGATCCTGGTGCCGGGGCGCAGGTAGGCGAACGGCCCGATCGAGACGCCGTCCTCGACGCTGGCGTTGTCGAGGTAGGCGTTGCGGATCGTGCAGCCCCTGCCGACGGTGGTGCCGTTCTTCAGCGTGCAGCCGGGTTCGATCCTGGTGTCCTGGCCGATCGCGACCCCCACGTCGATGTAGGTGCAGCTCGGATCGACGATGCTGACGCCGGCGCGCAGGTGGGTGTCGTTGATACGGGCCTGCGCGTGCACGCGAACGGCGGCGAGGTCCGCCCGGTCGTTGACGCCCAGCGTGACGGTGTGGTCGTCGACGACATGGGCGGCGATCCGGTGGCCGTCCTCGCGCAGCACCACCAGGGCGTCGGGAAGATAGGCCTCGCCCTGGGCGTTGTCGGTCGGCACGCGCTCCAGAGCATCCTGGAGCCTGGGGCCGTCGAAGACGTAGATGCCGGTGTTGACCTCCCTGATCGCGAGCTGCCCGGGCGTGGCGTCCGACCCGCTGGCCTTCGCCTCGACCACGCGCTCGACGTATCCGTGCGCGTCGCGGACGACGCGTCCCAGCTCGGCAGGGTCCTCGAGCTTCATCGTCATCATCGTGGCGACGGCGCGCTCGATGTCGTGGGTTTCGAGCAGGCCCTCGATCGCCTCCGCGGTGATCAGCGGGACGTCCCCCGAGAGGACGACCACGGGCCCGTCTCCGAAGCTCGCGGCCGCCGCCAGCACCGCGTCCGCGGTCCCCCGGGCCTCCTCCTGGACGGCGATCTCGATCCCCTCGGGCAGATGGCCGTCTAGCCCGCGTTCAGGGTTGTCGACCACCACAACGCGGGCGATCCCGGCCTCCCGCGTGGCGGTGATGACCCAGTCGATGAGGGGCCGGCC
Source organism: Solirubrobacterales bacterium (assembly GCA_038199185.1). Taxonomy (GTDB): domain Bacteria; phylum Actinomycetota; class Thermoleophilia; order Solirubrobacterales; family Solirubrobacteraceae; genus BP-464. The sequence continues at coordinate 27,018 of JBBPZE010000006.1, forward strand.
ACACAGCTCGTGCAGCACCTTCGGGGTCTCCGACCTCATGCGCGTCCCTCGGCCCGCGGCCATGATCACAGCGGTGGCGTCGGTCATGGGGAGCAGGGTAGGCGAGGTAGGCTTTCAGACCGTTGCGGGGTGGTGTAATTGGTTAGCACGGGAGGCCTTGGCCCTCCAGGCAGGGGTTCGATCCCTCTCCCCGCAGCTTCCTTCGCGCGGCGTGAGGATGACAAGGACGCGCTGTGTTCCCGACGGTCGCCTCCGTCGAGCCGTGGGAGGTTCTACTCGGTGCTTCGGCGCACCGCGACCACGGGCTCAGTCGAAGCGGTAGTGGGTCCCGACCGGCTCGAGCTCCGCGCGGGCTGCGGGCGGCGCGGCGGCCGCGAGCGTCTCGGCGAACGTGGCGGTGCTTGCGCCGATGAGCCGCACGAGCTCTTCCACGGGCGTCGGCTCGGCGGGCACGCCGTTGGCGTAATCAGTGGCGTAGCCGATCAGGGCATACGGCAGCCCGGCCTCGCCACACAGCACGGTCTCGGGGCCCGCGGTCTGGCTGACCACGGTGACCCCCGCCTGCCGGAGCATCCGGATCTCGCTACGCGTGTTGAACCGCGGGCCATCGACGTGGCCGTAACAGCCGCCGTCGCGCGCCGCGTGGCCGGCCTGACGGGCCCCTTCCAGCAGCGCCTGGCGCAGCGCCAAGGAGAACGGCCGATCGAAGATCCAGTGCCCGCGCCCGGTGGAGCCCGGCTCGGTGTGCATGGTGCAGATCGAACCGTCGGGCAGACGATTGGCGAGGAAGTGAAGGTCGTCGAAGACGACCAGCGAGCCGAGCTCGAGATCCGGGTCGAGAGCGCCGCACACGGTCACGGCCAGCACCCCGCGCGCGCCCAGCTCGCGCATGGCCCACACGTTGGCCTGATGGGTGACCTGGCTGGACAGCAGCTCGTGGCCCGCGCGATGCCGGGCGATGTGCAGCACGTCGACACCGGCGAAGGTACCCGTGCTGACCAGCGTGGGACCGAACGGGGTCGGCACCTCCCGCGGGCCCGCGCCGCGAAAGCCCGGAAGGGCGTAGGTGCCCGAACCGGTGAGGATGCCGATCACGGTCGTGGCACCCGCCCGGCGCTCGTGCCGGGCTCGGTGGCCGGCCCTCCGGGTGCGGCGATTCCCAGCACGCGCATCGCCTTCAAGCCCAGGCTGAGCTTCTCGCGCCCATCCGAGGCACCGACATCGAGCTGGGTCAGCTCGCGCACCCGGTCGAGCCGGTAGCGCACCGTATGACGATGCGTGAACAGCCGCTGCGACGTCGCCGCCACGTTGCCGTCGGCCTCGAGAAAGGCCTCCACCGTGGCGACGAGGTCCGTCTCGTACTGCTGGTCGTAGGCCGCCAGCGGCGCGATCGTCTCCTCGTAGAAGCGGTGCAGCTCGTCGGGATCCTGGGAGAGCAGCAGACGGTAGGCACCGGTTTCGTCGAACGCCAGCACGGGGGTCTCCGGATCGCCCTCGGCGACGTTGGCCGCCAGGATGGCCTCGCGAGCGGCTCGATGCAGGTCGCCGGCCGCGGCACCCCGGCTGCGGCCCAGGGAATAGAAGTGCCCCGGCAGCGAGGTCTGCAGCTCGCGCAGCACGGCATCGGCGGCGCGAACGGCCAGCGTCTCCTCCCCGCCCGGAAGGATCACCACAACCTCGGCGCCGGGGATCTCGGGCCGGGCCGACAGGGCCGAGACGGCCCCGGTCGCGGCGGCCCGGGCACCACGGTCCACGACGCCCAGCACCCGCGCGCGCCACCCGTCGTCGACCGGCGCGTGCGAGCGTGCCCGGGCGACGAGAACGAACGCCCCGTCCTCGAGCTCGAGCCCGATGGCAGCGGGGTCCTCGAGCTCGCCCGCGAGCAGCGCCTGGACGAACGCTCCGGCAGCCTCGGCCGAGGCCCGCTCGGGCGCGCGGGAACGCTCGGCCTCTGAGGCGACGATCACCGTGACCAGCCCGATGAGCTCGCTGGGCTCCGCCGAGCGCGGCCGCAGCCGCAGGGCGCCGACAGGCTCGCCGCCGAGCTGAAGCTCGATGATCTCGATCTCCGGCCCCCCGGCGACGATCGCCTGTTCCTCGGCGGGGGAACGGGCCGCCACCGCGAGTACCTGGCCACCGCGATCGAGCACCACGAGGCTCGCGTCGATCGCGCGCGCCGCCGCCCGCGCCACCTCCGGGAGGCCGGCGCCGGACGCAACGGCCTCGGTCAGGGCCTCAACGGCCCCCACCTCGGGGGCAAGGGACATGGCCTGAGTCTAGGAGCGGACGATCGATTCAGCCGCTGATGCGGTCCCAGAACCACACGACCGCCGCACCGCCGGCCACGCCGAGGCCGACGAAGGCGAGCAGGGCGAACAGCGACAGGAACGACGCGGCGAGCCGTTCCCACAGCCTCGAGTAGGCGTTCCAGGCCGGGACGAGGATGAAGCCCGCATAGGCCGCGAGGCCGAAGACGCCGCAGACCGCAGCCACCAGGTAGGTGATCGACTCGTTGCTCACGCGGGCTCATTGTGACGTACGAAGTCGACCACCACCGCCACCGCGGCGCACAGCGCGAAGATCACCGCCGCCAGCCCGATGCCCGCCAGCACGTCAGACAGGTAGTGCGCTCTCAGGTACATCCGGGTGACCCAGACCACGACCGCGATCACCAGGGACAGCCCCACGAGGCTGACCCGCCGGGGCGCCGCCAGCGCCCGGCCCACAGCGATCGCGGCGGCGACCACGGCGGTCGCGTAGGCGCTGTGGCCGGAGGGAAAGCTGGGGTTGTGCGTCGTGGTCAGCGGGTCGATCGGCCGTGGCCGGTCGACGGCGACCTTCGTGACCTGGACCAGCAGCCAGGTCAGGAACAGGCCGGCGATGAGCACGCGGGCCTCGAGCGTGCGCTCCCTCCGCCACAGCCAGGCCGCCGCCCCGATCACAGCCGTCCAGGCGACGGGCGCGGCCCCCAGCCAGGTCAGCACCCGGGCGAGATCGACCGCCCAGCTCGTGCGGAGGTCGTCGACCAGTCGCAGCGCCTGGATGTCGCCGGGCGGCAGGGCGCTCGTGCCGTCCACGGCCGTCAGGTAGCTGATAAACGCAAACAGCCCGATCGCCGCGACGGACAGCAGCGTGGTCAGCTCGAGACCCAGGTCGCCGGGGGTCAGACGATTCCAGGCAAAGCCCACCGGCCCGGCGACCGCACGGCCGGCCCGCGTCGAGAGGACCTGGTCGCGGAGCCGCTCGCGGTGCCGGACGGCGGTGACGATCCCCACCCCGAGAACGACGACCGCGCCGAGCGCGAGGGCCCCTTCGCGTGCGATCTTGGCGACCTGGTCGAAGCTCTGCCAGAACACGTAGCCGAGCAGCACGAACGTCGCGCTCCACACCCCCGCCGCCAGGACGTCGTAGGGGACGAACGTCCGGAACGGCATGCGGGTCGAGCCGGCGAGGAACGGCGCGATCGGGCGCACGAAGCCGATGAAGCGGCCGACCAGGATCGTCAGACCGCCCCGCCGCGCGAAGAAGTCCTCGACCCGATCGAGGCGCTCCGGCGTGATCTTGACCCGCTTGCCGTGCTTCTCGAGAAACCCGCGGCCCAGCCGGCGCCCGAGGGCGTAGGAGACCACGTCGCCCGCGACGGCCGCCATCCACACGAGCGCGATCAGGGGAACCACCGCGATCTTGCCCTGCCCCGCCACGACTCCCCCCACGATCACCGTCACCTCGCCCGGAGCGATGAAGCCCAGGAACGCACCGGTCTCGGCAAACGCCATGGCTCCCACCAGCAGGTAGGTCCACGATCCCAGCGACGTACCGAGCTCGACGATCAGCTTCTCGAAGTTGGGCAGCTGAACGGCACCCGTGCCGTGGACGACCAGCCCCGCGATCACCACGAGCAGGAAGATGCTCCCCTCGAGCGAGAACCGCTTGCGGCGGACGACGAGATACGCGGCGCTCGCCGCCGCGATGATCAGGCTGGTCGGCTTCATCCGCCGCCGCGCAGCGGAGAGGTCGTCACCACGGACGGCTCGAGATCTGTGAGCTCTCCCGCGGCCTGCGCGGCGGCGGCCAGGTCGCCGAACAGCCCCAGGACGGTGGGGCCGGAGCCCGAGACCACCGCGCGGTCGGCTCCGAGATCGCGCACGCGCCGGAGCGCTCCGGCGATCGGGGGGCAGAGCCGGAGCGCCGCGGGCTCGAGATCGTTGACCAGCAGCTCCGTCGCGAGGCCGAAGGGTCCCTCGCCCAGACCCGCCCGCACCTCGTCGAGCCGCGCAGCGAGATCGGCAGGCCCGCGGGGCAGGCCCAACCGGTCGGCCTCCCGGTAGACGTCCGCGGTCGAGATCGCGTAGGGCAGCGGCAGGACGAGGACGCCGTACCGCGGAGGCGGCGGGAGCTGCTCGACCTTCTCGCCGGCGCCCGTGGCCAACGAGCGCCCCGGACGAACCTGGGCGGGGACATCGGAACCGAGGCGCGCGGCCAGAGCGACCAGGTCGTCCTCGCCCAGTCCGCCGGCACCGGCCCGCACCGCCGCGCGGGCGCCGAGCCGCAGGGTCGCCGCGGCGTCGGCCGAACCGCCTCCGAGCCCGGCGGCGACGGGGATGCGCTTGGTGATGGTCAGCCGCGCGGCGGTCCGCCACCCGGCCTGGGCGCGAAGGGCCAGCAGCGCCTCTGCGGCCAGGTTCGGGCCGTCGACACCAGGACACACGATCTCGTCGCGGTCGGCGGGTTCCAGTTCGAGATCATCGCCCCATTCGAGCGACTGCATGACCGTCACGAGCTCGTGCCGGCCGTCCGCGCGCGTGCCGCCGAGAAACAGGCACGTGTTGATCTTGGCCGGGGCACGCTCGTTCACGCCAGCCGCTCCGCCAGCGCCCTCAGCTCCTCGGGCGCCAGCCGCTCGGCGCGCACGTCGGCCGGGTGGCCGAGCGCGCCCAGCGCCTCGATCGCACGGTCACGCACGCCCGGCGGCATGTCCCGCGCGTGCGAGAGCGAGCGCGCGAGCGCCTTGCGCCGGTGGGCGAACGCCCCCTGCACGACGGCGCGCACCCACGGATCGCACGCGGGGCCCCGGCGATCGAGCACGACCAGGACCGAATCGACGTTGGGCACCGGGTGAAAGACCGTACGCGACACCCCGCGGAGCACCCGGACGTCGCAGGCGAGCTGTGCGAGGACGGAGGGAATGCCATAGCTGCGCGTGCCGGGAGCGGCGGCGAAGCGCTCCCCTACCTCTCGCTGGACCATCGCGACCCAGCGGGTGACGCCCGGCAGCTCCTCGATCGTGCGCAGGATCGCGGTGGCGGCGATGTTGTAGGGCAGGTTGGCGACGACCTTCGTGGGAGCCGGTGCGAGGTCGGAGAGGACGAGGGCCATCGCATCGTCGAGGTGCAGCGTGGTGGCGGCGAACGGAGCGAGCGCATCGCGCAGCGGCGCCTCGAGCGCACGATCGACCTCGACCACGTGCAGGTGCGCGACGCGCTGCGCGAGGTGCTCGGACAAGACCCCCAGGCCACCTCCGATCTCGAGGACGACGTCGGCCTCGCCGAGCTCGGCCGCCCGCTCGATGACCCCCAGGATGTTCGAGTCGATGAGGAAGTTCTGCCCGAGGTCGCGCCTGGGCCGGACGCCGAACTCGCGCAGGCGCCGCAGGCTCGCCTGGGCCGGAGGATCGCTCACCATCCGAAGAGCCGCGCCGCGTTGGCCTCGACCACCGCTACGAGCTCCTCGTAGGTCATGCCCCGCGCCTCGGCGACGAACCGCGCGGTATGAACGACGAACGCGGGCTGGTTGCGCTCCTTGCGCACGGCCTGCGGCGTGAGGTAGGGAGCATCGGTTTCCACGAGTAGCCGGTGTACGGGCACATGCGCCGCGGCCCACGCGAGCCTGGTCGCGCTCGGATAGGTGACGTTGCCGGCGAACGAGAAGACCCAGCGATCGTGCGGCAGGCACTCCTCGAGGTGGTCGGGCATCGAGAAGCAGTGCAGGATCACGTCGAGGCCCACCGCGCGTCCGGCGAGGGTCGAGATGGTGTCGTCCTCGGCCGCACGCGTGTGGATGACCAGCGGCTTGCCCAGCTCGCGCGCGAGCTCGATCTGGGCGCGGAAGGCCCGCTCCTGATCGGCGCGCGGCGCGTAGTCGCGGTGGTAATCGAGGCCGGTCTCACCGATCGCCCGGCAGCGGTCGTGGGCGGCGAGCGCCCGCAGATCGGCGAGATCGGCGCCGTCGAAACCCTCCGCGTCGTTGGGATGGCGGCCGATCGCCGCGTAGACCTGCGGGAAGGCCTCGGCCGCGGCCAGCGACTCCCGGCAGGTCGCGGCCGTCGTGCCGACCGTCAGCATGCGGTGCACCCCCGCGGCGTCGGCGGCCGCGACGAGCTCGGCGTCCGGCGGGTCGCAGGCGTGGAGGTGGGTGTGCGAATCGATCACGAGGGCGGCTCGCTCACACCGCGCGGGGAAAGAGCGGCGCGACCTTCTCCACCCGCTTCAGACGACGCGCTCCGTAGCTCGCGGCGGCGTAGGAGATGTCGTCGTCGCCGAGCGCAGCCTGCAGCTTGGCGACCGCGTCGGGCAGATAGGGCGCGAGCAGGACGGCGATGACCCGCACGCCCTCGATCAGCGAGGCGAGCGAGCGGTCGAGGTCCTCCGTCCGCTCCGGGTCCTTGGCCAGCTGCCACGGCTCGGTCTCGGCGACGTAGGCGTTGAGGCGCCGGACGCGTTCCCAGATCGCCTCGAGCGCCTGGGTGACCTCCGCGCGGTCGAGCAGGCCCGCCACGTCCTC
>JBBPZE010000007.1:0-3978 GCA_038199185.1 Solirubrobacterales bacterium
ATCCGCCGCGCCAACCAGATCCTCGTCCTCGCAGACGGCGAGATCATCGAACGCGGCACCCATCACGAACTCATAGCCCACAACGGCCTCTACACCCGCATGCACACCATCGCACACGACCCCGGACCCACCAGCACAGCCTGACGTCGTCCGCGCCTCGTGATCAGACGGCGTCTCCCTACTGCGGGCGAGACTCGGAAGCGAGGTCCGCGTAGCTCGCGAGCCGGATCCCGAGCGCATCGATCTCCTCGCGGATCCGAGGGTCGGTCAGCGTCGCGACCTCGACCTCGCGCTCGGCGAGATAGGACGAGGCGAAGCCCCCGCCGCCGTAGCCGGGGTGACAGCCGAACTCCGTCCACCCTTCGGCGACGTCGTTGCGCAACATCCAGATGAGAAACTCCGGGCTGATGTGGTGCAGGTCGGTTACCCCCCACTCCCACTGGCCGTAGAACCCGCCCACGAACCGCACGCCCCCGCTGTCGCGCAGGGGTACGCCCAAGGGTGCCACCAGCTCGCGGGCGATCGGGCTGACGTCGGGCCGGCGGTGGATGTGGTGATGGGAGTCCAGGTGCGTGGGCGGGCGGCCCATCAGCTCCTGGAAGGCATCGAGCTGGCGCGCCAGCTCTGCGCGAACGGCGGCGGGGTTGGCATAGTCCACCATCGGCACACCCTCCCCGTCGAGATCCCAGTGCAACCCGATCCCCAGTGCCGAGTGCTCCTTGCTGAGCGCGGCGGCAGCCACTGCGGCGGAGCCGGTGACCATCAGGCTCGTGCTCGTCACGATTCCATCCGTGTGCGCCTCGACGATGCCGCGGTTGACCCCGTCCGACGCGCCGAAGTCGTCGGCGTTGACGATGAGCACGCGGTCGCTCAGCGCAGCGGCCCCCGCGTAGTGCTCGGCCATACGCTTTGGCACCGTAGGTCCCGCGAAGGACGACAGGACGCGGGACCGAGCCGCATTGCCAAGCCGCCGGCGCTCAGCCGCATCCAGCAGCAGGCCGCTCACCCTCACGCCGCGGCCCGGGCCGGCAGCCCGCTCTGCTCCAGCATCTTGGTCAGCAGCCGCTCCGCATCGAAGAACTCGCGAGCCAGCTCGCGAGCGGCGCGGGCATGGCGGACGTAGTCGCCGCGGATCTCCGCCATCGCCGCCGCCGCCTCCTCGACGTCGCGCACCGCGAAGACGCCCTGTCCGACGGGCAGAAGATCCTCGAAGCCGGTCGACTGCAGCACGACGGGCCGGCCGGCCGCGAGGTAGCAGGCGGAACGGTCGCTGAACCACCCGCTGCGCGTCCCGACGTACCCGCCCTTCGCGCACGAGAACTCCCCGAGCGAACCCGCCAGGTAGGCGCGATAGCGCTCGGCGGTGGCCACGAGAGATGGCTGTTCCAGGCGCCACCCGTGGGCGAGAAGCAGTTCTCGGTCAGGGTCATCCGGGTCGATCGCCAGCGTCAGCTCGAGCTCCTCGCCCGCCACACGGGGCAGGTCCATGAACTTCGCGAACTCCTCCACCTTGGGCCCGAAGCTCTGGCCGTCGAGCTCGAGGTAGCCGTAATCGCGCCACGCGCCGACCGTGGTGAAGCGGTCTCGCTCGAGCGGCACGGGAACCGACCACCAGTCCAGGACGACCGGCGGCCACAGCGCGCGCCACGCGATGCCACAACTCGGGATCGGGCTCCGCGCCGTCCCCACGTTGGCGCCGACCGTGAAGTGGACGTCGTGCTCGCCGAAGATGTCCAGCGGATCTCCGTTCGCGGCCCACAGGTGGGTGTAGCCGGGATCCTGCTCCATGAGGATCCGCGGGCGCACGGCCGCCAACAGCGGCCAGGGTTCACGCCGGTAATGCGCCGCCAGCGAGACGACGGCGTCGGCGCGCGCCGCGAATGCCGCCACCGCCGTCCGCGGAAGGCCCGCGAAGCTCTCGCCGGTGGCTGCGTCGAGCAGCGCCCCGGGCCGGTCGCCCAGCACCGCGCCGAACGTCGCAGCGATCTCGGGCCCGGGTACTTCGGCCAGGAACTCGAGGAAGAGCACGTCGTGGCCCAGGCGACACAGACCCTCGAGGATCTGCAGCACATGCATGGCGTGCCCGCCGCGGCCCGCGACCGAAGGTCCGACGAGATCCTCGATCACGAGCAGGCGCGCCATCAGAGGCCGGCCTCGACGAGCAGGCGCTCGAGCACGGTCTCGGCCCTGAAGTGCTCGGCGGCAATCGCATAGGCCGCACGACTGTGGCGCACATAGTCGCTCGCGACACGCTGCAGACCCTCTACGGCCTCATCCGCGGTTCGAAACGACACCAACCCCTCCCCGGTCGGCAGCGCGATGTCAAACCCGGTGTCCTGGACGACTGCCGGCCGGCCGGTCGCCAGGTATGTCGCCGTCCGGTCACTGAACCACCCGCTGCGCAGCCGCACGTTCTGGTCCTTGGCGGCCGTGAACTCGGCACCCGAGCTCGTGATGAACTCGCGATAGATGTGCTGGTCCCGGGAAAGCGACAGCGCCCGCAGCACGCCGAAGCCCGCGCGTTCCAGCAGCGCGATCGTCTGCGCGTCGTCGAGCGCGAGCGCCAGGTCGATGCTCACCCCGGCCCGCTTCGGCACCTCGAGCAGCTTGAGGAACTCGGCGCTCTTGCTCCATGTGTACGTCTCGCCGGCGAACGCGATGTCCTTGTGGGTCTGCTCCCAGTTGGCGACCGTCGTGAAGCGCACGCCATCGGGCGGCGGCTGCGGAAACGTGGCCGGCGGGGGCCACCATTCGAGCACGACCGGCTGGCGCGTCGGCCGGTAGGTGAAGTGCTCGACGGGCACCGCGCAGCCCGGCGCGCCGAGGCGCTCCCCGAAGCTGAAGTGGTGGGTGTGGGCGGCCAGGAAGTCAACGGTCGATTGGCGGCCCAGCGCGATCTCCAACTGCGGGGTCACCGGATCGGTCTCGAGGTAGATGCGCACCGGCACCTCGAGGTGCGCCTCCTTGAGGACCGTGGCGCCGCTGAGGTTGATGAGCGCGTCTGCACCCGCCATGACCTCGCCCATGCGTGAGGACGTCATCCCCCAGACCTCGCCCTCGTGCGCGGCGTTGACGTAAGCCCAACGCTCACCGAACTCCGCCTCCGCCATGAGCCTCCCAAGCCGCCTGACCGCGCCGGAGGCGTCGTCGGTCACGGTCTCGAGGTCCGGGTCATACGCCCAGTTGCCCGTGTCCTCGACGTAGCTCACGTCGTGGCCCAGTCGGCGAAGCCCCTCGAGGTAGTGCAGGACCTGCCACGCCACCCCGGCGTAGGGCATCTCCGCCATCGCGCCGAGCACGACGATGCGCCGCGACTCAGCCACCGCTCACCACCGCCGCGAGCGCCCCTCCCTCGGGCCCCGCCCAGGGCTCCGAGCCCAGGAAGCGCTCGGCGAGATCCTCGGGCAGCGACGCCAGGAGGTGGTCCGCGCCCACCTGCGTGCGATGCGTCCGCAGCGCGACGAGCTTCTGCGCCAGCACCGGGCGCACGTCGACGACGAGCGTCGCGACGCGGTCGCAGCCGAACGCATCGGGCTCCAGCCCCCACAGGCCGGTCGGCAGCCCGCGTTGTGCCACTGCACCGGCGAGCTGGGCCACGAGGCCGAACGGCCACGCCGCCTCGTGGAGGTCGACGGGCACACCGAGCTTCTTGATCGCCAACACGGCGATGTCGCGCGCAGCGGCGTGGTCGGCGTGCCCGTAGAGGCCGTCGTCACCGAACGTCAGCACCACGGACGGCGTGTGGGGCGCCAGCAGAGCGGCCAGCTCCTCCGCGGCGGCCTCGTGATCGACCCACGGCAGCTCCCCGTCGGGGTGGCGCAGACACGCCGTCCAGCCAACCCCGAGCTCGCGCGCGGCGGCCTGCAGCTCCGCCTCGCGCACCTCCCCCAGCGCCTCCCGCGTGGCGAGCGACGGGTCGGAGATCGGCCCGAGCTCGCCGCGCGTCAGCGACACCACGCCCGTGGGGATTCCCGCTCG
>JBBPZE010000008.1:0-4288 GCA_038199185.1 Solirubrobacterales bacterium
CCGGCCGACCCTTCGCCCACAGGGGGAGCAGTGAGGATGACGCGGCACTCGGCCTTGCGGATCACGTACTTCGTCACCTCGCCGACGAAGTTGTCACGGGCGCCGCCGGCGCCGCCGAACAGGGCCCCGCCGCGTATCCGCGTGGGCTCCTCCGCGGCCAGGACGATGGCCTCCACCCCCCGTCGGCGCGCCTCGGAGACGATGCCCTGACCGGCGCGGCGGGCGCGCACCATCGCCGTGGCCACCTCGACGCCCTCGTACTCCTCGCCCACCGCCTTGGCGCGGGCCAGCGCCACCCGGGCGCGCTGGAGCTGCGCCTCGGGCAGGGCGGCATCGAGCGGGAGGGAGAGCGGCACCTCGAAGACCCACAGCGCCTCGATCGTCGCCCCGCGGGGCTCGAGCTCGTCGCGCACGTCTCCCGAGAGTCGCCCCGCGGTCTGGATGATGTCGTCGTCGAGGGCATTCCCCATGATCGGCACGAGGATCGAGCCGAACTCGGACTCCTCCCCCACCTCGGTGCGCAGGGCGCGCTCGGGCACGGTCACGCGGGTCGTGAGCGGCTTGCCCGTCGCCGTCCGGTAGGCCACGTAGAGCAGCAGCCCGAAGGCGAGCCAGCCCAACCCGACGTAGCGCGCCCCGGCGTGGAGGATGAGCACGCTCACGAGTCCGGCCGCGGCGGCCACTCCGCCCACGACCGCAGGGACGGGCACCGTGGCGCCGCAGACCCGCACGCCGAGCGGCATGCGGTAGAAGCACGGCTTCTCGGGCTCGCGGAAGCGCAGGGCGACGACCGACGCATGGGCGATCGTGAAGGCGAGCATGGCCCCGAAGGCGTAGATGCCGACGAGGAAGTCCACGTCGGTCGGGGCGGCCAGCGCGGCGGCGGTCAGCCCGGCCAGCGAGATGAGGACGTAGGGCGTCCCGCGGGTCGGATGGAGCCGGCCGAGCGCGCTCGGGATCTGCCGGTTCGTGGCCAGCGAGTAGCCCAGGCGGGAGAGTCCCAGCATGGCCGAGTTCGCGGCGGCCACGAGGGCGATCGTCGCCGCGGCGGCGACGACATAGGACAGGCTCACGGCCAGCCAGTGCGGGTGGAAGGCCCTCGCGATGGCCACAAGCGGCGCCTGCACGGCCTGTCCCGCCCCGAGCCCCGTCTCCCCGCCCACGACGGGGAGCGCGCTGATGCCCACCATGGAGATCCCGACGTAGACGAGCACGATCAGCCCCACCCCCGGACCGAGCAGCCGCCGCAGGCCGCGGCGGGAGAGCTTCACCTCGGGCGCCAGTCCGGCCGCCGCCTCGAGTCCCGTGAAGGCGATGGTGGCGATGGTCAGCGCGAAGACGACGTTCTCCCACGTCGGCGCGCTGCCGAGATGGATCGAGTCGAGGAGGCGGCCGGGATGGAGGACCAGGAAGACGCCCAGACCGATGAGGAGCAGCTGGAGGGCGAGGTCGCCCGCGGCGACGAGGACGCGCCGTCGCAGGCGGCGCGCACTCAGCCCGACGATGTTCGCGGTCACCACGTAGACCACGATCCCGACCGCGAGCACGACCTCCGACGCCCCGTGGCCCAGCCGCGCCCAGAAGACCGCGAGGTAGTTCGTCGCCGCCACCGCGGTGACCGCGACGAGGATCACGTAGTCGAGCAGGACGGCCCAGCCGGTGACGAACGAGACGAGCTCGTTGAAGGCGTAGCGGGCGAACACTGTCGAGCCGCCGCGCTCGGAGTGGAGCGCACCGCCCTCGAGGTAGGTCATGGCCGCGAGCGCGAAGAAGAGGCCGGCGGCGAGGAAGACGAGCGGCGTGAGTCCGAGGGCGCGGTGGGCGACGACGCCCAGCGCGAAGTAGATCGACGAGACCGAGGTCGTGTAGACGATCGCGAAGAGCCCGCGGGCGCCGACGGTGCCCTCGCTCATGACCCGCGCCCCTGCAGATAGATCCGACCGGCCCCGGCCGCCACGAAGAGCAGCCCCAGGACCACGCCGAGCAGGCCGCCGCCGCCGGCCGAGAGCGTCCGCACGACGAGGGCGACGCCGATGACGATCATGAGGCTCGACAGGACCCGCGTGGCCCGGCGATGGAGATCACGCCCGGGGACCACTAGTGGTGCGTCCTGGAAGTTCGTTGTCCGATTCGCGAGCGAAGATCGAGCATGGCAAGGACGCAGGATGCCGTCGTAGCAGCGCTACGAGGGCATCCGAGGACGCTGCCAGGCGAAGCTTTGCAGCCGCGAAGCGCCAACGAACTTGCAGGAGGTGCCACTAGACCGTCGCCGCGTCCTGGGCGGCCAGCGCGCCGGCGACACCGGCGCGGGCGCCGGCCCCGTTGACCGCCGACTCGATGATGACCCGGCACGGGCGCTCGCTGAGGACAGTCTCGAGGGTCTTGCCGAAGAGCGAGCCACCGGTGCGGGCGGGCAGCGGCATGACGATCGCCCGCGCGTGGAGCTCGCGCGCCTCGTCCACGATGCGCCGGCCGGCCTGACCCCCGCGCACCTTCTCCCAGTGGCCGGAGACCCGGCGACCGCCGGCCACCTTCGCCTCCTCGATGACCCCCTGCGCCGCGAGCTCGTGGTCGGGGAGGACCGCGTTGATGGGGCTCGACGCCGGGACGGTGATGGTCACGAGGACGTGGATGCCCCGCCGCCGGCGGGCGGCGAGGCGCTGAGCGGTGGCCATGACCTCGGGGACGTACCGGTCCTCCTCGAAGGCCACGAGCACGGACTCGTACTCCGCCTCGTGCTCGAGCACGCGCGCGGGAATCGCCACCTTGCGCGTGGTGGTGTAGTCGAGCCCCTGCCGGCGACGATAGACCAGGAAGAGCACGACGCCGACCGTGAGCCACCCGACGCCGGCGACAGCGACCGACAGGTACAACGCGGTGACCGTCACGAAGGCGATGAACGTCCCGAGGCCGCCGAGCAGGGCGAAGAGCGGGAGCGGCCGACCCGCCACGCGCAGCGTTCCAGGGCCGCGGTAGGGCCGTTCTCGTTCGGGCTCCTTGATACGCAGTCGGATCACCGAGGCGTGCGCGATGGTGAACGAGAGCATCGCGCCGAACGCGTAGAGGTTCCCGAGGAAGGTCGCCTGACCGGGGATGAGCGTGATGCAGGCGATGAGTCCGAAGACGACGATCCCGATCCACGGGGTGTTGAACTTCGGGTGGAGCTCGCGCAGGCGGTCGGGCACCTGCCGGTGCAGCCCCATCGAGTAGACGAGCCGTGAGACGCCGATGATCCCGGCGTTCGTGGCGATGATGAGGATGGTCGCCGCGAGCAGGCCGACGTAGAGCTCGGCCGCGGGCTGGAGCGACCCGAGCCCGAGGTGCTTGACGACACCGAGCACCGGGTCGCCGGCGAAGCCACCCTGGGCCTCGGTCAGGCCGAGCTGCGTCACGTAGTGGCCGTTCGCCTGCCGCGTCACGGGCAGGGCGGAGAGCGCCACCGCGGGCAGGGCGGCGTAGATCGCGAAGACGGCGAGGACGGTCCGGTTGATCGCCTTGGGGATCGTCTTCGCCTGGTCCTTGGCCTCCTCGGCGAGGTTCGAGATCGTCTCGATTCCGGTGTAGGCGATCATCCCCACCGGGATCGCCACGAGGAAGTCCTTCCATCCCGGCGCCGTGCCGAGGTGGACGTTGGCGATGAGCCGATGCGGCGAGAAGACGAGCACGAGTCCGAGGGCGACGAGGCCGAGCTGCGTCGCGAAGTCGGTGACGGCGAGGGCGATGTTCAGCCGCGCCGCCTCCTTGACCCCGAAGACGTTGATCGCGCAGAGCAGGGCGATGATCGCGATGCCGCACACGATGTCCCCCGGCGAGTGGCGCAGAGCCTCCCAGAACAGGCCGCCGATGTAGTGGGGCACGAAGAACGCCGAGATGGCGATCGTGATGACGTAGTTGAGCATCTGGCCCCACGCCGCGAAGAACGACCAGAACTCGTTGAAGGCGTGGCGCGCGAAGCTCGAGGAGCCGCCCGCCTCCGGGTACATCGCCGTACCCTCGGAGTAGGTGGCGGCGGTCAGGTAGAAGATCACGCCAGTGATCAGGAAGACGACCGGCGTGAGCCCGAGCGCGAAGGAGGCGACGAGCCCGAGGGCGTAGTAGATCGAGGACCCGACGTTCCCGTAGGCCGTCGAGAAGAGGGCGTTGACCCCGAGCACACGCTCGAGGCCGAGGGCGCGGCGTTCGGCCATGGCTCTGTCACGGGATCTTAGGCCCGGGCGAGGCCGCCGGCGGCTGCCAGTGCTCGGGGCCGTGTCGCGAGCCGCGACCGGGTGACCCGATCGAGACCCAC
>JBBPZE010000009.1:0-9330 GCA_038199185.1 Solirubrobacterales bacterium
AGGTGGTCTCCCCCGGCGATGAGACCTGGGAGAAGCTTTCGTTCTACGCCGCCCACCAGGTCGACGAGCTGCTGATCGTCGACCCGCAGAAGCGCTCGGTGGACTGGCTCGCGCTCGCCGGCACACTCGCCCAGTACCAACCCACGCGGCGCAGCGGCCTGATCGATCTGGGGCCTGCGGAGCTGGCCGAGCGGATCGACTGGCCACCGATCGACGAACCCGGATAGATCGCTAGTGAGGGGCCAGCGCCTCCGGGTGGGCGCGGTGCCACTCGAGCGTTCGGCGCAGGCCCTCTTCGAGGCTCACGCGCGGCGCCCACCCGGTGAGCTCCCGCAGCTTGGTGGAGTCGAGGTACTGCCGGTCGATCTCCCCGTGGGGGGTGCCCGTCCCGCGGATGTCGGGCTCGAGGTCGGCGCCGGCCACGCGCAGGGCGAGGTCCACGACCTCGCGGATCGCGTACGGGCGGCCCTCGCCCGCGTTGAACGCCTCGCCTCGCGCGCCGCGGCCGTCGAGCGCCTGCGCCAGCGCCAGGTAGGCCTCGACGGCGTCCTCGACGTAGAGGAACTCCCGCTCCGGCGTGCCGTCGGATCGGATGACCGGCCGTCGGCCCGTGAGCGCCGCCGACACCGCCTCGGGCACCACGCGCGAGGCATTGAGGTCCCCTCCGCCATAGAGGTTGGCGCAGCGCGTGACCGCGACGGGCAGCCCGAAGCCGTGCCAGTAGGAGCGGGCGACGAGGTCCGCCGCCGCCTTGCTCACCTCGTAGGGGAACGCCGGGCGCAGAGCGAAGTCCTCCCGGTAGGGCAGCACTTCGTGGCGGCCGTAGGCCTTGTCCGAGGAGGCGACGACGACGCGCTCGACACCGTGGAGGCGGCATGCCTCGAGCAGCGTCCACGTACCGCGGACGTTCGCGTCGAGGCTCTCGACGGGCGAGCGGTTGGCCTCGCCCACGACGGCCCGCGCGGCGAGGTGGAACACCGTGTCGACGCCGTGGGAGGCGAGGGCGCGGCCGAGGACGTTCGCGTCGCGCACGTCGCCGTCGACCACCGAGACCTCGCCCTCGAGCCCGAGCAAGGCGAGGGTGGAGCGCGCCCCGCTGGTGTGGCGGAGCACGACGACGCGGGCGCCGGCCGCCAGCAGGCCACGCACGAGCCAGGCGCCCATGAGGCCGTAGGCGCCGGTCACGAGCGCCGTGCGGCCGTTCACTCCCACACCCGCCACGGCGGCGCTCCGCTCGCCCACAGATCGCCCAGGAGGATCGCGTCCTTGTAGGTGTCCATGCAGTCCCAGAACCCTCGGTGGCGGTAGGCCCGCAGATGCCCCCCAGCGGCGAGGCGGGCGAGCGGCTCGCGCTCGAGGACGCTGTCGTAGTCCAGGTGGTCGAGCACCGCGGGCTCGAAGCAGAAGAACCCGCCGTTGACCCATCGCTCCGAGCGCGGCTTCTCTTGGAAGCCGACCACGCGGGCGTCGCCGTCTAGCTCGGCCACCCCGAACGGCAGCTCCGGCTGGACAACGGTCATCGTCGCGGCATCCCCGTGCCCGGCGTGGAAGGCGAGCAGCGCTCCGAGGTCGACGTCGGCGACACCGTCGGCGTAGGTCAGGCAGAAGCGCGCGCCGTCCAGCCGATCCGCAGCGCGCAGCACCCGTCCGCCGGTCGGCGTGTCCGCGCCCGTGTCGAGGCAGTCGATCTCGGTCCCGGCGGGCCAGGGCTCCCGCGCGACGAAGCGCTCGATGAGCTCGCCGAGGTACCCGGTGCACAGGACGAAGCGCTCGAACCCCTGCGCGAGATAGATCTGGAGGACGTGCCAGAGGATCGGCCGGCCGCCGATCTCGACCAGGGGCTTGGGCAGCGAGGGGGCGTGCTCTTGCAGCCGCGTTCCGCGCCCGCCGCAGAGGATGACGACGGGAGGGACGTCCGGGCGGTGCATGTGGCGCGGGATTATCTAGCGTTGCGTGGGTGGAGGCTCTTGAGCGCGCGCGGCGGATCGGCTGGTATCACACGCTCGAGCTCGCCCCGGGCCACGAGACCGACGGGATGTTCGACCTGCGGCCCTACGTGTCCCGCTACGGCCTGCCCGAGCGCATGGACGGGATGCGCGCGCTCGAGATCGGCACGTGGGACGGGTTCTGGGCGTTCGAGATGGAGAAGCGGGGCGCGGAGGTCGTTGCCCTCGACCTCGACGACGAGCGCGATCTCGACTGGCCGCCGCGCCGGCGCCCGGAGCGCTTCCCCGCGGGCCGCCGGGGCGACGGGTTCCGCCTGGCCAAGGAGATCCTCGGCTCGCGCGTCGAGCGGGTGGACCTGAGCGTCTACCACGCCTCCCCGGAGGAGCTCGGCACCTTCGACCTCGTCTTCTGCGGCTCGGTCCTGCTGCACCTGCGCGACCAGCTCCTGGCGCTGGAGCGCATCGCGGGGCTGTGCCGCGGCCTCTTCATCTCGGCCGAGGAGTACGACGTGCTCTCGGGGCTCGTCCCCTTCCCCGTCGCTCGCTACCGGGCCGACCGGCCCTCGGCGGTCGTCTTCTGGCTCCCGAGCGCCCGCACGTGGCGGCGGATGCTGTGGACGGCGGGGTTCGACGGGGTGGAGGAGCACGGGCGGTTCAAGCTCCACTCGAGGCGGGGGTTCAGCGTCCGCCATGCGGTGCTGCACGCGCGGGGCGGCGCAGGGCGGGGCGTTTCGCCTCCCCCGCAGCGGGCAAGGGTCGGACCATGAGCTCTCCCACCAGCCAGGTTCCATACCTCCCCCTCCGCGGCGAGGTCGAGATCCCCCAGCTCGGCTTCGGCGTCTTCCTCGTGCCGCCGGCGGAGACGGCCGAGGTCGTGACCCGTGCGCTGCTGGCGGGCTACCGCCACATCGACACCGCGGCGGCCTACGGCAACGAGGCGGGCGTCGGGCAGGCCTTCCGCGCGTCGGGACTCGACCGGGGCGAGGTCTTCATCGTCACGAAGTGCTTCAACGACGACCACGGCTACGAGCAGGCGAGGCGCGCCTGCAAGGAGAGCCTCGACCGTCTCGAGCTCACCTACGTCGACCTCTACCTCATCCACTGGCCGGTGCCCGCCCACGACAAGTACGTCGAGACCTGGCGGGCGTTCATCGAGCTGCAGTCCGAGGGGCTCGCGCGCGCGATCGGCGTGTCGAACTTCCAGCCCGCCCATCTCGAGCGCCTCGTCGAGGAGACCGGCGTGACGCCGGCGGTCAACCAGGTCGAGCTCCACCCCCGCTTCCAGCAGGTCGGCCTGCGCCGCACCCACGAGGACCACGGCATCGTCACCGAGGCGTGGAGCCCGCTCGCGCAGGGCCAGGTGCTCGACGACCCCGACATCGCGCAGATCGCCCACGCGCACGGCAAGACGCCCGGGCAGATCGTCATCCGCTGGCACCTGCAGCTCGGCAACGTCGTGATCCCCAAATCGGTCACCCCCGAACGCATCGAGCAGAACCTCAACGTACTCGACTTCCACCTCACCGAGAGCGACATGGCCACCATCGACGCGCTCGACGCCGGCGAACGCATCGGACCCGACCCAGACACCTTCATCCGGCCCTGAGCCACCGAGCAAAGCCCGGACGCCCATCGGCAAGGACTTCACGGGAGAGCCCGGAAGACCTCACCCGAGCCATGTGACAGCGAACTTGCAGGATGCACCATCAGGGCGCCTCCGCGATCTCCAGTGCCA
The DNA here is from genome assembly GCA_038199185.1 of Solirubrobacterales bacterium. Taxonomy (GTDB): domain Bacteria; phylum Actinomycetota; class Thermoleophilia; order Solirubrobacterales; family Solirubrobacteraceae; genus BP-464. Next base: position 3,682 of record JBBPZE010000009.1, read on the forward strand.
CTCCCATGCTCACAGTCCAGTGGCAATCTCTCGCTCTGGACCTCGGGCGGAGCCGTGCCCGACGAGGTCGACCGGGCCGGGGTGCGGAGAGCTCTCCCACCAAGCTCTCGACACCTCACGCGCCGCCTGCGAGCGCCTCATCGATGGCCGCGTCGGCGCCGCCGGCCCCCCGACGCCCCTCTGCCTCGGCTACCGCCTGCGCGACGTCCTCGACCTCAACGCCCGCGAGGCCATGCACTTATCGAGCTGCGCTCAGGCACGAAGGCATTCGGGCTCCCGGGCCGTCGCCCACGATGCACACACAAGATCGCCGCGCGGCACCCGGCGGTGGCGGCAGCGATGACCCAGGTGGACGGGACGGCGGAGCCGCGGCTGGAGCGGATCTTGAGAGATGCGAGTGCATGGCCAGGCGGCTCGCGCGGGCGGATGGCGGCACGTTCCTTCGGCGCCCGAAGAGCGAGCCAAGGAACTCGACCGCCCAGTGAGTGGGGTACCGAGCCCAGTCCCACCGGCGTCGCGATCATAGGCTGTCGAGAAACCGTCGGAATGAGCGCCTCCGCCTTCGCGTCGCACGCGTCGCGCTCGTTGCCATGCCGCGTTGTGGTGACGGCGGCTGCTGGACAGCGGATACGCCGACAGGCGCTGGACGAGTGGCTGGCCCAACATGCGCGCGGCCGCGACCGGGCAGGGCACCCGAACCTACGCGCTCGTCGCCGACCCGGGCGATGAGATCGCGGGGTACTTCGCGGCCGCACCGCATCTCCTCGAGCGCGAGCAGGCACCACGAAGCATCGGCCGCGGGGCATCGGTCCGCATCCCGGCGATCCTGCTCGCCCAGCTTGCGCTGCACCAGCGCCTGCACGGCAAGGGCCTCGGCAGCGAGCTGCTCGTCCATGCGTTGACGAGAATCGTCGCTGCCGCCCGTGGCGCGGGCGGCCGGATCATCGTCGTCGACGCGATCGACGAACGCGCCGCGGCGTTCGATCGCGCCCACGACCTCCAGCCCCTCCCGACCACCCCGGCCGGCGACTCCAGCCGCTCTCGGCGTTCTCGATCCGCAAGCTGATCGACCTGCTGGCCGCGATGGGTCGCGCAGCTCGGCGGCCTCGCGTAGCGTGTGGGCCTTGAAGGCGAGGCATAGCTGGCGGTCGATCGCGTCCAGCCGGTGGTGGGCGAAGAAGGGCAGCAGGTGTCGCGAGAGGCGCGCCAGCGGTAGTCGGCCTGCGTGTTGGCGTCGATCGGCTTGTCACCCAGGACGCCGTTGAACTTCGCCTTCAGCCACCCGGAGGCGTATTCGTGGAAGGTGGGGACGCTCGTGACAAGAGGCGCGGCGGCGGCCGGCGGCGGAGGAGTCGGCAGGCTGCCAGATACCGGCGCGTATGCGGGGCGTACGTACCGGGTTGAGTGCCCGGGTGCCATCGTCGTCGATCACCCCGCCGCCGCGGGTTCGTCTCGCATTCATCGCCCATTCCTGGGCGCTGGACCGGCCCGACGCCATGGCGTCGGCTATCGCCGTGACGCGAAGGCGCGGTCGAGGACCGCGGGGAAATCGATCCAGTCCGACCCGTCGGGTCGGAGCTTGAGCCAGCGCTCGATGCCGCGGGCGACGAGGGCGAACTCGCTGTGGTCGATGCCGTAGACCAAGATCACCCCGGCGTGGCTGCGCTGCGCACTGGCCCATTCGCGCAGGATCCGCGGGAAGTCGGCAACGTTGTGCGTGACGAGGATGCGTCGCTCCGCGGTGGCCAGCGTGAGGACCTCGTCGTCGCCCAGGCCTTCGAGCGCTGGCTGCTGGTCGAGCGCCCGAACGTCGTGTCCCCTCTTCTTGAGGCTGCGTCCGACGTTCGGCCCGGAGACGTGGGCATCGAGCAGCAGCCGCACGGCCCGGTCTACGCGCCGGTCTGTAGGAATGGGTAGAGCGCGCGAAGCTCGTCGAGTGAGCGGCTGTTGTCCTCCACGAACGATGCAACCTCCTCGGGGAAGCGTTGGCTGTACGCGTGCGCGAGCCGCAGGTGAGGTTCGCCGACCAGGGGGTGCGCCGCGCGCAGTCGCGGTTCATCGCCGCCGTAGGAGCGGATGAGGTCGAGGATTTCCCAGACGTCGAGCCCAGTCCCGATCACCCACGCCCGCCGTGGCGTTCCGCGGAACGCAATCCCCGCGAACAGGCGCACCTTGGCCGCCTCCTCGGCTAGCTCCTCGACAACTAGGCTGCGCGACCGACCCGAACGTCTCACCTCGTCACGCACCAACAAGTCGGCTTGCTCGCCGAGGCGGATCGAGAACGGCTGCGACTTCGCTTGACGGAGCTTCTCTGTCATTCCTTTACATCGTAGCGAATGTAGTAGGTGGGCTAACGTTCTCATCTTCGCGGCCCTGGCTCGCTCTCCGTTCCGCACGCGATCGCGTTTCCCACCAACCCGGCTCGGCACGGCGCTGAGAAGGCCGTGGGTCATGCGAGACTCCTCGGGTGGGCGCGGATCCGGACCCGCCGCAGGCCTGCCCGGGGACCCAAGCCTCCCGTTCGACTTCGGCCAGCGGGCGTAGACTCTTCGCGTGGCAGCACGCGAGCACACCGTCCGGCTGGACCCAGCGACCTACGGGGCACTCGAGGCGGAGGCAAGCTGGCGTCATGTCGCGCCCGACGAGCTCGCCGACGAGCTGGTGCGCGAGCGGCTCGTCGACGCCAGTCCGCGGGGTCGGGGCGGATGTAGTGCGCGCTGGCGGCGCTGGACACGATCAGCGCGCGGATGCCCGAGGTCGACGCCGTCCGCCTGGTCCGAGAGGGCCGGGAGGAGCTCGACCGCCGTAGCGCCCGATGGCCGCCGTCGTAGACGCCAACCTCCTCGTCGCGCTCGTCACCCGCGATCCACGCCGCCCGCATATCTCCGCACGGTTTGATGCCTGGGACCAAGCCGGCGAGTCGCTACACGCTCCGGCACTCATGCCCTACGAGGTCGCCAACGCTCTGGCCGGCCTCGTCGGCGCGGGCCTGGTCAAGGACGCAGAGCTCGACGACGCGTGGACGGCGGTCGTCGACTTGCTATCACGCTGCACCCGCTGACCGATGGGCCAGCGGCTATCCGGCTTGCGATGCGTCTGGGGCGCGCAGCGCGTACGACGCCGCCTACGTCGCCCTGGCCGCGGCGCTTGGCGCCGAGCTATGGACCCCCTCGATGGCCCGCTCGCCCGCAACGCCGGCAGCGCGGGACTGGCCGTGCGCCTAGTGAGGGGCGCGTAGTCGGCGGCCCGCGTAGGCACGCCCGCGTCCGAGAGCGATCGAGGCCGCCCCCGCAAGGCGGCGAGAGAGCCGACGGGCCGGCTGACAGAGGATCGTGGAGTCCGACGTCGGTCGATGCGCCACCATCGATGCGCTCGACGCCGGCGAGCGCATCGGACCCGACCCGGGCACGTTCGTCCTTCCTGACCTGAGCCACTGCGCGAAAGCCAGAACTTTCGCCACGGCGGTGCGAAGCGTGGATACAGCCGGGTGGCCACCACCGATAAGGAGCGGGCATGTCCGAGCACCAAGCCCTGGTCGAGCGCCTCTTCGACGAAGTCATCATCAACGCGGGTCGTCTCGATGTGGCCGACGAGGTGTTCGCGCCCGACTACGTCGACCACGGTCCGATGGGCGAGATGCGTGGTGTCGACGCGTTCAAGGAGGTCGTGGCGATGTGGCGAGCCGCGGTGCCCGACGTCCACTGCGGCGTCGAGAACTGGTTCGAGTCCGGCGACATGGCGGCTTGGAACGTGCGCGTCACCGGAACCCACACCGGCGAGATGATGGGGATCTCCGCCACCGGCCGGACCTTCGAGTACGTGACGCCGAACATCGGCCGCTTCGCCGGCGGGAAGCCCGTCGAGCATTGGGCCGACCAGGGCATGTTCCAATTCCTAACCCAGATCGGGGCGCTCGAGCAGCCGGCGCCAGCCGCGTAGAAGACGCTTTCACGAGTCGGCGGCGGCTCGGTTCACGCGCGAGCTCTCCTGGCGGTGTTGAGCCGGTCCAGCGGTCGCGCCATCGAATCTAGCTCGGCGAGGAAATGCCACGCCACCAGCAGCGGCCCGACCTCGCGGCGCACCCCGGCAAGCGGCGGGTCCAGCCGCGCGAACGAGTCCATCGGCTGCTCCAGTTGGCCCGACGAGATGCGCAGGCGCATGTTCTGATGCGAGTACGCATGTTAGGGTGGGAGTCGTGCCCAAGACTGTGCAGATCCGGGACCTCGACGATGATGTCTATGCGGGCCTGGCGCGCCGCGCCGCCGAGGCCGGGATCAGCGTGCCGGAGCTGCTGCGGATTGAGGCTGTGCGCCTCGCCGCGCGGCCTAGCGTTGAGGAGTGGCTCAAGCGCATTCGGCGGCGCTCGTCGCCCCTCGGGCGGCTCGAGGTCCTGGCGGCGCTCGATGAGCACCGCGGCTTGTGGCCCGATGTTGGTGGTTGACGCCTCCTGCTTGTGTGAGGTGTTGATCGGCGGAGCGGGGGCGGAGGCGATCCGCGACCGGCTAGCCGCCGACGCCGATCACGCGGCCCCGCATATCGTGGACGTCGAGGTCTTCGGCGTCGTTCGACGCGAGCATCTGCGCGGGCGTCTTGACCGCACGGAGGCCGCCCAGGCGGTCGAGGCTCTCGCGGAGTGGCCGGGCGAGCGCTTCGGCCACCGGCTCCTGCTCGCCCGGGCATGGCAGCTGCGAGACACCATCCGCGGGTGGGACGCGATGTACGTCGCGCTCGCCGAAGCGCTGGATGCAATCCTGGTGACCACGGATCGGCGGCTCGCCGTAGCATCCGGTCCCACCTGCCTCATCGAAGCGTTCGACCACCGGTAACCGGCGTCCCAACAAGGGTTTCAATCCCGCGGTGCACGCCCGGTGCTCGAGCATCGCCGGCGCCACGACCAGCTCGCTCACGCTGACCGCGACGGACGTTGGACGGAGGGTGCGTGTGGTGGTGACCGCCTCCAACAGCGCCGGGAGCACGCAGACATCCTCGAGCGACGTTGGCCCGTCGCCGCCGCGGCCCGGCGCGGCGTCGGGTCAGGGCCGCGCTGCGCAGGGTGCTCGCCCCGTCGGGGAAGGGCGCGAAAATCAGGCAGCTGGTCAAGCACGTCGGTTACCCGTTCTCCTTCACCGCGCCGAGCGCCGGGCGCCTGGTGATCTCCTGGTACCTGGTGCCGAAGGGCACCCGCCTCGCGAAGGCCAAGAAGGCCAGTGCTCGTCACGACGGTGAGCGTCGTGTCCCACAAGGTGGGCAAGGCGAAGATCAAGATCGTCCTGACCGGCGGGGGCCGGAAGCTCTCGAAGGACCCCAAGCACGTAAAGCTCACTGCGAAGGGCACCTTCACCCCCGTCGGCGAGCCGGCCACAACCGCGACCAAGACCTTCGCTCTCAAGCGATAGCGCTCGACGAGCACCATCCGCAGGTCGTGCGCACTGCGCCGAGACCGGGATGAGAGGATGGCGCCGGTGAGCGACCGCCCGGCGCATCATGAGCCGATGATCAGGCCGTGGCCGGCGGCCGCGTGGTGGAGCGTGCGCCGCTTCGGCCGTCGGCACAGGAGGCTGATCACCGTCGCCGGCTCGCTCTTGGCCGCGGGGGCGCTGGTGGCGATCCTCGCGGGCCGGCGCCACGAGTTCGGAGTCGCCCTCTCGA
>JBBPZE010000010.1:0-10822 GCA_038199185.1 Solirubrobacterales bacterium
AACTCCGTCGGTGACAACGAGACTCCGGCATCGGTGGGGCCCGTCAGCCTCGGAGGTCCCGCCAAGGCAATCAGCGCCGGAGCGGCGCATACCTGCGCGGTGCTTGTCGACGGCAGCGTGCGCTGCTGGGGCTTCGGAGGCACCGGGTCTGACGGATTTACTTCTCCCGACGGGCGCCTGGGTTACGGGAACGACAACAGCATCGGCGATGACGAGACCCCCGGATCGGTCGGGCCGGTGAATCTCGGCGGCCTAAGGGCGGTGGCGGTCAGCGCCGGCGGCTTGCACACCTGCGCGCTGCTGGAGGGCGGCAGTGTGCGCTGCTGGGGCATAGGCAGCAGCGGCCAGTTGGGCTACGGAAACACCGCCAACGTGGGTGACAGCCCGACCACCACACCGGACAAGTTCGGGCCGGTCAAGCTCGGTGGCCCGGCGGTGGCGATCAGCGCTGGCGGCGCGCACACATGCGCCCTGCTGGGGAACGGCAGCGTCCGCTGCTGGGGCGCGGGCGGCAACGGCCAGCTGGGCTATGGCAATCGCGACAACATCGGCGACAACGAGACGCCGGACAGGGTCGGGCCTGTCGACCTCGGAGGCCACACGGCCAAGGCGATCAGCGCCGGCAGCGCCCATACGTGCGCCATCCTCGAGGATGACAGCGTGCGCTGCTGGGGCTACGGCGCAACCGGCCGGTTGGGCTACGGCAACACCGCCACGATCGGCGATGACGAGACGCCCAGCGCGGTCGGGCCCGTCGACCTCGGCCCCGGGCGCACCGCCACCGCGATCAGCGCCGGCAAGTTCCACACCTGTGCGCGCCTCGACGACGGCCACATCCGCTGCTGGGGCGACGGCGCGACCGGCCGGCTGGGCTACTGCAACACCACCACGATCGGCGACGACGAGACCCCAGGCACGGCGGGCCCGGTCAACCTCGAACTCGGCGATGGCGGCACCGGATGCTCGGGTGCGCCTTCGGGTTTGGCGACGACAGGCGTGTCGTCTGCGCCTCTCGCCGCGACAGGCGCCCCGCGGCCACTCGGCGCGCCCCTCAACGGCGACGGGCTTGCTGCCCAGCGAGTCCGTGCCGCCGTGCTGCGCCGATGCCTGAGCGGCGTCTCGCGCAGTGCTCGCCGCCGACGCCATCAGGCACGCCGGCTCCCGGCTGGCCCACGAGCCATCGCCATGCGCCGGATCGCTCGCCGTGCCGCCCGCGCCCGCGCCCGCTGCCGTCACCGCTACGGGCGCACTCCGGGCCGCGTGAGCATCCTGCGCGCACGTGCGACGGGTCCGCGCACCATCCTCCTGACCTTTGGTGCGCCCGGGACCGACAGCTCACTGCCCCCCGCTGCGCGCAACTATGTCATCAAGCAGTCGCTGCGCCCGATCCGCACCCCGACCGACTTCCGTGCCGCCCACGCGCTGTGCCATGGGAGGTGTCATTTCGACGTGACCAGGGTCGGTACGACGATCACCCAGACGGTGACCGACCTCGCGCGTCGGCGGACCTACTTCTACGCGATCGCCGCGCGCGACAACGTGTCTGGGCGACTCGGGCCCCGCTCCTCCACGATCCATGCCCGGGTCCCGTAGTAGGCGGAGGTGAGGGCGGTCGCCGGGCTGTCGTCGATCACGGCGATGGCGGCGGCGAGCCGGTCGCGGGCCGCGGCGAGGAGCTCGGAGGATCGCGGGCTCACCGGACTCCCGCCACGACGAGCTTGTCGCGGTCGACCTCGGCGATGAAGAACTGAACGACTCGATCTCACGCCGCTGCGCGAGCCATTCGGTCGAGTTGATGTGCACCGAGAACGCCCACGCCGCGTCGGGATGCCCGACCTCGCCGTCCACTTACCGCGCGTTCGGCCGGCGAGGCAACCGTGGCCGGGATACGGACGCGGTCCGCTCTTTTCTGCCTCGGCAACGTTCAGTTGTCTGTACCGGTCTGCGGTACTGGTCCGCGCCTGTGCTGACGGCGCTGGCGTCATCGCCTCGATCCTAACGAAGGACCGCTGGGGGATCGAGCGTCTTGACTACTTGCCGGGTGGTCTCTAGGAAGCTGAGCACCAGCTCTCGATTCTCGGTCTGACGCGACAGCATGAATAGTGTCGCTGTTGGGGCCTCCCCGTCGAGGGGGATGAACGCGATGCCTCGGTGGCGCACGTTGCTGAACGACGCCATGTGCAGGCCGACGCCGATGCCGGCGGCGATGAGGGCCTGCAGCGCCCACGGGTCGTAGGCATCCTGCACGTGTGCGGGCGAGAGCGCTGCCTCGTCGAACATGGATACCTGCTTGTCGACTAGCCCCGGCGTAACCGCGTCGGCGAGGACGATCAGGCGCTGGCTGGCGAGCTCTGCTAGCGAGATGCGTTCGGCCTGTGCCAGCGGGTGATCCCGAGGAACGAGCGCGACCATGGGCTCCTCCAGTATGGGCTCGATATTCAACTGGGGCCCGCCGCTCATCCAGTGGGCAAATGCGCTGAAGCCAACGTCCAAGCGCTGCTTGTGTAACGCCTCTACCTGGGCGCTGGGGGAGGTGGTGTAGAGCTCGATCCTGACATCCGGAGCTCGGGAGTGAAACGCACTCAGCGCGGGCGGGACGATCGAATTGTTGGCCCAGGAGATCGCGCCGATCGAAAGGTGTCCGACCTCCCCGCGCGCCGCACGACGTGCCTGCTCGAGCGCCCGCCGACCGTGATGCAGCGCTAGTCGGGCCTCCTGTAGGAAAGCGTCGCCGGCGGCCGTGAGGCGTACGGGTTGGATGCTGCGATCGAAGAGCTCGTCGCCGAGTTGCGTCTCGAGCAAGCGGATGCGCCGGCTGAGCGTCGGTTGAGACACGTTCAGCCGCTTCGCCGCGCGACCGAAGTGCAGTTCCTCTGCCACTGCGATGAAGGACCCCAGGTGTATTGCCTCCTCGCTGCCCGAGAACCGGACGTCTCTCCCGGGTGATCCAGATCGCGTATGACGTGCCGGCAAAGTTTCTATTGGACGCATCATGTGCGGGAGTCTATGGTGCCGCCGCCGGCGCGGATAGACCCCGTGCTAGGTGCAGAACACATCGACGTCGGCCACACCAGGACTGGCACGAATGGGAGAGAGTATGAAGAGACGTGCGCCGTTGATCGTGTTGGCTGTCGTGTGTTGCGCCGCCCCAGCGGCGGCCGAAGCGGTCCCGCCGTATCAAGGCCTCAGCATCGAGTCTCCCCAGCCCGAGGCCAGGACGGTCTTCGGCGAGATTGTCCATACGGTCGGCGACATCGATCGGGACGGGGTCAAGGACGTCATCACGACCGCCGAGAACACCGTCAACGGGGTATCGGGAGTGGGACGCGCGTTCGTGCTGAGCGGTCGTACCGGAGCCGTGCTGCTCACGCTCGATGATCCCGAGCCCCAACCTTTCGCGGGGTTTGGGGTGTCGATTACGGGCCTGGGCGACGTCAACGGCGACGGGGTTCCGGACCTCGCCGTCGGAGCGGCTTTTCAGTCCGTCAACGGGAACGACAGCCAGGGCAAGTTGTTCGTGTTTAGCGGAAAGAACGGGCATCTGCTGTATGGGGTCGATGATCCGCATCCGCAGGCCAGTGCTTACTTCGGCGCCCTGTTCGTCACCGCGACCGACGACCTCAACGGCAACGGGGTGCCGGACTTCGCGGTCGCCGCACCCGGGGAGGATGTCGACGGGGTCCCGACCTCTGGCGCCGCCTACGCCTTCGACGGCAGGGACGGCAGCATGATCCGCCGGATGCCCAACCCGCGTCCCGAGACTTATCACACCACCTCCGAGGCGTTCTTCGCGATGGGCCTAACCGATCCTGGGGACGTCGACGGCGACCACGTGGATGACCTCGTCATGGGCTTCGCCGGCACCACCGTCAGCGGCAATGTCGACCAGGGTCGTGCTTACCTGGTGAGTGGGAGGACCGGCGCGCTGCTTCGTAGCTTCGATGATCCTGCGCCCCAAGCGAACGCCTACTTCGGCAGCATGTACTCAGATCGAGGCGCGCCCGGTGACGTCAACGGCGACCGGGTGCGTGACATCTACATAGATGCAGATGGTCAGACCGTGGGCGGCATACCCGACGCGGGCCAGGCCTACCTGTTCAGTGGGAAAGACGGTCGTTTGCTGCGCACGCTGGCGAGCCCGATGCCTCAAGACCACGGCTTCTTCGGCTTCATCTTCTCATCCGCAGGGGACCTGTTTCACGACGGGACACAACAGTTGCTGGTCGGCCAGACCGGCGCGGCACACGTCGCAGGTTCTTATGCGCTGGGCGGCGCCTGGGTGTTCGATCCTCGCACCGGCGTCGTGCTGGCCGACTTCACCAGGATCGCCCCGGATGCGGGCCAGGGAATCGGCTCGCCCGGAGACGCGAACGGCGACCACATCCCTGACTACTTCCTCGGCGCCCCCCGCACAAGTCCCGGCAACAACCCCAGACAGGGACGAGTGTTCCAAGTACTCAGCGTCGCCGGCGCGCAGCCGCGCCTCAGCGCGCACGTCAAGAGGCGAATCAGCGCAACGACTCGCTTCACCACCACCGGCCGCTTGGTCCTTCCCTCAGGCATTGCCTTCAGCGCCTGCAGAGGCCGCATCGTCGTCCAGATCAGCCAGGGAACGCGGACGGTTGCACGCCGGCACGTAGCGCCGCGGGCGAACTGCACCTATCAGCAGCGGACCTCGATCACCAGCACTCGCCTTCAACGACATCGGCCTATCACGATCACTGCCCGCTTCCTTGGCAACTACCTCCTGCAACCGGCCACGGCAAGAACCGTAGCCCTGACCGCGAGCAGGCGGGCGCCGACGCTGGGCTCCCGACTGGGCCTGAATGGCACTGCGGGTTTCACCGGATGACTACCTCTCTAGGAAGCAGGAGTAGGGGTTAAGAGGGCTGGCTGGGATTTGGGAACACGAGCAAATCGGCGATGTCGAGCCGCCGGGCGGCCGGTCCCGTCAGGCTGGGCCCCGGGCGCATAGACCGAGCGCACGAGGCCCACGTTGGGCGACGTCATGACCGCAGTCTCCCGGGCCGGTGATCACGTGGGGTTTCCGGGAAGCCGGTTCTGTCGATCGGGCGGACCTGACAACATGAAACTCGGTCGGCGGACCGATCCTGAGGCATACTCGGCGGGGGCGATATCGCAGAAGAACGTGGAGGTGGTGCGGCGGGTGTACGCCGCGGTGGCCCGCGGCGATACGGCGGCTGTGCTCGCGCTCTATGACCCCGACGTCGAGTGGGATGTGTCCCACCTCCCGCTGATGTCCGCCTCCCCCTACCGCGGGCATGAGGGCCTGCGAAGGTGGTTTCGCGAATGGTATGAGGCGTGGGAGAGCCTCGAGGAGGACTGCGAGGAGCTGATCGAGGCGGGCGATCAAGTCGTCTCGATAACGACCGCCCACGGACGTGGCCGGGCCAGCGGATTGCAGGTCGACTGGGAGCGTCGCGCGGGCGTCTGGGCGATCCGCGACGGGAGGGTCATCCGAGGGGTGTGGTTCACGACGCGCAAGGAGGCGCTCGTCGCTGTCGGCCTGCGGGAGTAGGCGCTCGCCGCCGTCGGAACGACCCTCGTAGGCCCCGTCGTTCAGCGTGGCGACTAGCTTGAAGCCGCACCGTTCGACCCGAGCTCCTGTCGCGACCGACACCGAGCTTGCGCAGCGCCGAGGAGACGTGTCCGCTGCTGAGGTGGGAGCAGGACCCTCGCTGGTGTCAAGGTCACCACACGCTGGAGCACGCAGGTCTCCGCCCAGTCTCCTCAGGCGTCAAAGAGCTGCTCGACGGCCGCGATCAGAGCCTGCGCCACGTCGACCGCCTCGCGCGCGTCACCCTCGGGAACCATCCACGCGTCGTAGTCGGCCTGCTCGCGCTTGGGCTGCGTGTTCTGCGCGGCCGTGGCGAGCTCGGCCGATATCTCACCGGTGTTGACGAACGCCCTGCGGAACTCGTGCCAGGTGCCGCGGTGGGTCTTGGTGTAGACGTCGCGTTCGCTGAGCGCGGCGCGGGCCGTGTACAGCATCGCGTAGTAGGCGGAGGTGAGGGCGGTCGCCGGGCTGTCGTCGATCACGGCGATGGCGGCGGCGAGCCGGTCGCGGGCCGCGGCGAGGAGCTCGGAGGATCGCGGGCTCACGGGACTCCCGCCACGACGACCTTGTCGCGGTCGACCTCGGCGATGAAGAACGACTCGATCTCACGCCGCTGCGCGAGCCATTCGGTCGAGTTGATATGCACCGAGAACGCCCACGCCGCGTCGGGATGCCCGACCTCTCGGGCGCCCGGGTGCAGCTGATCGAACGCCTCGTTGCGTCGCTCGAGCGAGGCGTCGTCGAGGATCACGAGCACGTCGACGTCGGACTCGATCGGGTCGCGCGGCTCGCCGCGCGCGGAGGAGCCGAACAGCCACACCGCGCGGACCCCGTCGCCGAAGCGCTCGCTCAGCCGCTGGGCGAAGCGTTCCAGCACCAGTCGCTCGGCAGGCGTGAGGGACGTCTCGGCCAGCGTCGCCATGCGGTCAGGGTAGACCTGCACCTGCGCTGTGCGGGAGCGGTGCTGCGCGTCAGGCGTCGAGGGGAACGAGTATGAACGCCCGCGAGCGCAAAGGAGTGACGGCGCGAAGGTGGCGTTCGTCGAAGCTGAGGACGCGATCGGTCTGGTAGCGGTCGGCGAGCACGATGAGGGAACAGTCGGCGAGACCGAGATCCAGATCGGCGTACCGTGTCTCGAGGTCGATCACCGTCTGGTAGTCGGAGCGTTCGAGGCCGGCGACCGTGAAGCGCCCGGCCGCGAGGTCGGCCAGAAATCGTCGGCGCGCGGTGGCGCCGTGCCGGCTGCCCAGCAGGTAGTCGACCTCGGCCGTGATCGGCGCCGGTATGACCAGCGGCCCTGACTCGGCGGCCAGGGCTGCCCTGACGGGTTCGCGCATTCGGTCGGCGGTATCGGCCAGCGCGACGAGAGGCGCCGCGTCGATGATGAGCGTCACTCCGCGAAGCCGCGCATCAGCTCGTCTGCGTCCAGATCGGCGATCGAATCGCCGGTTCCCGTCACGCATCCGTCCATGGCGAAGTTCCGATCCTCTGTGCCTCGTGGCTGGTAGCTGTCGATCGCTTCCCGGAGAACTTCGGCCTGCGAGCGGCCCTCGTCGCGCGCCAGGCGCGAGAGCCGTTTCGCTCGTTCCTCACCCAGGTAGACGCTTGTCTTACGCACACGAGCATTGTAGGGCACGACGTAGGGCAGGTCCAGGTTCTAGGCTCGGGCGATGGTGGGTCCGGTCGAGTACGCGCGCCGCGGCGACACGACGCTCGCCTATCGCGTCATCGGCGACGGCGACATCGACGTCCTCTTCATCGCGGGGATCCTGTCGCACATCGAGGTGTGCCTCGAAGAGCCCGGGCTGGCGCGGTTCTTCGACCGCGTCGGCGAGTTCTCGCGCCTGATCCTCTTCGATCGTCGCGGCACCGGCATGTCCGATCCGCTGCCCGACGAGTTCACCCTCGAGCAGGAGGTCGAGGACATCAACATCGTGCTCGACGCCGTCGGCAGTGAGCGTGTCGCGCTCAACGGCTACACCGGCGGGGCGGCGCTCGCGGCGCAGTACGCGGCGACCTATCCCGAGCGCTGCCGCGCGCTGGTCTTCTACGTGCCGATCATCAGCACGATGGCCCACCCGGGGTACGAGTGGGCGTCGAGGCCCGAGGAGCGCCGGCAGCGCTTCGAGGCCCTCTCGAGCGCGTGGGGGATGGGATCGAACCTGCCCCTGATCGCCGAGAGCCTGGCCGACGACGACCGCGTGCGCAGCTGGCTGGGCCGGATGGAGCGCGCGTCGCTGAGCCCCGGCGCCCTGCGGCGCATGATCTCCTATCAGGAGACCGTCGACGCGCGCGCGGTGCTCCCCGATATCAACGTTCCCACGCTGGTCATGCATCGCACCGACGACGTCATCGTCGACGTACGCCACTCGCGCTACGCCGCCGAGAAGGTGCCGGGCGCCAAGCTCGTCGAGTTCCCCGGCCGCGACGACCTGCCGTCGGCCGGCGACTCCGCGGCGCTGCTCGGCGAGATGGAGGAGTTCCTCACCGGGGGGCGCAGCGGTGGCGTGCAACGGGCGATGCTGACCGTCCTGTTCACCGACATCGTCGACTCCACGGGCCACGCGGCCCGCCTGGGCGACGGGCGCTGGCGCGACCTGCTGACGTCACAGGAGCGCGCGGTGCGCGAGGTCGTCGAGCGCTTCGGCGGCTTTGTCGTCAAGACGATCGGCGACGCCTTCCTGATCACGTTCGACGGCCCGCCCTCCTCGGCGCTGCGTTGCGCGCGCGCGATCGTGGCGGGCGTGCGCGCGCTCGGACTCGAGCTGCACGTCGGACTGCATACGGGGGAGTGCGAGATCATCGGCGACGACGTGGGGGGGATGGCCGTGCACATCGCCGCGCGCGTCGCCGGACTTGCGCAGGCGGGCGAGATCCTCGCCTCGGGAACGGCCTATGGCACCGTGGTGGGCTCCGGGCTGGAGTTCGAATGGCGCGGAGATCACGAGCTCAAGGGCGTTCCGGGCCCATGGCCGATCTTCGCCCTGGCAAGCTGAGGCGATATGGCCGAGACGATCACACCCGCATACCGATTCGCGATGGCCGTCTGCTCGCCGGCGGTGCGGGCCTGGGGGAGGCTCGAGGTCTCGGGCCTCGAGCACCTGCCCGCCGAAGGGCCGGTCCTGCTGGCCGGCAACCACGACAGCTACTGGGACCCGGTGACGGTCGGGATCGCCGGCCTCCCGCGCCGTCAGATCCGCGCGCTGGCCAAATCCGAGCTGTGGAAGGTCCCGGGCCTGGCGCCGGTCCTGAACGGGATGGGCCAGATCCCGATCGACCGCGGCGGGGGCGACGCCGGAGCGATGGACCGTGCGGTCGCCGCCCTGCGCGACGGAGCGTGCATCGGGATCTTCCCGGAGGCCACGCGCTCGCTGGGGCGCGAGCTGCGCGCGCGCAGTGGACTCGGGCGGCTGGCGCTGGACGTTCCCGAGGCGCAGATCGCGTGCGTGGCGGTGACCGGGACCGTCGACATCCCGCGCTTCCCCGAGCGCCCGCGGGTGACGGTCCGGTTCTTCTCGCCCGCGCAGGGCGGGATGCGCGAAGGCGAGAGCCCCGCCGAGCTCGGCGCGCGTTTGCTCGCCGAGATCCGGGCGCTCGCGCCGGTCGTCGCGACGGGGCGGCGGCGTCGGGCCGAAGCCGAGTCGGCTCAGTCGGATCCGAGGTAGACCGCGTCGCACGAGCGACGATCCCGGAGCGGGAGGCGAGCCGCTTTCAGCCCAGCGGCCGCCCCCGGAGCCGCGCCCACCAATAGCGCGCGAGCAACCCCCCGATGTCGGCGAGGCCGGCGTAGAGGTGGCCGATCGGCCCCGTGTACAGCCAGGCGGCGAGGCGGGGCCGTGGGCGCACGCCCCGACGCTATCGTCACCTCGATGCAGACGACCGTCACCGAGCTGCCCGAATCGCGCGTGCGCGTGGAGGCAGAGGTCCCCCCCCAGGATGTCGAGCGGTCGCTGGAGCAGGCGGCCAAGGCGCTGGGCAAGGACATCAAGATGCCCGGGTTCCGGGCGGGCAAGATCCCCGCGCCGGTCGTCATCAAGCGCTTCGGCCGCGAGGTCGTGCTCGACCAGGCCGTTCGCGGCTCGCTGGGCAAGTGGTACGGCGAGGCGATCGAGAGCGCGAAGATCCACCCGATCGGCGACCCGGACCTCGACCTGTCCGACCTGCCCGACGCGGGCGAGCCGCTGAAGTTCCGCTTCGAGATCGGCGTGCGCCCGGTCGCCAAGCTCGGCGAGTACAAGGGCCTCGAGGTCGGCCGGCGCGAGCCCGAGGTCGATCCGGCCGACATCGATGCCGAGCTCGAGCAGCTGCGCGATCGCGCCGCAAGGCTGGAGACCATCGAGGAGGCGGCGGCCCAGGGTGACTTCGTCGTCATGGACTACGTGGGCGCGATCGAGGGCGAGAGCTTCGAGGGCGGCGAGGGCCGCGACCAGATGGTCGAGCTGGGCACCGGACGGCTGATCCCGGGCTTCGAGGAGCAGCTCGAGGGCGCCGCCGCCGGCCAGGAGCGCACCGTCGCGCTGAGCTTTCCCGACGACTACGGCGCCGAGCACCTCCAGGGCAAGGCCGCCGAGTTCGCGGTGACGATCAAGGAGATCAAGCGCAAGCGCCTGCCCGAGCTCGACGACGAGTTTGCGTTGGAGGCCGGTGGCTTCGACTCGATCGACGAGCTGCGCGAGGACATCACCTCGAAGCTGCGCGAGACCGAGGAGCGCAGGAGCGAGGCCGACTTCCGCGAGGCCGTGGTCGATGCCGTCGCCGAGAAGGCGATCGTGGACCTGCCCGACGCCCTCGTCCGGGCACGCGCGGCGGAGCAGTGGGAGCGCATGGTGCACTCGTTCACCCACCAGGGCCTGAGCAAGGAGGCATTCCTGGGGATCTCCGGCAAGACCGAGGAGGAGCTCATCGACGAGGCGCTGCCCGACGCCGAGCACGCCCTGCGTCAGGAGGCGGTGCTGGCGGCGGTCATCGAGGCCGAGGGCATCGAGCCGGCCGACGACGCCGTCCTCGATGCCCTCCAGTCCACGGCCGCGCGCGAGGACACCACGCCCGAGAAGCTGCACGAGCGCCTAGACAAGGCCGGCCGCCTCGACGGTGTGCGCGAGGAGCTGGCGCAGCGGGCCGCGATCGACTTCCTGGTCGAGCACGCGACGCCGATCGAGGCCGGACGGGTCGAGGCGCGTGAGAAGATCTGGACGCCGGGCAGCTGAGAGGGTCCGGAACGTCGACCCGGATGGTCCGGGCGAA
>JBBPZE010000011.1:0-49526 GCA_038199185.1 Solirubrobacterales bacterium
TCTACCACCTGGCGACGGCGCGCGCCGCCGTGGCCCTGGGCGGAGACGGCACGCGCAACGAGAAGCGCACGCCCTCGGCGCCCGTCCCGTCCGAGGAGCTCTCGGAGGACGAGATGCCCACGGAGCCCGTGAAGTCCTAGAAGGCCGAACGGTCGGCCCGATGTCGGTCTGATCACATCGACCCGCTCAAGCGGGTGTGACCAGTGTCACTGAGCGTTTTCTTGACTCGCGCGCCGAGCACTGGGAGGCTCAGAGCGACCCGCGCGGATGAGCGGCAAGAGGATCGCGGCGACGAGCAGGAAGCGAGCGTAGGCGCCGAGGTAGAAGCAGTCCAACCGTGCCGGGGGGTGCGCAGTGTTCGTCATGCCACGTGTTGTTGGTCGTGGGCCGTGTGGCCGATTCGCCGGGCGCGCCACGCCTGCGAGATGGGCCGGGCGAGTGGCGTTGAGCGTCGCCGCCGCGGCCTGCGTCTCGGCGTTGTACGTGCCCGCGAGCGCCGGGGCCGCCAAGCTCGTCGGCACAGGTACGCATCCGTGGGTCGTCGTGCTGTGCAACTTCTCCGACCAGCCGGCGCAGCCCAACAGCCAGGCCTACTACCAGGATCTCTTCTCAGATCCCGGGGCGGGAAAGCTCGGGCTGCTCGACTACTGGCGCGACACCTCGTTCGGCCAGCTGAGCATCGCGGGGACGACCGTGACCCCCTGGGTCGTGGCCAAGGATCCGGCCGACACGAGCAAGTCGTTGACGCGCGGTCAGTGGATCAACCTCACCGCGCCGTTCAACCGGGGCGGCGGCGATGCGCGACTGGACAAGATCATCGCGTGCGCCGATGGTGCGGACGGCATCGACTTCAACAAGTACTGGGGCGTCACGGCCATCTTCCCCGAGACTCGCTCGACGCTTGCCGCTCCGATCGGCGCCGGCGACACGACCGTCACGCTCACCACGACCCAGTACTTCCCGAACGGCAGCTCCCCGTTTTCCATGGCGATCGACAGCGAGACCGTCAACGTCACGGGGATCAACGGCAACACGCTGACGATCGCGCGTGGGCAGGGCGGGAGCACCGCGGCCGCGCACGGTACCGGCGCCGCGGCCAACATCCCGGGCGACCTGGGCGGTGTGGGCGCCGGCCAGCTCACCGGCATCCCGATCAAGGGAGCCGACCGGACGATCGCCACGATCGTCCTACCCCACCAAGTGGACGTCACAGGCGCCTCGCACGAGATGGGACACGGGCACGGCTACAGCCACAGCCGCAGCTTCAGCGACTCGACGAACGACTATGGCGATCCGTACGACGAGATGAGCCAGTACTGGTGCCCCGGCCCGCATTTCAGCGCCAACTCGGGCGCCGGACTGTTCTACGACCCGCTCGGAGGGAGCGATTTCGGCGGTCCTGGCCCGCTCTACAACTACGTCCTGTGCCGGTCGGACATCAACTTCAAGGGCCCGGGGCTCGACGCGATCAACCTCGACACGCAGGGCTGGATCCCCACCCCGCGCCACTTCGCCTTCGACAACTCGACCTCGAACCAGGCGACCATCGCGCTGCACTCGCTCGGCGATCCGAACGCCCGGAACGCGCCGGGATCGGACTACCTGGAGGCGCGCGTTCCCGCCGCGATCACCGTTCCCGTCACGCACGGCAATCCCGCGACGGTCGGCAACACCACGAGCGACTACTACACCGTCGAGTATCGCCAGAAGGAGGGTTGGGACCGCGGGTTCCCCGACGACAGCGTGATGATGCACCTCCACGCTCCCAACCAGTACGAGGACAACTACAACTACTCCTACTGGATGGACAAGACGCCGGGTGGAGCCGCCTACGGGCACGGAGGCCTGATGTACGTCGGCGACGAGTACGTCGATGCGGCGAACAAGACCTACGCCGCGGTCAACGCGAAGAACACGGGCGCTCACACGGCTACCGTCACGCTCGGCTCGCGCAAGATCAACGCGACGGTGACGCGCACCGGTGCGGACACGGGCGACTTCAACGACGCCGTGACCCTGGCGGCAACCCTGAAGGTGGCCGGCAGCGGAGCGCCCGTGCCCGGCCAGCCCCTCGCGCTGTCTGTCGGAACCGACAGTTGCGCCGCGGTCAGCGACCCGAGCGGTGCTGCGACCTGTGAGGTCACGCTGAGCCAGCATCCCGGCTCCTACACCGAGACCGCCTCCTTCCCCGGCGACGATGCCTACGCGTCGGCATCCGGTTCGGGGACCTTCACGATCACCAAGGAGGAGAGCCAGGTCTCCTACGACGGCGCGCTGACCGAGGACTACCACGACGCCTTCACGGCCTCGGCGACGCTGACCGATCCGAACGGCGGCGCGCCGATCGCGGGCAAGACGGTCACATTCTCCATCGGAAGCAGCGATTCGTGCAGCTCGGCCACGGATGCCTCTGGGGTGGCCTCGTGCTCGATCACCCCGACCCAGGCCGCCGGCACGGTCAACATGGTCGCCTCGTTCGCCGGAGACACGGACTACGTGTCGAGCGGCGATACGCAGTCGTTCGTGATCAAGAAGGAGGAGACGACGACGGCCTACACCGGCGTGACCGTCATCCTTCAGGGTGCCTCGGGCGTCACCCTCAAGGGCCAACTGCTCGAGGACGGGTCCACGGCGACCCCCATCGCGGGCCGCACGCTGACCCTCGGCCTCGGCGGCCAGAGCTGCACGGGGACGACGGGTGCCAACGGTGTCGCTTCCTGCTCGCTGATCTTCACCGGGGCGCTCGGGTCGCAACCGCTGGTGGCCAGCTTCGCCGGCGACGCCTACTACCTGTCCTCCTCGGACGCGAGCAAGAGCGCGATCGTGTTCGCCTTCCCCACCCGGGGGGCATTCGTGCTCGGCGACAACACCGTCGCCACGGCCAGCACGACGAGCCCGCCACCCACGGTGACGTGGTGGAGCGACAACTGGTCGACGCTCAACAGCCTGTCGGGCGGGCCGGCAAGCGACTCGTTCAAGGGGTTCGCCCGCACGGTGAGCCTGCCGACGAGCACCCCGCCCTCCGCCTGCGGCAGCGCCTGGAAGACCAAGGGCGGTGACAGCCCGCCGCCGACGAGCGGAGTTCCGTCCTACATGGGGACGCTCGTCACGAGCCGGGTCACGAAGTCAGGCAGCACGATCGCCGGAGACACCGTCAAGATCGTGGTCGTGCGGACCGATCCCGGATACGCGCCGAACCCCTTCAGCGCGGGGACCGGCACCATCGTCGCGACGTACTGCCCCTGATGGGCGATGATGGATCAATGGCCATCCGAGAGGAGCGACGAGCACCGCCCCCTCGGCACACCGATCGCCCGATGAGCCAGGCGCGACGACTGCGCGCAGCCGTTCTGGTCGTGGCAGTGGCGATCCCACTGCTCACGCCGGCGAGCGGGCTGGGTGACCTGGGCACGCGAGGTACCCCGCCAGCGCCCGTCAAACGCTACTGCGCAAAGTACGTCATCGCCAGGGATAGCCGCGGCAAGGTCTTTCCGCGCTGCGTCAGGCACGCCACGGACGGGCACGCCCAGCCCTCCTACCGAAACGGAACCGCAGTCCGCCCGTCGCCCGTCGCCACCTCGCGGCCTGCACCTGCGACGTCCACCCGCCGTGGGCGGGAGGAGGCCCGGGCGCGAGGCAATGGTCGGGCGCGAGGCAATGGTCGGGCGCGAGACAGGGGCGCCAGGGGTCGCGCGACGAGGGCATCTCCGGGAAGCAGCGCGCGGCCAGGCCCCTCGTCGCCAGCGCAGCGCGCGAAGGGATCTGACGGAGCATCGCCATGGCTGCTCATCGGAATCGCTGTCGCCGCGTCGGGCCTCGGCCTCCTGCTGCTGGGCGTCGCGCGTCGCAGGGCCGACCATGCGGCCCACGTGGCCCGCTGAGCCGCGCGCGGCGCCGAAGGCCTATCCGCCCCCCAGCCCCGCGACGGCAGCCGGCACGCCCTCCCGGGCCGACGGGTAGCTCGGCGCCCAGCCCAGCGCACGCTTGAGCTTGGCGTTCGACGAGCGCGCCGACCGCGTGACCGCGGCGACGGCGTGCCGGCCGGCCACCAGCTGCGCGGCGAACGCCGGGACGCGGCGCGGCGGGCCGACGCCGAGCGCTCGCGCCGTCAGGGCCATGAAGTCGTAATAGGTGATCGGTTGGTCGTCGGCGCAGTGGAACACCTGACCGTCGGCGGCGGGGTCGGCGGCGGCGGCAATGCACGCGGCGGCGACGTCCTCGACGTGCACGACGTCCCACAGGTTGTCGCCCCGGCCCACGACGGCGAAGCGGCCCGGCGAGCGCAGCCGCGCCACCATCTCCTGCGCGAACCAGCCTCCTGAGCCGTAGACGTGTGAGGGGCGGATGACGACGCCCGGCGTGCCCGAGCCGAGCACGAGCCGCTCGCCCTCCTGCTTGGAGCGGCCGTAGGGGGTCTCCACGGTCAGCGGCTCCTCCTCGGTGAGCAGCGCCCCGTGCGCCTCCCCGGTGACCACCGTCGACGTGAACACGAGCTTCGGCGCCCCGGCGTCGAGACAGGCGTCGACCAGCCTCCGCGTGCCTTCGACGTTGACCTCGTGGATGCGCTCCTCGTCACGTTGCGATGCGATCTCGGCAGCGAGGTGAAACACGACATCGGGCCGCGCCGCGCAGACCGCCGCACGCAGCGAGTCGGCGGCAGCGAGATCTCCGAGTACCGCCGTGGTCCCCGCCGGAGCCGAGCCCGGCCGGCGCACGAGCGCCGTCACCTCGTCACCGCGAGCGAGCAACCCCGCGCACACCGCACCGCCGAGGAACCCGCTGGCACCGCTGACGAGCGCTCGCATCCGCTGGTGAGCCTAACGCTGAACGCTCTAACCGCCGGCGCCGGAGACGCTCTGGGCGAGGGCGGTCTGCCCCTTGAGGGTCAGCGCCTTGGCCTTCGCCGTGTCGCCGCTGCTCAGCGCGGTGTCGGCCCGGTCGAACTGCCCGGCGGCGTACTTCAGCGCGGTGCCGAGCTGAAAGATCCTGCGCTGCTCGTCCTTGGGTGGGGTCCCCACGGCGCGCAGGTCTCTCTCCATCTTGCGGACGTTGGTGGCGAGGTCGCGAAGGGCCCTCGCCGGATCGGTCTGGGCGGTGGTCTGAGCGGTCCTGATCAGCGCGAGATCCCTCTCGAGGACGGGCTTGGCCTTGGCCTCGTAGTCCTGCTTGGAAAGCTCCCGGCCATAGACACCGCTCCGGCCGCTGTCGCCGCAGCCCGAGAAGGCCACGGCCGCGCAGGCGGCGGCGACGGACAGGGACCCGGGGAATCGCGACAACATGGTGCTGACCCTACTTGCGAGCAACGACGGCGGCCCCGGGGGAGACAGGACAGGGTGTCAAACCTCCGGTAGTGTCGACCCATGAGCGTCGACGACAAGCCGGTCAAAGAGGTCCTGGTCACCGAGCGGGAGGATTGGCTGGACGGTCCCCCACACGGCCTGTTCAAGCGCCTGCGCGCGGAATGCCCCGTGCATTGGACTTCGAAGATCTCCGAGTACCCCGGCGAGGCCGGCTACTGGCCGGTGACCAAGGCCGACGACGTCCACGCCGTCAGCCGCGACTGGGAGACCTACTCCTCCGAGATCGGCGGCATCACCGCCCTGACCGATGCGATCATCCCGCTCGAGCTGACGCAGGCCATGTTCATCGGGATGGACCCGCCCAAGCACGATCGCCTCAAGGCGCTGTTCCAGCGGGGCTTCACACCCAGGCGCATCGCCGAGCACGCCGACGAGATCCGCGCCATAACGACAACGGTCCTCGGCGGGCTCGAGGGCCGTGAGAGATGCGATCTGGTCACCGACGTCGCCCAGCCTGTGGTCTCGCGCGTCATCGGCAGCTTCATGGGCATCGCCTCCGAGGACGACGAGGTGTGGGCTCGGCTGATGAACACCATGCTGGGAGCCGGTGACCCCGACATCAATCCCGAGGGCGTCGAGACCGTCATGCAGCGCGACGTGCCCGAGATGTTCGCCCGTTGCTCCGAGCTGATCGCCGAGCGCCGCGAGAACCCGACCGACGATCTGACCAGCGTGCTCGTTCACGCCGAGCTCGAAGGCGGCCAGGGGCTCGAGGAGCACGAGATCGTCATGGGCTTCTTCCTGCTCATGGCGGCCGGCAACGACTCGACCAAGGCGACCTACTGCAGCGGCATGCGGGCGCTGATCGAGAACCCCGCCCAGCGGCGGCTCGTCCTCGACGACCCGTCGCTGGTTCCCAGCGCCGTGGAGGAGTCGCTGCGCATGTTCCCGGCCTTCGCGCACTTCCGCCGGACGGCGACGCGCGACACCGAGCTGCGGGGCTGCCCGATCGCCAAGGGTGACAAGGTGGTCATGTGGTACGTGTCGTCGAATCGCGACGAGGACCGGTTCGAGGAGCCCGACCGCTTCGACATCACGCGCACGACCGAGCACCAGGCGTTCGGCGCCGGCGGGCGGCACTTCTGCCTGGGCACCGCGCTGGCCCGCCTGGAGCTGCGGATCCTGATGGAAGAGACGCTCGGGCGCTTTCCCGAGATGGCGATCGACGGCGAGCCGATCTACGCCGAGTCGCCGTTCGTCAACCAGCTCAAGACGCTCCCGGTCCGGCTGCACCGTGCGCCAACATAGGCTGCGGTGCGCTCCGAATGGCCGCCTCGTCGTGTTCGATCCTCGTGGCCCGCCTTCACGTCCGCGCCCTCCCCTGCCTGCTCGCGCTCCTCGTAGTGGCGCCCCCGGCCTCGGCGGCCTACCCGGGAAGCAACGGCGCGGTCGCCTACGTCGGGCAGGTCCACGGGGTCGACACGCTCCTGGCTCGCACGGGCAGGAGCGTGCGCGGCCTGCTCAGCGGCGTCGGGCTCGCGGACCCGGTGTGGTCGCCGCTGGGCCGCCGCCTGGCCTTCGTACGCGCCTCGGCCGACGGCAGGGACGTGTGGATCGTGGGCGAGAACGGCCAGGGCGAGCGCCGGCTGACCAGATCCGCCAACGACGAGACCGACCCCGCCTGGTCACCCGGCGGGGACGAGGTTGCCTACGCCGGTGGCCCAGCCCGCGCGCGTCACATCTTCGCGGTCGGGGCCGACGGCAACGGCACGCGCCAGATCACCTTCGGGGCCGCCGACGCGCGCCAGCCGGCATGGTCGGCGACGGGGCGGATCGCCTACGTGGTGGCCACGGCGCACGGCGACGACCTCTACGTCGTCAACTCCTCGGGCCGGAGGCCGCGGCGATTGACGCACCTGCCCGGCGACGAGAACAGCCCGAGCTGGTCGCCCGACGGCCGGAGGCTCGCCTTCGCCCATGGCCCTGCCGGCATCTGGACCGTCGGCGCCCGCGGTGCCCGCCCGAAGCCGGCGATCCGGCTGCGCGGCAGTGCTCAGACGGCGCCGGCATGGTCACCCGACGGACGGCGGATCGTGTTCTCCTCGGGGCGCCGCGGCCATCGCCGGATCTATGCCGCCAGCCCGAACGGCCGAGCGCTGAGGCGGTTGAGCAGCCGCCGGACCGACGGCCGCTGGCCAGACTGGCAACCGGCCGGCCACGACCCCGTCGTCATGGCCGCGGGCGACATCGCCTGCGATCCCGGCAGCTCGTACTTCAACGACGGCATCGGGGTTCCGCGCCAGTGCGGCGCGGTGCGCACGTCGGACCTGCTGCTGCGCGCCGACCTGTCCGCCGTGCTTCCGCTCGGCGACACGCAGTACTCCAACGGCGAGCTCGGCAAGTTCCGCGCCTCCTATGACCCCACCTGGGGTCGGACGAAGTACCTGCAGCGCCCGGCGGTCGGCAACCACGAGTACCAGACGGGCGCCGCGGGCTACTTCGACTACTTCAACGGGGTGGGCGCCGTCGACGGTCCGGCTGGAAATCGCGCGCTGGGCTACTACAGCTTCGACATCGGGACGTGGCACATCGTCAGCCTGAACTCGAACTGCTCGAAGGTCCCGGGTGGCTGCGACGTGGGCTCGCCCCAGGAGCGGTGGCTGGCGGCCGACCTCGCCGCCCATCCCACGAAGTGCACCCTGGCGATGTGGCACTCGCCGCTGTTCAGCTCGTATCGGGGCGGCGACGTCCAGACGATCGCCCTGTGGCAGACGCTCTACGCCGCGGGAGCCGACGTGGTCCTGGTGGGACACCATCACTTCTACGAGCGCTTCGCCCCTCAGACCGCCGGCGGCGACCGCGACAGAGCACACGGGATCCGCCAGTTCACGGTCGGAACGGGCGGCGAGTCGATCGACCAGCCGGGGGCGAGGGACGTCAACAGCGAGACGGTCGGTGAGACGACGTTCGGCGTGCTCAAGCTGGTCCTGCGCCCGGGTCGCTACGACTGGAAGTTCGAGTCGGCCAGCGCGGACCCGTACACCGATGCCGGCACCTACCCCTGCCACTGAGCGGGCACGCCGCGGGGGTGGCCACCGCACCGCTGCCGCATCGGGATAGAGTCGAAGCCACGATGTCCGCCCGCTGGGGCCGCGAGGTCAAGACGCTCCACCACGCCTGGCGCGAGTTTCGCGCCCGGCCCTCGCCGCAGGTGCTCGCCACCGGGATCATCCTCGCGCTCGCGGGCCGCCTCGCGTACGGCCACTTCAGCTGGCGCGACGTCGCCGCCGCATCGGCCATGCTCGCCATCTACCCCTTCGGTGAGTGGGCGATCCACGTCTACCTGTTGCACATGCCGCCGTTCGAGTTCCGGGGCCGGAGCGTTTACCTGGCGACCTCGAAGTCCCATTGGGCACACCACAAGGAGCCCCGCGATCTCGACATGATCCTGCTCGCGCCGGTCGAGGCACTCGCGCTGCTGGGGCTCGCCGTGCCGGTGGCGGTCGGCCTCGGAACGACGATCGTGGCGCTCGCGGGCGGCGGATGGCCGTGGCCGGCGATGCTGACCGGCGTGGCGACCGGCTACGTCCTGGTGGGCGTCTACGAATGGACGCACTTCCTGATCCACACCGCCCACCGGCCGAAGACCCGCCTCTACCGCGCGGTCTGGAGGACCCACCGCCTGCATCACTTCAAGAACGAGAACTACTGGCACGGGATCACGAGCACGCTGGCCGACCGGGCCCTGGGGACCTTCCCCGATCACCGCCGGGTCGCGCGGTCGCCAACCGCCCGCTCGCTCGACGGCGAGCGCTGACCGCAAGCCGGGCGCGGGTAGTCTGCCGCGGTCGATGGCCCTGCCCGCACCCACCCCGTCCGGGCCTAGGCGCGCACATCGCCGGGGCATGTCCCCGCGGGTTCTCGCGGTGCTGGCCCTCGCAGGGGCCATCGCAGCGACGCTCGTCGCGGTCGCCAGCATCGATGCCAACCACGAGGTCAGCCAGACCCAGACGCGGCTGGCCATGGGCCGGCTCGCGGTCGCCAACGGTGAGCTCAGCCGTCAGCTCGAGCAGCTCGAGCCGGGTGACAGCCCGCACCAGGCGCGGGAGGCGGCCCGCGGCGCCGCCGCGCTGAGCCGCAAACTGGCGGCCGACGTCGGCACCGCCGGCGACCTCGGCAACCTCGTGCACAACGTCCTGGCCGCCGAGCTGGGTTATCTCGACGCGGTCGGCTCGACGCTGAACAACCCGCGCAGCCCGCTGCGGTCGAAGATCATGGAGCGCGCCATCGCGCTGCGCCAGGTGCTCCAGAACGTGCCGGGCGGCATGTGGCGCGCCGTCCGGGGAGGGGCGGCGCTGGTGGCCTACTCCAAGGCGCGCCTGAAGGCTCGTTGAGAAGCCGACGAGGCCCCGTCACCCCGTCCCGGTGACGCCGGCCGCCTCCAGCGAGGCTTCCGCGCTGCGGTCGAAGCGCGCCGCGAGCTTCTCCGCGGCGGCCTGCTCCTCGGCGAGGATGCGCTCGACCACGACGACGGTCGCCTGGTCGCCGGCCCGGGCCGCGACACGCTTGAGCTGCTCGTAGCCGCCCATCTCGAGGTGCTCGAACGCATAGGCGAACGCGTTGAGCTTGCCCACCGTGTCGGGGTGGACCGCGAAGAAGGTGCCCCAGTTGATCGCCGCGGCCCTCATGGCCAGATCCTTGAGCTTCGACGGGCTCGAGCCGTGCGCCTCGAGGCGCTCCTCGATCAGCCGCCGATGCACACGAGTCTCGGCCAGATGCTCCTCGAAGAGCTGCCCGAGCGGCCCGTTCTCGACGAGCGCGGGTGCCGGCCCCAGCAGCCCGATGGACTGGGTCTCGATCGCGTGGGCATCGGTCAGGTAGTCGACGAGGTGCTGCTGCAGATCGTCGGCGGTCAGCTCGCGCAGCGAGGTCTCCACGGACGCGTCGAACAGGCCGCCGAGCCGCTCGCGCATACGCCGCTCGTCCTGGGCGATCTCGCGGGCGATGCGCGCCGTCTCGTGGTCGCCGGCGATGGTCGCCACCCGCAGCAACAGCTCGTAGGAGGCCAGCTCGAGCGCCTCGTAGGAGTACGCATGGGCGACGAGCTTGCCCGTCGAATCCGGCTGGGAGCGGGCGAACCAGACGAACCCCTCTCCGCCGGCCTTCATCACGAGGTCCTTGAACCTCGACGGCGACCCGCCGAGCTGCTCGAGGCGCTCGCGGGTGAGCTGCTCGTGGCGCTCGGTCTCGACGAGATGCTCCTCGAACGCTCGAGTGAGCTCCGGGTCGTTGGCGATGCCCGGCGCCTTCCTCAACTGTTGCAGTGCCTGCTCCTCGATGGAGTGGGCGTCGGCGAGATAGGTGACCAGCTGTTGCTCGGTGGTGGAAGGCATGGGCGGGTAATACCCGCCCGAACCCTGGGCTATCCGATGAGCACCGGCGTTCCGACCTCCACCCGGGGGAAGAGGTCGATCACGTCTGCCACGTGCATCCGGATGCAGCCGTGCGACGCACGCGAGCCGATCGACCAGTCCTCGGCGGTGCCGTGGATGCCGACTCCGTCGGCGATCCCCAGCCAGCGTGCCTTGAGCGGGTTGTCGGCGGCGCCGCCGGGAATGGTCTGGCCCTGCAGCGACCCCGCCCAGGCCCGGCGCGGGACGTGCCACGCCGGATCGACCTGCTTGTCCTGGATCCGATAGAACCCGCTCGGCGTCTCGAGGCCCGCCATGCCGACGGCGATCCCGTAGCGCCGGCTGATCCGCAGCCGCTTGAACAGCCGCAGCCGGAAGTGGTCGCGATCGACGGTCAGGACCGTCGGGTTGGCGTTGCGCAGGTCGTGCACGCTTCGGCGGGGCCGGAGCTTGATCAGGCGCTCGTGGAGCCGACGCACTTCGACGCCGCCCAGGGCGGCGTTGACCTGCCGGGCGGTCGTGCGCTTGTCGAGGCGATAGCCGACCCGGGCGCGGCCGATGACCATGTGGCGCAGGGTGATCCGCAGCGTCGCGCTCCGGGGCCTGCGGTAGCTCCCGCGGGCGATGTGCAGGACGAACCCTCGCACGGCCGCGCGAGAGTGGGCGAGCACGAGCGGCACGTCAACCCCGACGGTTGTACCGCCCTGCGCCGAGCCCTCGGTGGGGTTGACGGGCGCGGGGACCTCGGCGGCGCGCTCGGCCGTCCGGCGAGCATCGAGCACGAGCCGGGCCCTGGACATCGTCAGCTTCCAACTGATGCCCGCGGCCCCGACCACGAGATCCTTGCGCAGGAGCGTCGCGAGGCGTGCATCGCTCGAAAGCCTCTCGGTCGCGGCGTCG
The DNA here is from genome assembly GCA_038199185.1 of Solirubrobacterales bacterium. GTDB lineage: Bacteria > Actinomycetota > Thermoleophilia > Solirubrobacterales > Solirubrobacteraceae > BP-464. The sequence continues at coordinate 11,612 of JBBPZE010000011.1, forward strand.
ACCGACAGAAGGCCGACATCCACCCCGCCCGCGCTGACGCCCTCGGCGATCGTCCGGTCGTCGGTCGCACGGGCGGGGGGCGCCGCGCATCCGGCGATGAGCAGGACCAGGCAGGCGGTACGCAGGACGCGCATCGGGCCCGACGGTAGTGGCTGGCCGCTGCTCGTCCACCCCGCGCATGAGACCTTGCACGCAGAGGCCGCCGGCAACGTTCGGACCCGCCGCCAGAGGGCACCGCCACACAGGGCCGGCGCGGCACGTACTACGCGGGCGGCGGGGCGTGATGTCCGACGAAGTCCTGCGGGCGCACGAGGATCGTCGCCAGCACGGCGGAGGCCAGGCACACGAGCGCCCCCAGCAGGAAGAGGTCGTCGAGGGCACCCGTGTAGGCCTGGAGGTAGGCGTGGCGCAACGGTGGCGCGATCATGTCGACCTGCCCGGTGGCGAGCACCTGCGAGGGGATCCGCGACCGGAAGTTGGCGCTGATCAGATGCTCGAACAGCGCGCCGAACCCGGCGATGCCGGTGGCGATGCCGACCTGGCGGAACGTGTTGTTGATGCCGGAGGCCATGCCGCTGCGCCGGGGCTGGACCACGCCCACGGCGGTCGTGGCCAAAGAGGGGTTGGTGATCCCGATGCCGGCCCCGGCCACGACGAAGCCCGCGAGCAGCGCGGTCCAGCCCGAGGTGGCGGTCACGCCGTTGCGCATGAGCAACAGTCCGACGCCCACCAGGGTGAGGCCCGTGCCGAACATCCAGCGCAGGGGAATCCGCGACTGGAGCCTGCCGGCGATGGGCGCGGCGAAGAACGACACGACCGTCATCGGCAGAAAGCGCAGCCCGGTCTCGAGCGGCTTGAGGTGCAGGGTGTTCTGCAGGTAGAGCGTGATGTAGAGGAACATCGCGAACATCCCGCCCGACAGCCCGAACGCAGCGATCGCCGCGCCGGTGAAGGCGGGACGCCGGAAGAGCGTGAGGTCGAACATCGGGTTCGCCCGGCGCAGCTCGACGGCGACGAACGCGACGAGCAGCAGCACGGCGCCGATCAGGAAGCCCAGGATCAACGCGCTGGTCCAGCCCTCCGCGTTGCCGCGCACGAGCGCGAAGACGAGCAGGAACAGGCCGCCGGAGAACGTGACGAGCCCGGGCCAGTCGACGCGACCGGGTTCGGGATCCCGCGACTCGCCGACGCGCGCGAGCGTGATGCCGATGGCCAGGATCCCGACCGGGAGGTTGATGAGGAAGATCGACTGCCAGCCGACGTGCTCCGTGAGCGCGCCACCGACGAGCGGACCGATGGCCACGGCGGCCCCGATCGTCGCGCCCCACACGCCGAAGGCGGTGCCGCGCTCCGGCCCGCGAAAGGCCTCGGCAAGCAGCGCCAGGGACGTGGCGAACATCGCCGCGCCGCCTATCCCCTGGAGCGCCCGGGCCCACGTCAGGAAGCTTGGCGTGGTCGCCAGGCCGCACAGCAGCGAGGACACCGTGAACAGCGCCAGCCCGATGATGAACAGGCGGCGGCGGCCGAAGAGGTCGGCCAGCGAGCCGGCCGTCAGCAGCAGCGCCGCGAGCGCCAGGGCGTAGGCGTCGATGACCCACTGCAGGTCGGTGAACGACGAGCCCAGGTCTCGGGCGATGTCGGGCAGCGCGACATTGACGATCGTGATGTCGATCAGCAGCATGAACGTGGCGACGCAGACGGCGCCCAGCGTCCACCACTTGTTGCGATCCCGTTCCATCTTTGCGCGCGCACGCTATTCGTCCGCGACCGGGTCTACCTTCCGCGCATGGTGGTGCGGGAGCTTGAGGACGGCACGGAGATCGACCAGGTCCTCCTGGTCAGGGAGGTCGAGGCGCGCCAGAAGCGCGACGGCGGAGAGTTCCTCAAGCTCGTGCTGGCCGACCGCAGCGGCACCGTCCCGGCGATGGTCTGGGACGGGGTCGCCCAGTTCCGCGACCTGTGCGTGGTGGGCCATCCGGTGCGGGTCATCGGCCGCTACGCGGCCCACCAGCGCTACGGCCCCCAGATCACCATCCGGGCCGTCCGCCAGGCGGCTCCCGGCACGTTCGACCTCGCCGAGTTGCTCGACGGCCCACCCCGCTCGCCGGAACAGATGGAGCTCGACCTTCGCGAGGTCGTCGCCACGGTTCGCAACCCGTACCTGCACGCGCTGCTCGAGCGGTTCTTCGGCGAAGCCACCGACGCCTGGGCGAGCTACCGCAGCGCGCCGGCGGCGAAGTTCTTTCATCAGGCCTACCGCCACGGCCTGCTCGAGCACTGCCTGTCGGTCGCCCAGGCCGTCGGCGCGATCAGCGCGACGTTTCCGGGCATCGACCGCGACGTCGCCGTGACGGGCGCTCTCCTGCACGACATCGGCAAGCTCGAGGCCTACACCCCGGATCCGACCACATCGATCGACCTCACCGACGACGGCCGGCTGCAGGGGGAGATCCCGCTGGGCTACTACCGCGTCCGGCGCGAGATGGAGGAGCTCGAGGGCTTCCCGCCCCAACTCGCCCGCGCCGTTCTGCACATCATCCTCAGCCACCACGGCACCCTGGCCCACGGCAGCCCCGTCGTGCCCTGTACCCGCGAGGCGACGCTCGTGCACATGATCGACAACCTCGGCGGCCGACTCGGCTCGTTCGACCGGCTCGAGAAGGAGCTGCCCCGAGGCCAGGAATGGTCGGGATTCGATCGCGCGATCGGCTCGGGCGCCTGGTTCGGCCTGCAGCTCGCGGCGGCGTTCGAGCCGGCCGAGCAGGTGCAGGACCAACAGCAGGCGGCCTAGCCGGCCTCCTCGACGGGGTCGCGGGCGAACGCGGCGATGGCATTGGCGACCTGCTCCGGAGGCGCGGACTTCGACAACAGCAGATCGACCTCGACCGAGGCGACCTTCTCGGCGGCGTGATCGAGCGCCAGCGCGGTGATCACCGCGAGCGTCGCGTCCGGAGCGAGCGCGCGCACGTTCTCGAGCGCGCCGAGGTCGAACGCCGGCATCCACAGGTCCACGACGATGACGTCCGCTCCCGCGGCCATTCGCTCGGCGTCCTGCCAGCTCGCTCCCTCCCCCACGATGGTGAGGCCGGCCTCCTCGAGCAGCGTCCTCATCAGGACCCGGAAACCCGGTGCGTCGTCACACACGATGGCTCTGGTGCCTCCGCTCACCCCGCGGCTTCTATACCACGCCGGCGGTTCTCCGCGCGGTCTCAGCCGCCGCGCGGTCTCAGCGGCCGCGCGGTCTCAGGCGCCCGGGGGGGTCAGGCTCCGGGCGGCCGCGGGCCGCGCTGGCCGTCGAGGATGTCGCGCAGCTCGCCGGCGGCGGCCGCCACGCGGCCGAGGTACTCCTTCGCCTGCTCCTCGCTGAGCTGTCCGGGCTGTCGCTCGAGCAGCTCGCAGAAGCCCGTGATCACCGCCAGCGGCGTCTGCAGGTCGTGGATGAGCGCAGCGAGACGCTCCTCCGCCTCGTCACCGTCACGGCTCTTCGCCCAGCCGGCCTGCGCCCCGGCGTCCGTCATGAACTGCGGTGCTCGGGATCGAGCGCGATCTCGCCGCGCTCGAGCGCCAGCGCGATCGCGTGGACGCGGTTGCGCGCCTGGAGCTTGCCGATCACGTTGCGCGCATGGGTCCGGACCGTCTCCACCGAGATGGTCAGCCGGTGACCGATGGCGTCCGCGGTCAGCCCCTCGGCCATCAGGTGCATGATCTCGCGCTCGCGCGGCGAGAGCTGAGGCACCCGCGCGGTGGCGCGCGGCGAGAGGAGGATCCGGTCCAGCCGCGGATCCACGTAGGAGCCGCCGTGGGCGACGCGTTCGATGGCGTCCCCCAGCTCCTCGATGGAGCCCGCCTTGAGGGCATAGCCGCGCGCGCCGGAGTCGAGTCCCTCGAAGAGCAACTCGGCGTCGGCGTCACCCGTGTAGAGGATGACCCCGAGGTCCGGGCGCCGCGCGAGCAGCTCTCGGGTCAGGGCGATCCCACTGCCGTCGGGGAGCCGGATGTCGACGATGGCGACGTCGGGCTCGGCGACCTCGAGCAGTTCGAGGGCGGCGGCGGCGTCCCCGGACACGCCCAGGACCTCGTGCCCGGAGTGGATCAGCATCACCTCGAGACCCTCTCGTAGCGCCTCGTGGTCGTCGACGATCATGATCTTCGCGGCCATCGCGGCCAAAGCTACACGGGTGCCAGCCAAACCCCGCAAAGAGCGGCACGAAAGTGCCGTACGTCGTTCGCGCCGGGAGAGCCTGTCTCTATCGTGGCCAGCGTGGCCAAGGACACCGAAAAGCTGATCCGCCAGCTCTCGCTGATCTCCTACCTGATGGCGGAGCGCCGGCCCGTCACCGCCTTGGAGATCCGCCGCGACGTCGAGGGTTACAGCGGGATGAACGAGGACGCGTTCGCCCGCCGCTTCTACGCCGACCGCGCCGAGCTCGAGTCGCTGAGCATCCAGCTCACCGTCGACCGCCCGGCCGACGGGGTCGCCGAGCAGGAGAACTACTCGCTGCGGCCCGAGAACTTCCATCTCCCGGCGATCGCGTTCACCGACGCCGAGCTGGCGGCCCTGCAGACCGCGCTGTCGCTGCTCGACGGCGAGTTCGCCTACGCCGAGCCGCTGCGCCTTGCGCTCCAGCAGATCACCTGGGGGCGCCCGAGCCCGCTCAACGCTCCCGAGCAGCAGGGCGTGGCCCTGGGCATCACGGGGTCGGCCGGTGGCCACGACCTCTCCGCGCGCCTGGCCAAGATCGAGACGGCGATCTTCCGCAACAAGACCATCACCTTCGACTACTACACGATGGAGCGCGATGCCCAGGGCGCGCGCAAGGTCGATCCCTATCACCTCCTGTTCCAGGGCGGGCAGTTCTACCTGTTGGGCCATGCCCACGAGCGTGGCGCGCTGCGCGTGTTCAGGCTCTCCCGCATCCGCGGCAAGGTCGCCTACGCGACCAAGGCCGAACACGACTTCAAGCGCCCGACCGACTTCGACCCGCGGGAGTACGCGACCCGCGCGGCGTGGCAGTTCGGCGATGCCGTCGGCACGGCCGAGCTGCTGTTCTCCGAGCGCATCGCCTGGCAGATCCAGCGCCACTACGGGCGTTTCGGCGAGGTCGAGCAGCACGAGGACGGCACGATCACCTTTCGGACCGATTTCGCCACGCTGCGCCAGATGGCCAGCTTCGTCCTGCCACTGGCCGAGCACGTCACGGTCGAGGGGCCCGACGAGCTCGTCACCGAGGTGGCCGGGCGCGTCCAACTGCTCTGCGAGCGGCACGAGCGCCCGTTTGACACCGCGGCGCCCTCGCCGGCCCGCTCGGCCTCCGCGGCCGCGGAGGCCGAGGAGAACGCCGCCGCCTCGTCCTCCAAGCGCGAGGCGGGGATCCGACCCGAGCGCTTCGCGCGGCTGGTCACCCTGGCCTCGATCCTCATCGAGGCCGGCCGGGCCGAGGAGCTGCTCGACGCCGCGGAGGTCTGCGAGCGGCTGCAGATCTCGAGCGCCGAGCTGCTCGAGGACGTCAACGTGCTCAATGTCGTCAACTTCGGCGGAGGGTCCTATGTGCTCTACGCGGAGGTGCGCGAGGACGGCACGATCGAGGTCGACCCCGAGCCCTACTCGGACAATTTCGCCCGCCCGGCCCGGCTCCTGCCCGTCGAGGCCAAGGCGCTCGTGGCGGCCATCGACCTGATCGGCGAGCACCTGCCGGCCGGATCGCTGACCTCAGCGCGCGAGAAGATCGTCTCCGCGCTCGGTTCGGACCCGTTGGAGCTGGGTCTGCAGTTCGCCGCGGCCGGCGGCGACGACTCGGAGGTCGCGCGCGTGGTCTCGCGGGCGATCGCCGGGCGCAACCTGCTGCGCATGGAGTACTACAAGCCCAACGAGGACGAGTTCATCGAGCGCACGATCGAGCCCTACGCGCTCATCAACGGGCGCGAGGGCTGGTACATCGCCTGCTTCGATCCGTCGCGCGACGACGTGCGCCACTTCCGCCTCGACCGGGTGAAGTCGGCCGAGGCGCTCGAGGAGCGCTACGAGCCGCGGCCGGAGGTCGATCCGGCGGCCGACGTCGACGGCTGGCCGCGCACCGGCGAGGTGCCCGCGTCGCGCCGCGCACGCGTGTGGATCTCCCCCGAGCGCGCCCGCTGGGCGCGCGAGGAACGATCGGTGGCCGAGAACCTCGACGACGGCGCCGTGATCGTCGAGCTCGCCTTCGCGGGAACCGACTGGCTCGTACGCGAGGTGCTCAAGGAGGCCGGCGACGCGGTCGTGCTCGAGCCCGCCGACGCTCGCAATGCGGTGCAGACCACCGCGCTGAAGCTGCGCCAGCCGGCCGCGGCGCGCTGAGCCGGAGCCGGCGCGCTGAGCCGCCGCGGCCAGATCGAGATGTCCCGCGAGGAGGCCGAGACCTTCCTCGGCGAGCAGCGCGTGGTCACCTGTGCGACCCATGGGCCCCGCGGGTGGCCACACCTCATGCCCCTGTGGTACCTCGTGCGAGACGGTGAGATGTGGGCGTGGACCTACGCCAAGTCCCAGAAGGTCAGAAACCTCGAACGCGATGCCCGCGCCACGCTGCAGGTCGAGGCCGGAGAGGAGTACGGACTGCTGCGCGGCGTGATGCTCGAGTGTGACACGGTCATCCACCGCGAGCCCGACCTCGTCCGGACCTTCGGCGAGGAGCTCTTCCTCCGCTACGCCGGGAACCGCGCCGCGGACATGGTGGCCGCGCAGGCCCCCAAGCGGGTCGTCCTGGAGTTTCAGGAGCGTCGGCGCGCCACGTGGGATCATCGCAAGCTGGGTGGGGCCTACTGAAGGCGCGGGTACCCCGGGAAACCGGCCCGGCAGGGGATATCGTGTGGCGATGCACCTCAAAGCGGTCCTTGCGCTGACCCTCGCCCTCCTGGCCTCAGCGGCGCCCGCCCAGGCCGAGCAGCCCCCCGACCGCACGATCAGCCTCACGCCCGACAAGGCAGAGTCGTGGAAAGGGCCGGCCCAGGTCTCGTCCTATGACGACTACAACGCCGCGGCCGGAGAGCAGTGCACCCACGCGGCGGCCAAGTACTGCGACGTCACGCTGATCAACGCCGGTGACCCCGGTGCGAGCTTCTACAACAACCGTTCCGGGGCGCTGAAGATCGATGTCGCCGCCGCCACCGTGCCGTCCGACGACTTCGACCTCTATGTCTACAAGAGCGACGCGAACGGCGCTCGGGGAGAGCTCGTCGACAGCTCGGCGGGCCTCTTGGGCGAGAGCGTCACGATCCCCAATCCGTCCGGCTACTACCGCGTGCAGGTCCTCTACTACACGACGGCCGCGGACTACACGGGGACGGCCAGGCTCACCTACGGGGCGGCCACTCCGCCCAACCCCGACGTGGACGTCCCGCCGGGCCTGCAGGAGGCGCTGGCGAGCGACCCCGCCCTCGGCTACAGGTCGCATTCCGAACCCCACATCGCCCAGTCCCCGACGAATCCGAACATCATGATCGCGGGCTCCAAGGAGTACAACCGCGACCCGGACTCGCTCAAGGAGTACGAGTTCAAGATCGGCACGTACGTCTCCTTCGATCGCGGCCAGACGTGGAAGGACCTCGGGCAGATCGACCTCTGTCCCCAGGCGTCGGACGCCCCGCCGGCGTCCTGGCCCGACCAGAACACCTGCTATCCGGGGGATGATCCCGCGCTCGCCGGCACGGGAGCCGAGGACGCCAAGGACCCGCGCGCGAAGGGCGACTACGGGGAGGAGTACGTGGTGTCAGACGTCTGGATCGACTTCGACGACGAGGGCAACGCCTACGCGATGGTCCTGGACTCGCCGCCGTTCGCCGACGGCGCCGGGTTCGGGATGACGATGCACAAGTGGGCCTCCCCGAGCCCCCAGGACGTCAAGGACAAGACGACGTGGGGCCCGCGGGTGATCATCAACGACTACCCCCAGGAGAAGGGCAACACGGGCCCCACCGACAACGCCTCGAACCCCCTGGGCTTCCTCGACGACAAGAACACGTTCGCCGTCAACAACGCGGGCCAGGACGGCGACGGGAAGTCAGGGACGATCCTCGCCTGCTGGGGCCAGAACATCTCGACGGCGATCAAGCAGCAGGTGGCCTGTGAGCGCTCCACGGATGGCGCCCGGTCGTTTCCCGACCCGCCCAAGCCCGTGTCGGGCGCGCAACAGCTCGTGCTGGGCGTGGCCACGGTGGCCGATCGCAAGGACCCGGGCACGTTCTACGTCTACTGGAAGGGCTATGAGTCCTCGCTGGCCACGGGGGCCCTCTTCGACGCTCTCCACAACCCGGGCGTCGAGAACGACGACCTGGGCGTGGGGCTCGGCCCGAGGACGGTGCTCCTCTACGGGGTGATGACCCGCGACGGCGGCCAGACGTTCACGCCTCCGCAGCTCATCACCACGTTCGACGACCTCGCCAGCCCGCTGCCGGACGCCCAGTTCCGCACGACCTCCATCCCGCAGGCCACCCAGGCGCCCGACGGCTCGATCTACATCGTCTATGACGCCTACAACCTCTCCCCCAAGCCCGGCGACGCCGACGGCCGCAACGCCGACGCGATGCTCATCAAGAGCACGAACGGCCTGACCTTCTCCAAGCCGGTCAAGGTCAACCAGGACACGGGCAACGCCGATCAGGTCCAGGCGCAGGTGGCCGCCGATCCCCAGAGCCGCGTCTACGTCTCCTACTTCGACTCGCGGCTCACGGGGAGCGCGAGGTACCTCGACCGGTTCTTGTCGACGTCCGAGGACGGCGGCAAGACCTTCACCGACCACCGGCTCTCCCACGACAGCTCCGACACGGCCAAGAACCCGCCGATCTCGACGTCGGGTCAGTTCTTCGGCGACTACCAGGGCCTCGTCGCCGACGCCTGCGGCGCGCTGGCGTTCTACAACGACACGCACCTGGCCAACGACGCCGGACGCGACCCGGACTTCGACAAGGGTCTCCCTCGCTCGGAGTTCCAGCAGGTCATGGCCACGCGATTCCCAAGCCCGGAAGCCGCGAACAACCCCGCGTGCGCCAGGTCCAACAGCAGTACCGTCCCCGGTGGCGGCAGGGCGTGCGCAAAGGTCTCGCGGTTCACTCGCGCCGCGGCACTGCCGCGGGGACGACAGGTCAAGCTCGTCGTCGGCCCGCGTCCCGCGGGCGCCGTGACGATCGACATCTTCCAGGTCTCCCACGGCAGGAGGGTCCTCAGGCCGCGCCGCGTGGCGTCCTTCACGTCGCGCCGCAGCCTGACGTGGAACGGCCACTCGAACATCGGCAAGAAGGTCAGCGACGGCTACTTCGTCGTGCGCATGCGCAGCCGGGCGCCCGGGGGAGGCAACGACGTGCGGCGTTTCGCACTGCACCGCTCGCGCGGGCGCTTCGGGCGCGGCCCGCGCTACGCGGTGCCCAACGGTTGCACGGCCCTGAGCTCGCTGCGGCTGGACGGGCCGGTGTTCGGCGGCCGCGGCCAGCGGCCGCTTCGCATCACGCTGCGCCTGCGGCGCGCGGGGGCGATCGCGCTGGAGCTGCGGCGCGGAACGCGCGTCGTGCAGCGCATGGGCTACAAGGCGACTCCGGCCGGCCGCACCCAACGGCGGGTCTTCTTCGCTCCGGGCCTGCGGCCCGGCATCTACTCCGTGCGGGTGCGCGTGCGCCGGCCCGGCGAGCGGGTCGTGCGCACGGTCTACACGCGCCGCCTGTAGACAGCGCGCACTAGTCTGCGGCGGCGATGGCTGCCCTCAAAGGCCTGATCCTGTCGGGCGGGCGCGGCACCCGCCTGCGCCCCATCACGCACACGTCCGCCAAGCAGCTCGTCCCGGTCGCCAACAAGCCGGTGCTGTTCTACGGGATCGAGGCGATGGCCGAGGCGGGCATCGAGAGGATCGGCATCATCATCGCGCCCGAAACGGGCGCGGAGATCCGCGAGGCGGCGGGTGACGGCAGTGCCTTCGGCGTCGAGATCACCTACATCGTCCAGGCCGAGCCGGCCGGGCTGGCCCACGCCGTGCTGACCGCCGAGCCGTTTCTGGGGGACAGCCCGTTCGTCATGTACCTGGGCGACAACCTGCTGCAGGGCGGCATGCGCGAGCTGGTCGACGCCTTCCGCGAGCACGCCCCCGACGCCCTGATCCTGCTCACCCCCGTCCCCGATCCGCAGCACTACGGCGTCGCGGAGCTTCAGGACGGACGGGTCACCCGCCTCGCCGAGAAACCGCCCGAGCCCAGGACCAACCTCGCGCTCGTCGGGGTCTACATGTTCACCGCGCAGATCCACGAGGCGGCACGCGCCATCGAACCCTCCGCTCGCGGCGAGCTGGAGATAACCGACGCCATTCAGCACATGGTCGACCAGGGTATGCGCGTCGAGTCGCACATCGTCCGCGGCTGGTGGAAGGACACGGGTCGGCTGGAGGACATGCTCGAGGCCAACAGGCTCGTCCTGGACTCCGTGCTCGCGCGCGTCGAGGGCGAGCTCATCGACTCCAACGCCGACGGCCGCGTCGTGATCGAGGCTGGCGCGCGGCTGGAGCGCTGCACCGTCCGGGGACCGGCTGTCATCGGCGCGGGCGCGCGGCTGACCGACTGCTACATCGGGCCGTACTCGGCCATCGGCGAGCGCTGCGTGATCGAGCGGGCCGAGGTCGAGCACTCGATCCTGCTCGCCGGCTCGTCGGTCATCGGGCTCGAGGGCCGGATGGAGTCCTCCCTGCTGGGGCGCAACGTGAAGATCGGTCGGAGTGAGCGCCAGCCTCGCGCCTACCGGTTCATGGTCGGCGACAACTCCGAGATCGCGATCCTGTAGTGCGACTGCTGGTGACGGGCGCGGGGGGAATGCTGGGCCGCCGCGTGGCCGGCGAGGCGCGTGAGCGCGGCCACGAGGTCTGCGTCACCGATCGGGCCGACCTCGACCTGACCGATGCCCAGGCGGTCTTCGACCACATCGGCGAGCTCGGGCCCGCCGCGGTGATCCACTGCGCCGCCTACACCGACGTCGACGGAGCCGAGGCCGACGAGGACCTCGCGCTGCGCATCAACATGGAGGCCGCGGCGAACGTGACCGCCGCCGCGGGGCTCAACGGCGCCTTCGTGGTGGCCATGTCCACGGATTACGTGTTCGCCGGCGACGCGAGCCGGCCGTATGTCGAGTCCGACGAGCCCGCCCCGTGCGGCGCCTACGGCCGCACGAAGCTGCGCGGCGAGCGGGCGGTGCAGGAGGTGGGAACGGATGCGGCGATCGTCCGCACCGCGTGGCTGTTCGGGGCGGGCGGTGAGAACTTCGTCGACACGATGCTGGCCCTGGGCGCCGAGCGCGAGGAGGTCTCGGTCGTGGGCGACCAGGTCGGATGCCCGACCTGGACCGGGTACCTCGCTCCCGCGCTCGTCCGGCTCGCCGAGCAGCGCGCCACCGGCATCCACCACCTCGCGGGGGGCGGCCGGTGCAGCTGGAGCGAGCTCGCCGAGGAGATCTTCCGCACTGCGGGGCTCCCCTGCGCGGTGGTGCCCGTCACCAGCGACGAGTTCCCGCGCCCCGCGCCGCGACCGGCCTGGAGCGTGCTGGACACCGAGCGGACCGACGGGCTGCGCCTGCCGCCCTGGCGCGACCACGTCGCCGGCTATCTCCACGAGCGAGCCACCGCATGAAGATGCTCGTGTGCGGGGGCGCCGGGTTCATCGGCTCGAACTTCGTCCGCCGGCGCCTGGCCACCCACGGAGACGAGATCGTGGTCATCGACAAGCTGACCTACGCCGGCCGGCGCGAGAACCTGCACGGCCTCGACCTGGAGCTGATCGTGGCCGGCATCGAGGACGCCGAGGCCGTCCGCGGGGCGCTCGAGGGCGTCGACGCGGTCGTCAACTTCGCCGCCGAGACGCACGTCGACCGCTCGATCGCAGAGCCCGACGCCTTCGTCCAGACCCATGCCGTGGGGACCTGGGTCCTGCTCGAGGCCGTCCGCACCGCCGGCGTCCGCTTCGTCCAGGTCTCGACCGACGAGGTCTACGGCTCGATCGAGGAGGGCTCGTTCACCGAGTCCTCGCCGCTGGCGCCCTCGTCCCCCTACAGCGCGACGAAGGCCGGTGCCGATCTGCTCGTCGCCTCCTACTTCCACACGTACGGGACGGAGGCGCTGATCTGCCGCGGCTCGAACAACTACGGGCCCTATCAGTATCCCGAGAAGCTCATCCCGCTGATGGTGCTCAACGCCCTGCTCGGCGACCACCTGCCCGTCTACGGCGATGGCCAGCAGGTGCGCAACTGGATCCACGTCGACGACTTCGCGGCCGGCATCGGCCGCGCGCTGGCCCACGGCGCGGCGGGTGAGGTCTACAACGTCGGTGGCCCGGACGAGTGCGCGAACATCGACGTCGTCCGGCGCATCCTGGCCCTCACCGGCAACGACGAGTCGCTGATCGAATACGTGACCGACCGCCCGGGCCACGATCGGCGCTATTCGCTGGGCTCGGGGAAGATCCGGGCCCTGGGCTGGGAGCCGCGGGTGCGTTTCGAGGAAGGCCTCGAGAGCACGGTGTCCTGGTACCGGGAGAACACCGCGTGGTGGGAGCCGGTCCGCTCGGGCGACTACCGCGCCTACTACGAGCGCCATTACGGCAGGTCGCTGGGCTAGGGCAGCTTGGAGACACGCCACCCGCGCTCGTCGGCGAGCGTGAGCGTGTCGATGGGATCGGTTCCCTGCTTGAGGTTGGTCTTGATGGTCACCGTGGCGGTCTTGCCCGCGACGTCGACCTTCTCGACGGAGATGTCGGTGGCGTCGATCACGCCGATCGAGTCGTGGATGACTTCCGCACAGGTCGAGCCGCGCCCGGAGGCCCTGGCGGTTCGCACTATCTCGTCGCGCAGGGAGGACGTGAAGTACGAGTCGCAGATCTTGGCCTCGTCGCGCTTGCCGATCGCGTCTCGCAGATCGTAGACCGCCTGGGCGGCGTCCTTCTGCGCACCGGAGAACCTACCCGTGTCCGACGAGCTGCTCTGACCGCACGCGCCCGGCGCCATGAGTGCCACGGCGAGGACGATGGGCGGCAGGGCAGCGGCGCGGGTGCGCATGCGCCACAGACTATTGGGGTGGGCCCGAACACGAGCTAGCCTTCTCCGAGCGATGGCAGAGGAACACGTGACCGTGCCCCGCGGGCGGCACGCACCTCCGCTGGAGGTCCGGCTCAACGTCCAGCGGCAGCGCCTCTTCGAGGCGGCCGCCAGGGTGTTCTCCACCGTCGGATACGCCGATGCGAGCGCGGAGGGGATCAGCCGCGAGGCCGGGATGTCCAAGGCGACGTTCTACGAGCACTTCGCCAACAAGGAGGAGTGCATCCTCGCCCTGACCGAGGCCGCCGGCCAGGCCAGCCGCCTGGCGGTGGCCGCGGCCGCCCAATCGGCCGAGCAGACCTTCGAGGGCCGCGTGCATGCGCGCGTCCACGCGTTTCTGGCCGGGCTGGCGCTGTTTCCCGAGATGGCGCGCGTCGTCATGGTCGACGTGATCGGCGTCGGCCCGGTGGGCGCTGCCAAACGCGACGAGATGCTCCAGTCGTTCGGCGACTTCCTCGTCGAGGAGAACCGCCGCGCACACGAGAGCTACGGCGCGCCCCGCTTCGCCTCCGCCGACGACGCCTACGCGATCGTCGGAGCGATCATGGAGCTGGCCTCGCGCCAGCTGCGGACCGGCCACCCGAAGGAGATGCGCGATCTCGAGCCCGTCATCGAGCGGATCGTCGCCGGCGTGCTCGAGCAGGGCTCGCGATAGACCCGCTGGCCGACCTCGAGCAGCGCGTCACCGCCTGTCGCGCCTGCCCCCGGCTGGTGGCGTGGCGCGAGGAGGTCGCCCGGGTCAAGCGGGCGGCGTTCGCCGAGCAGGAATACTGGGGCCGGCCGGTTTCCGGCTTCGGCGATCGCGACGCCCGGGTCCTGCTGCTGGGGCTCGCACCGGCCGCTCACGGGGCGAACCGCACCGGCCGGATCTTCACCGGTGACCGCTCGGGAGACTTCCTGTTCGCGGCGCTGCATCGCACCGGCTTCGCCAACCGGCCGACCTCGACGCACCGTGACGACGGCCTGGAGCTGCACGGCGCCTGGGTGACGGCCGCCGTCCGCTGCGCCCCGCCGTCCAACAGGCCACTGCCCGCCGAGCGTGACCGCTGCCTCCCGTGGACCCTGGCCGAGCTCGAGCTGCTGCCGACGATCAGCGTGGTCGTCTGCCTCGGCGGCTTCGGCTGGGATGCGGCGCTGCGGCTGTTCGCGGCCGCGGGCTTCCCGTCTCGCCCCAGGCCGCGGTTCTCCCACGGAGCGGAGGTGGCGGTGGGGGCGTGGACGCTGCTCGGCTGCTTCCATCCGAGCCAGCAGAACACGTTCACGGGCGTCCTGACCCCCGGCATGATCGACGCCGTCCTGCTGCGCGCGCGGGAGCTCGCGCACGACTGACCGGGCCGCGCGGGATCTCGCCGAGCCGGCCGGGCTCGCCGGTGCCGTCCCGTCGCGTGCGCGTACCCTGACAGGGTGGCGCTCGAGCAGTTCACACCGCGGGTCCGCGACTGGTTCACCGGCGCCTTCGAGGCACCCACCGCCGCCCAGGCCCAGGCGTGGCCGGCGATCGCCACGGGCGAGCACGTGCTCATCAGCGCGCCGACCGGCTCGGGCAAGACGCTCGCCGCGTTCCTGTGGGCGATCGACCGGCTCGGGGCCGAGCCCTCGCCGCACCACAAGACCCGCGTCGTCTACGTCTCTCCGCTCAAGGCCCTCAGCTATGACATCGAGCGCAACCTGCGCGCGCCGCTGCGAGGGATCGGATCGGAGTCCGCCGAGCTCTCGGTCGCGGTGCGCACCGGGGACACCTCGCAGAGGGAGCGGATGGCCATCCGGCGCAATCCGCCGGACATCCTCATCACCACGCCCGAGTCGCTCTACCTCATGCTCACCTCCCAGGCGCGGGAGGTGCTGACCGAGGTCGAGACCGTGATCGTCGACGAGATCCACGCGGTGGCCGCGACCAAACGGGGCTCGCATCTCGCGCTGACGCTCGAGCGGCTGGAGGCGAACTCGTGTCATGCGATTCAGCGCATCGCGCTCAGCGCCACGCAGAACCCGCTCGAGGAGATCGGGCGCTTTCTGGTGGGGCCGGGCCGGACCTGCCGGATCGTCGACACCGGCGTGCGCAAGACGCTCGACCTGAAGATCCAGGTCCCGGTCGACTCGATGGTCGAACCGGAGCAGTCCACCGGGCACCTCGACCCCCTCGACCCGCTGGCCGGGGGCGAGGCGACCCGCAGGTCGATCTGGCCCGCGATGTACCCGCAGTTGCTCGAGCTCGTCCGCGAGCATCGCTCCACGATCATCTTCGTCAATGCCCGCCGGGGCGCCGAGCGCCTCGCGCTGCGGCTCAACGAGCTGGCCCGTACCGGCCTGCCCGACGACGCTCCGCGGATCGACATCGCGCGCGCCCATCACGGGTCGCTCGCGCGCGAGGAGCGCCTGGTCGTCGAGGAGATGCTCAAGACCGGGGAGCTGCCGTGCCTGGTCGCGACCTCGTCGCTCGAGCTCGGTATCGACATGGGCGCCGTCGACCTCGTCCTGCAGGTCGAGTCTCCGAAATCGGTCTCCCGGGGGCTGCAGCGGGTCGGCCGGGCGGGCCACGGCGTCGGCGACACGTCCAAGGGCCGGATCTTCCCCAAGTTCCGCGCCGATCTGCTCGAGAGCGCGGTCGTGGTCAAGCTCATGCGCGAGGGCAGGATCGAGCCGACGGTCGTACCGCGCAACGCGCTCGACGTCCTCGCCCAGCAGATCGTGGCCATCGCCGCCACCGATGACTCGACCCCGGTGTCGGTCGACGATCTCCATGCCCTGATCACCAGGACGCACTCCTACGCGGAGCTGCCCCGCACGCTGCTCGAGAACGTCCTCGACATGCTCGACGGCCGCTACCCGAGCGCCGAGTTCGGCGAGCTGCGGCCGCGCATCGTCTGGGACCGCCTCGGCGGCACGATCCGGGCGCGCAAGGGCTCCCGCCAGCTGGCCATCGTCAACGCCGGCACGATCCCCGACCGCGGCCTGTTCAGCGTCACGCTGCCCGATGGCCGCCGCGTCGGTGAGCTCGACGAGGAGATGGTCTACGAGGCGCGCCCGGGGCAGACCTTCCTGCTCGGGGCCTCGACGTGGCGCATCGAGGAGATCGGGCGCGACCGCGTCGTCGTGACCCCCGCGCCCGGGCACCCGGGAGCGGTGCCGTTCTGGCGAGGCGACAGCGTCGGGCGGCCCAAGGAGCTCGGGGAAGAGCTCGGGCGGTTCACGCGCTGGGCGGTCGAGCAGGACGCCGAGACGCTCGAACGCGACTACGACCTCGACCCGCTGGCCGCGCGCAACCTCCTCGACTACCTGCGAGAGCAGCAGGAGGCGACGCGCGTGGTCCCGAGCGATCGCACGATCGTGGTCGAGCGTTTCCGCGACGAGATCGGCGACTGGCGCCTGTGCGTGCTCTCTCCGTACGGCGGCCGGGTCCATGCCGCGTGGGGTCTCGCCCTCTCGCGCAAGATCCGTGACGAGCTGGGTCTGGAGTCCGACGCGATCTGGTCCGACGACGGGATCATCGTCCATCTCCCCGACGCCGATGAGCCTCCGGGCGCGGAGTTCGTGATGCTCGATCCCGACGAGGTGGAGGACGCCGTGGTCGGCGAGCTGGGAGGCAGCGCGCTGTTCGGCGCCCGCTTCCGTGAGAACGCCGGCCGGGCGCTGCTCATCCCACGCGCCTATCCCGGCAAGCGCACGCCGCTGTGGCAGCAGCGCCTGAAGTCCCAGACGTTGCTGGAGGTCGCCCAGCGTTACGCCGACTTCCCGATCATCCTCGAGACCTATCGCGAGTGCCTGCGCGACGTGCTCGACCTCCCCGGCCTGATCGACCTGCTGCGCTCGCTGCACCGCCGCGAGCGCACGCTGGTCGAGGTCGAGACGGCGACCGCCTCGCCGTTCGCCTCCTCGCTGCTGTTCGACTACGTGGCGACCTACATGTACGAGGGCGACACGCCCAACGCCGAGCGGCGGGCGGCGCTGTCGCTGGATCGCGATCTGCTGCGCGAGCTGCTCGGCCAGGAGGAGCTCCGCGAGCTGATCGATCCCGCCGCGCTGGAGCAGCTCGAGGCCGACCTGCAACATCTCTCCGATCGCACGAAGGCCGAGACGCGCGACGCGCTCGCCGATGTACTGCGCCGCATCGGCGACCTGAGCGACGAGGAGGCGGCGGACCGGGTGATCGCCGGGCTCGATCCGCCATCCATGCTTCGGGCGCTCGAAGGCGAGCGACGGGCGATCCGCGTGCGGATCGGCGGCCAGCAGCGCTGGATCGCAGCCGACGATGCCGGCCTCTACCGAGACGCGCTGGGCGTGGTGGCTCCGGGCGGCCTGCCCGAGGCGTTCCTCGGCGACGTCGAAGACGCGATGACGAGGCTCGTCGCGCGCTACGCGCGGACCCACGGGCCGTTCACGACGCAGGACCTGCGCGCGCGCTATGAGGCCGGGGTGGGCGGGATCGAGCTCTCGCTCGAGAAGCTCGAGCGAGCGGGCGAACTCGTCCAGGGTGAGCTGCGACCCGATGGGACGCAGCGCGAGTGGTGCGACCCAGAGGTCCTGCGGCGCCTGCGCCGCGCCTCGCTGGCGGTGCTGCGCAAGGAGATCGAGGCTTCCGACCAGCGCGACCTCGCGGCGTTCCTCCCGTCCTGGCAGGGCGTCGATCGTCATCCGGCCGCCGGAGCCGGCATCGACCGCCTGCGCGAGGTGCTCGTCGGATTGCAGGGGCTGGTTCTGCCCGCCGACGTCTGGGAACGCGACGTCCTGCCGCGACGCACCGGCGCCTACTCGCCCACGTGGATGGACCAGCTCTGCTCCTCCGGCGAGCTGATCTGGGTCGGGGCGGGCGCCATGGGACGCCACTCGGGGCGGGTCGCGCTGTACTTCCGCGAGGACGCGGAGGCGATCGGCCCCCCGGGAGTTCGTGCTGGGCGGTCCGAGCCGCCGAGCGAGCCCGAGCACGACCTGCTGCGCGAGCGGCTCGGCCGGTCGCCCTGCTTCTTCACCGACTTCCTCGGCGAGCTGCCGCTGGCGCCCGAGCAGATCCAGGAGGCGCTATGGGATCTCGTCTGGGCGGGCGAGGTGACCAACGACGCATGGGCCCCGCTGCGTGCCCCGCGCCTGACGCTGGCCCGTGCCCAGCGCAGCTCCCCGGGGCGGTCGGGCCGCGGCCCCGCCACCCGCCGCTTCGGCGCGCGACGCGGCGCGGCGCAGGGGCAGGTCCAGGGTCGCTGGTCGCTGACCTCCTCGATCTTCCGGCAGGAACCCGATCCGGTCGAGCGCCGCCGGACCCAGGCCGAGCTGCTTCTCGAGCGTTACGGGATCGTCACGCGCGAGCATGTCCTCGCCGAGGGCCGGCCCGGCGGCTTCTCGATGCTCTACGACAGCTTCTGCGCATTGGAGACGCTGGGCGTGTGTCGTCGCGGCTACTTCGTCGAGGGCCTCGGCGGCGCGCAGTTCGCGCTCCCCGGCGCCGTCGAGCGGCTGCGCGCGCAGAAGTCCGCCGGGGAGGCGCCGCCGGTCGTCCTCGCCGCGACCGACCCGTCCCAGCCCTACGGAGCGGCCCTGCCGTGGCCCGTCAAGGACGACGGGCAGCGACGACTACAGCGCGCCGCGGGGGCGCACGTCGTCCTGGCCGGGGCCGAGCCGGTGGTCTACGTCGAGCGGGGTGGGCGCGGCCTGCTAACGCTCGTCGAGGGCGACGACCCGCGCCTCCGTCCGGCTCTGGCCACCCTCGCCGACTTCGTCCTCCGCGACCGCCGCCGCAAGCTCTCGCTCGAGCGCATCGACGGCGTGCCCGTCGTCGGCTCCGGGTGGGAACCGCTGCTCGTCGAGCTCGGCTTCCGTGCCGGCCCGCGCAAGCTGACGCTCAGCGCGTAGCGGGCTCGACCCCCCGACGCGCCGGCACCCGCTCGATCCGGCAGGATCTCCCCATGGCAGAATTCAGGATCCACGCGGCGGGTGGGGTGGTCGTCGGCGACGACGGACGCATTGCGATCGTCCACCGGCCACGCCACGGCGACTGGTCGCTGCCCAAGGGCAAGCTGGATCCCGGTGAGGACTCTCAGACGGCGGCGCTGCGCGAGGTGCAGGAGGAGTGCGGGCTGCGCTGCGTGCTCGAGGAGGAACTGCCCTCCAGCGAGTATTGGTCCGGCGCTCGTCCCAAGCGCGTCCGCTGGTGGCGGATGAGGGTGGTCGAGGACGTCGGGTTCACGCCCGATCACGAGGTGGACGAACGACGGTGGGTGACGCCCGAGGAGGCGCTCTCTCTGCTCTCCTACGCCCGGGACCGGGCGCTGCTGACGACCGCCCTGCGGTGAGCGCCGCGCTGGTCTCGCCGAGGACACCTCAGACATGCGTCCACGAAGCGGCGCCTCCGGCCGACCGTTGGCGCTGTGCTGCCGAAGCAGGAACGGAACGCCACCTTCGAAGGAGACCCGCCATGATCCGCTTCAGTCGCATCGCCCTCGCTACCACCGTTCTCGCGCTGGCCGCCGCGCCGGCCACCCTGGCCAAGCAGGGCGGGGGCAGGGCGGACCACGGCGGCGGTCCGCATGCGACCAAGCCGGCCACGGCCCACGACCACGCCAAGCTCCGCCACGTGGTGGCGAAGGGCACCATCGTCAGCATCGAGTCTTCGGGCATCGTCGTCGTGCACGTCGCGAAGGCCAACCACCATGGCAATGCCCTCGTCGGCCAGGACGTACGCTTCGACCTCTCGCAGGCCAGGCTGTCGGCCGCCGACACCGATGGCGACGGCGCGGTCACGGTGGCCGATCTGGCCGTCGGCGACCACGTCGTCATCAAGACGGCCAAGCTCGCCCCCGACGCGGCACAACCGCTCGTCGCGCGTCAGCTGGTCGACCAGACACACCCTGAGAGCGACGCATCGGACGTCCAGGAGACTCCTGACGGGCATGATGCACCCGTGGCCCACGACGCGCCCGCGACGCCCGTCGCGTAACCCGCGCCCGGAGCGCGGGCGCGACCGAGCGCCCTCACCCGTCCCGCGGCGGTGTCGCGTGCCGCCGCGGGCAGTAGAGGCGCTCAGGTGATGAGGATCGGCGTGCCGAGCGGCATGAGATGCCCGAGCGAGCGGATGCGGCGGTTCTCGATGCGCACGCACCCGTGGGAGATCGCGCCGGGGATAAGCGCCGGCTCGTTCGTGCCATGAAGGCCGATGACCCCGCCGCCGGGCCAGTCGGTCAGGCTCGCCGAGTAGGCACTCGTGCCGAAGGCCAGGACGCCGTAGAGGCCGTGCGGGTCGTTCGGGACCAGGCGCTCGCGGACGTAGAAGCGCCCCGTCGGCGTGATCGTGCCGGGCTTGCCCACGCCGATCGGCGCCGACCAGACCCGCCGCCCGGCGCGCAGCAGGACGGCGCGGCGCGCGCGACGGTCGATCCGCAGCGCGGTGGTCACCACGCGGTAGGGACCGAGCGCGGACCGGGGGACCCACCCCGTCCTGCCGTTGGGCCGCATGGGGAGCCGCACGTGGACCCACGTGCGCCCGTCGCTCCCCGTGCGCTCACCGAGCGCCAGGACGAGCTCGTTGGTGCCGTCGGCCGTCAGCGCCCGCAGGGTGTGCACCGTGGGGGCGCCCGGGTCGGGCTTTGCGCGTGCGGGCACCTCGGCGAAGACGTAGGACCAGCGCGAGCAGCGCGACTCGTCGGACAGCCGGCGCTGCCCTGAGGGCCCGGGAAGTGCGAGGCGGCACGCGTTCGCCGACGCGCCACCCCGGGTACTGGCCGCGCCCGCCCCGGGCGCGCCGCCGAGCACCGTGAGGGCGACGAGGGACATGAGGATGCGCACGGTCCACGCCGGCCCACGACGGGAGCGGGGGCGATCGCGGGGCACGGGCACGGCGGCCACGATAGTCGGCCGAGGGCGCTCCGCGCCATAGCCGCGCGACGGCGGAACCCGGGCCATGTCGCGGGTCGCCGCCCAAAAGACAGCGACGCTGCGCCAAGTACACCGTTCTCAGCCGTTTCCCGGCCCTGTGCCGGGGGCCCGCCTTGGCGCGAACAGTAGGATCGGCGCAGCCACACCGGCCAACCGTCCTGGAGGGAAAGGCATGTCACAGCTGGTCAAAGTCGAAGTCGACGATCCGCAAGCCTCGATCGCCGATGCGCTGGATCCCGCGCGTGGAGCCACACGTGGGCAGTTCCTGCGTCGTGCCGTCTTCGGAGGTGGTGCCCTGACGCTCTCGGGCGTCACCCTGAGCGGCCTGCCGAGCCTCGCGCTCGGGGCGTCGGCTTCCAACGACGTCACGATCCTCAACTTCGCGCTGTTCCTGGAGTACCTGGAGGCGGCGTTCTACACCGAGGCCGAGGCGAAGGGCCTGCTGACGGGCGAGGTCAGGGCGTTCGCCGGCATCGTCGGCGCGCACGAGCGCACCCACCGCGACTTCATCAGGTCGGCGCTCGGCAGCAAGGCGATCAACAGCCCGACGTTCGACTTCGGCGACACGACCTCGAGCGACGCGAAGTTCGTCGCGACGTCCATCGCGCTCGAGGACACCGGGGTCTCGGCCTACAACGGCCAGGGGACGAACCTGACGCGCAAGACCCTGGCGACCGCCGCGACGATCGTCTCGGTCGAGGCGCGCCACGCGGCGTGGATCCGCGACATCGCCGACACCACCGCCGGGCTGACGAAGTCCAGCGGCGGCCCCGCGCCGAGCGCCTTCGACAAGGCGCTGACCAAGTCCCAGGTCCAGGCGGCGGTCGGCCAGACCGGCTTCGTCAAGTGAGGCGGGCAGACGCCATGACCGACCCCAACACCATCCAGGCCAAGGAGCTCACGATGTCCGACAAGCTGATCCTCGAAGAGATCGACGCCGACGGCGCGATCCGGGAGGGCCTCGACGCGCTGGAGGGCGACTCGCGCGGCGACTTCTTCCGGCGGGCCGCGGTCGCGGGCGGCGCGTTCGCCGGCGGCGGCGCGCTCCTGGCGGCGATGCCCGGCCTCGCGCAGGCCGCGTTCACCAGCGGGGACGTGAAGATCCTGAACTTCGCGCTCACGCTCGAGTACCTCGAGGCGGCGTTCTACACCGAGGCGGAGAACTCCGGGGCGCTCAGCGGGCGCACGCAAAACTTCGCGACGGTGGTGGGCGCGCACGAGCGCACGCATGTCCAGACGCTGAAGTCCGTGCTCGGGAGCAAGGCCGTGGCCAAGCCGCGGTTCAACTTCAGGGGCACCACGAAGAACCAGGCCGCGTTCCAGAAGACCGCGATCATTCTCGAGGACACCGGCGTATCGGCCTACAAGGGCCAGGCACCGCTGATCGCGTCGGACACGCTGTTGAAGGCCGCACTGTCAATCCACACCGTCGAGGCCCGCCACGCGGCGTGGATCCGCCACATCGCGGGGGTGGCGCCGGCTCCGAGAGCGTTCGACAAGCCACGCTCGATGAGCGCAGTCCTGAAGGCGGTCGCCGGGACGCACTTCATCGTGGCCAAGCCCGCCGCGCAGAGGCGCCCGACGTTCACCGGGTAGCTCGGCTCGACCGCTCGGGTCCCGGCGGCTCGTTCGCCGGGACCCCGCGGCAGCCGGGTCCCGACCGCAGGTCCCGCGTCACCTCCGAGCGGCGGGCACGGTCGACCGGTCTCGCCCGGCGCCGTCCGGTGCGTCCTGGTCGAGCGATGAGGTCGGCTGCTTCGGACTGTGTGAGGCAGACGGCAGCCGACGCCCGACGACCGATGCCTTGGAGCGCACCAGCGCATGTATCACCATGACCTCCGACCTCGGCACCCCACCATTACTGGTACTGAAGCGGATCGAGCAACGCGGCCCGTGGGAGGACAACCGGCCCACCTACTGGTGCCCGGGGTGCCAGCGATGAAGCGGGTGGGCCACAAGGGGGCCCATCACATCGCGCCGGGCAACACGCTGGCGAGCTTCGACGCAGCCCTGGAGGCGGGGGTCGACATGATCGAGTTCGACGTCCTGTCCGAGCACCGCGACGGAAGCGGGCGCCTCCTGCTCGCCCACGACCGCGAGGACGCGCGCAGGCCCGACGTCCTCGAGCTCGCCCAGGGCCTCGCCCACCTGCGCGGCGTCTCCTACGCGGGCATCGATCTGGACGTGGATCTCAAGGCCGTCGGCTACGAGTCGCGCGTCCTCCAGGAGCTGCGCGAGCACGGCCTGCTCGAGCGCGCGCTGATCTCGACCATGGAGGTGCAGAGCCTGCGGACCATCCGCGCGCTGGACCGCGGCGTGCGGCTCGGGCTGTCGATTCCCAAGCTGCGCCGCGATCTGCTCGCATCGCGATGGACGCGCTATCCGACCTACCTCGCCGCGGCTGCGGCGCGGGTCGTGCTGCCGATCCGGGCCGGGCGCGCGATCCGCTCGGGCGCCTTCGACGCGCTGATGTGCCATTGGGCGCTGGCGACGCCGCGGCTGGCGCGAGCGGTGCGACAGGCCGGAGGCGAGCTGTACGTGTGGACCGTCGACGAGGGGCCGAGGATCGAGCGGCTCGAGGCGATGGGGGTGGCCGGCGTCATCACCAACGACCCCCGGCTGTTCGCCGCCCGCTAGCGGGTCGTTCGTTTCCGAACGGGCCCGCTGGTTCTGGTGGGCCGCCCGCTAGGCGATCACGCAGGTGTCCGAGCTGTAGCCGGCCGGATCGGAACCCGCGCTGCTGCGGTGCCCGGCGGTGCTCAGCAGCGCCTCGCGATGGACGACCTTCGAACCGAGACGCCACTCGAAGAGGACCTTGGCGCGCAGCTGGAAGCTGCTGCCCGCGGGCGGGGCGAACTCGAACAGCCGGCCCGCCTGGCGCGCCTTGTACCGCGCGGGACCCACACCGACGAACCCCGAATCGCCGCCGTTGCGGATGTTGTGCCACTTCTGCTCGGTGCGATTGAAGTACTGGACGCGGAAGCGCATGAACATCCGCTCCTTCTCGTTCGCCGCTCCGGGCATCGATCCACGGACCCCGATCGTGTCAGGATGCGAGAGCGTGTCGCACACGTTGATCGTCCCCCAGAGGTGGCGCGACTTGCTCTCGGCGGCCGCAGCGGGGAGGGTGGTGAGCACCGCCATCAGCGCGATGGCGAGAGGCAGGGGGCGGCACATGCCGCCGCAATGTAGCTGTGTGTGATGCATGGAGGGCCCGGACGTAGTAAGGGTCATGCCGGTACTGGCTGTGGCGTCCAATCCCGTGAACACCGAAACCGCGTCGTTCGATTCGCTCTACCGAGAGCACGCCGACGACGTCTTCGCCTACGCGATGTCGATCCTGCGAGAGCGTGGCGCGGCGGAGGACGTGACGATGGCCGCGTTCGAGCGCGCCTATCGCCGCCGGCGCACGTTCGATCGACGGCGCGGATCCGAACGCGCCTGGCTGTTCACCATCGCTCGCAACGCGGCGCTCGACGAACTGCGCCGTCGCAAGCATGCCGCTCCGCTGCTCGGCGAACCCGCCGACCTCGTCGTGGCCGCCGACGAGCCCGACCCGGCGCGGCGGGCGTCCGTGCGCGCCGCCCTGGCCGAGCTCGACCCCCGCGAGCGCGAGCTGGTCGCCATGAAGTTCCTCGCCGGGCTGTCCCATGCCGAGATCGCCGAGGTGATCGGCACCTCGGCCACCAATGCCGGCACCCGCCTGCACCGTGTCGTCGTCAAGCTGAGGGAGGCGTGCCATGCTCCGTAGGGGCAAGATCGATCCCGCCGTGTCGGCCGATCTCGAGGCGCTCGACGCCGCGTTGGCGGGCAGGCGTCATGACCCGGAGATCGCCCTGATCGCCGATGAGGTCCATGCGACGAAGCCGCGGATGTCGCCCGTGTTCGCCGCGCGGCTGGAGGCGGCGGCGGCCGGCGGCTTTGCCGGCGCGCGGCGCGCGGCGCCCGCCCGGGCGTGGCGCCGGCCGCGGCTCGTCCCCGCGCTCGGGGCCCTGGCCGCCGGGATGGCCGCGCTGGTGGTCGGCGTCTCCGCCCTGAGCTCGGACGAGCACGCCGGCGGGAGGGCCACCGAGCAGACCGCTCCCGCGAAGAGCCCGTACGGCAACGGCCTGAGCAGCGCAGCCGGCACCGCGCAGTCGGCCCCGGGACAAAATCCGGCGGCGGATCGCGGCGAGAGCGCTCCCACGCTGCCGGTGGCGCCGGCCACCGCGGCCGACCCGCAGGCCGGCCAGGATGCCTCGACCGTGGTCCCGCCCCCCGGTGCCGGCCCACGACGCAACCAGCGCGCCGCCGCGTTGACGATCGCCACGCCGATCGGCAGGCTCCAGGACACCAGCGACAAGGTGACCGCGGTCACCACCCGCCTGGGTGGCTTCGTCCAGCGCGCGGACGTGACGGCCAGCGGCGAGAGCGGCGAGGCGGCCTTCGATCTGCGCATCCCGACCGAGCGCCTCGACGAGGCGCTGGCCTCGCTGTCGCGGCTGGGCCACGTGCGCTCACGCTCACAGCAGTCCCAGGACATCACCGCGGTGTTCTCCTCGGCGCTCTCGCGCCTCCAGGATGCGCGCGCCGAGCGCCAGGCGCTGTTGCGGGCGCTCGCCACCGCCACCAAGACTCAGGAGATCCTGAGCCTGCAGGCGCGGCTGCGCATCGCGCGCGCGCAGATCTCCGCCGCCCACGGCGAGCTGCGCGCCATCCGCGGGCGTGCCAACCTCGCCCGCGTCGGCCTGACCGTCGTGGGCACCCCGGCGGACACGGGCTCGGGCACCCCCGCGGGCAAGCCGTGGACGCCCGGCCGGGCGCTGCAGCAGGCGGAGCACCTCCTGTCGGCGGCGGCCTCGGTGGCCATCGTCGCCATCGCGGCGTCGATACCCGCAGCCGTGCTCGCGCTGCTCGGGGTCTGCCTCTGGCGACTCGCCCGGCGGCGACGGCGCGAGCTCGCGCTGGATGCGGCGACCCTTGCTGTGTGATACTCGTCACAGCATGGCGACCACGGCGGATGTGGCGGGCCTCCTGGCCAGCGTCGGAGTCTTCGAGACCCTCGAGCCCGGCGACCTCGAACGGGTGGCCGCGGTCGCGGTCCCCCGCCGCTTCGCCGCGAGCCACGTCATCTTCCGCGAGGGCGACGAGAGCGATACCTGCTACGTCGTGCACTCCGGGCACGCGCGGGCCGTGCGTGAGCATCTGGACGGCCGGAGCATCTCGCTGGCGCACTTCGGGCCCGGCGACATCTTCGGCGAGCTTGCGATGTTCGACGACGAGCGCCGCTCGGCGACGGTCGAGACCCTCGACGAGGTCGAGGCGATCGCGATCCTCGGCGCCGACATGCGCCGCATCATGCACGAGCATCCCGATCTCGCGGTGAAGATGGTCATCTCCCTGGGCCGGCGCCTGCGGGAGGCCAACGAGCGTCTCGCACGACAGTCGTTTCAGACCGTCCAGAGCAGGGTGGCCGAGGTCCTGGGCCACCTCTGCGAGCAGGCTCACGCCGAGGGAGCGGGCGAGCGCGACGTGCTCGTCACCATCACCCAGGCCGACATCGCGCAGCTCGCGGGCTCCTCCCGCGAGTCGGCGAGCCGCTTCCTGGCCGTGCTCGAGCGCGCGGGCGTGGTCACCCAGGGACGGGGCCGCCTGACCGTCCACGATCGCGACGCCCTGCGAGGCTATGTCTACTGACGCCCCGCACGGGAGCTCGGTCCCGGTCGAGCGCGAGTTCTCCGCGGGCGGGGTGGTGTTCCGCGGCGGCGAGTGCGTCGTCATCGTCCCCACGCGGCGGGCCAAGGGCGGCGAGCGTGTGCTCGCGCTGCCCAAGGGGCACCCCGAGGGGGCCGAGACGGGCGCGGACGCCGCGCTGCGCGAGATCCGCGAGGAGACGAGCGTCGAGGCGCAGCTCGTCGACAAGCTCGGCGACGTCCGCTACTGGTACCAGCGCGACGGCCGCAGGATCGCCAAGGTGGTGTCGTTCTTCCTCTTCGAGCACCTGTCGGGGGACCCGGCAGGCGATCCCTTCGAGGTGGAGGAGGCCCGGTGGATGGCGCTGGCGGAGGCCGAGCGGGCCCTGAGCTACCGGGGGGAACGCGAGATGGTGTCGCTCGCTAAGGTCCACCCCGCGTGCAGGTCCTGAACTTCTACTCGACGATCTTCGCCGACCAGCTCAAGCGCGGCCGGAAGACGGCCACCATCCGGCTCGGGGACAAGTCCCACAAGTACAAGAAGAACGAGGCGGTGCTGGTCACGATCGGCTACCAGCACTCACCGCGAGAGAAGATCTTCGACGCCGTGATCGACACGGTCGAGGTCAAGCGCTTCAAGGACCTGTCCCCGCGCGACATCGAGCACGACAACCCCGAGTTCCGCCGCCACGACGAGATGGCGCACTTCCTCGAGCAGATCTATGGCCGATCCGTGGGCGAAGACGACGTCGTCACCGTCGTCCGCTTCAGCCAGATCGTCGAGAACCCCCCGGAGTACACCGACCGGCGCCTCGGCATCGGCGGAGCCCAGAACTAGCGCGTTTACGGCCTGGTTCGGGGGCGAACTGGCACTCGCCCCACCTGAGTGCCAAGAAAATGTTGACAGCTCGCCGCTAAGATCTATACTCCGTGGAAGCGGTTGGCACTCGATGTACCGGAGTGCCAATCGATTCGCACGCCGCGCGGTGTGTTCACGCCGTCGCGTAACTCGTGTTTCCCCTACGGAGGTCATGTTATGAAGCTGAAGCCCCTGGGCGATCGCCTGATAGTGCGGGCCATCGAAGAGGAGGAGAAGACCGCGAGCGGTCTCGTCCTCCCCGATACCGCAAAGGAGAAGCCGCAGAAGGGTGAGGTCCTCGCCGCCGGCGAGGGCAAGATCAATGAGGACACCGGCAAGCGCACGCCGCTCGACGTCGCCGAGGGCGACACCGTCCTGTACAGCAAGTACGGCGGCACCGAGATCAAGGTCGATGGCGAGGAGCTCCTCGTCCTGCGCGAGTCCGATGTCCTGGCGAAGGTGGAGGGCTAGTCACTATGGCGCACAAGGAAATCAAGTACGACGCAGCCGCACGCAAGTCGCTGGAGGCCGGCGTCGACGCCGTCGCCAACGCGGTCAAGGTCACGCTCGGGCCGAGGGGCCGGTACGTGGTCCTCGACAAGAAGTTCGGCGCACCGACCATCACCAACGACGGTGTGACCATCGCTCGTGAGATCGTGGTCGAGGAGGTATACGACAACCAGGGTGCCCAGCTGGTCCGGGTGGTCGCCACGGCCACCAACGACGTGGCCGGCGACGGCACGACGACCGCGACCGTGCTCGCCCAGGCGATCGTCCGGCAGGGCCTGAAGAACGTGGCCGCCGGCGCGAACCCGCTCGGACTCAAGCGCGGCATCGAGCAGGCTGTCGATCAGGTCGTCGAGAACATCGCCAAGCAGTCCAAGGAGGTCTCCGGCAAGGACCAGATCGCCCGCGTGGCGACGATCTCCGCCGGCGACGACACCATCGGCGACGTGATCGCCGACGCCATCGAGAAGGTCGGCAAGGACGGCGTGGTCAACGTCGAGGAGGGCCAGACGTTCGGCATGGACCTCGAGTTCACCGAGGGCATGCAGTTCGACAAGGGCTACATCTCGCCCTACATGGTCACCGACCAGGATCGTATGGAGGCCACCCTCGAGGACCCCTACATCCTCATCGCCAACCAGAAGATCGGCTCCGTCCGCGACGTGCTGCCGGTGCTCGAGCAGGTCATCCAGTCCGGACGGCCGATTCTGATCATCGCCGAGGACGTCGAGGGCGAGGCCCTCGCGACCCTGGTCGTCAACAAGCTCCGCGGCACCTTCACGGGCGTCGCGGTCAAGGCCCCGGGCTTCGGTGACCGCCGCAAGCGGATGCTGGAGGACATCGCCATCCTCACGGGCGGCGAGGTCATCACCGAGGAGATGGGCCTGAAGCTCGAGAACACCCAGCTCTCGCAGCTGGGCCGTGCCCGCCGCGTCGTCGTGGCGAAGGACAACACGACGATCGTCGACGGCTCGGGTGAGAGCGAGGCCATCAAGGGCCGCATCAACCAGATCAAGGCCGAGGTCGAGAACACCGACTCGGACTTCGATCGGGAGAAGCTCCAGGAGCGCCTCGCCAAGCTCTCCGGCGGCGTTGCCGTCGTGAAGGTCGGCGCGGCCACCGAGACGGAGATGAAGGAGAAGAAGCACCGCGTCGAGGACGCGCTGCAGGCAACCCGCGCTGCCCTCGAGGAGGGCATCGTCCCCGGCGGCGGCGTCGCGCTGCTGCAGGCGGGCGAGTCGGTCAAGACCGACGCGTACGGCGACGATGACGAGCGCACGGGCGCCCGCATCGTCCTGCGCGCGCTCGAGGAGCCGCTCCGTCAGATCGCTGAGAACGCCGGGCTCGAGGGCTCGGTCGTGATCAACGACGTCCGCAAGGCCAAGAAGGGCTTCGGCCTCAACGCCGCCACGGGCGAGATCGTCGACCTCGTCGCCGAGGGCGTCATCGATCCCGCCATGGTCACCCGCTCGGCGCTGCAGAACGCCGCGTCGATCGCCAAGAACATCCTCACCACCGAGGCGATCGTCGCCGAGATGCCGGACAAGGATGGCGGCGGCGGCATGGGCGGTGGCATGCCCGACATGGGCGGCATGATGTAAGGACGCCTCTTCGAGGCAGTGTCGTTCCGAGGGCCCGGCTTCTGCCGGGCCCTCGGCGCGAGACCGGGCGTATCGTGGCGTGTCTGCACCTGAGCCCCACGCAGCTTTCCCATCCCGACGAGCCCGGCCACGCGGTCGTATCGCGCGAGGGCCGATGACCGCCGGGCGCGTCGTCTCCCTGCACCGCTGGCCGGTCAAGTCGCTGGGCGGCGAACGGGTCGAGGCGCTCGACCTGGATGCGCGCGGGGCGGCCGGGGATCGCGCTCATGCGATGTTCGACACGTTCAAGGGCGCGCCGCGGCGGCTGACCGCGAGGCAGGTGCCCCGGATGCTGCTGTGGAGCGCCGCCTACGGCGACGTGCCCGTACCGATCGACGATCCGCCGGCGCCGCTGCTGCGCGCCCCGGACGGCCGAGCGTTCGCTTGGGACGAACCGGGCCTGATCGATGCGCTGTCGGAGGACCTCGGCCGCCCGGTGACG
Source organism: Solirubrobacterales bacterium (assembly GCA_038199185.1). GTDB lineage: Bacteria > Actinomycetota > Thermoleophilia > Solirubrobacterales > Solirubrobacteraceae > BP-464. The sequence goes on from JBBPZE010000011.1 coordinate 41,679, forward strand.
CTGCGTCGCGACCCCACCCTCATGCAGGACCTGCCGCGCTCCGTCCTGGTCACCTTCAGGGCCAGCCACCACGCGGTCGAGGAGGCGCTCGGGCGGCTGGACCACCTGCGCTGGCGCCCCAACGTCCACGTCGAGGCCGACGCCGAGCCGTTCGCCGAAGACCGCTGGGAGGGCGGACTGCTGCAGATCGGCAAGGCCGGCCTGCGAATGCTGCACCCGTGCGAGCGCTGCGTGATCCCCACGCGCGATCCGCTCACCACCGAGAAACGGCCCGAGCTGCTGCGCTGGCTACACGCCGAACGAAGAATGCTCTTCGGGATCAACGCGCGGCCGCTCGGCCCGGCCCGGATCGCCGTCGGCGACGAGGTCGCCCACTACGACACGTAGGTGCGTGCCGAGGCCAGCGCGATCATCCGCCCGTCGGGCACCGTGTCGGGGGCGGAGATGATGCACGAATGGCCGTGCACGCGCCAGAAGGCCGCGACGCGGCCGTGCCCGCGAATCACGCGCACCTCGACGCCGTTGCGCACGACCCGCCGGGCGCCCTCGGGCCAGGCCAGCGCCGCGCCGTCGAGAATGGTGTACCCGAGGCGCACGCCCCGAGGGTCGTCGTAGTAGACGGTCAGGGCGGTGCGGCCGCCGATCGCGTCCGCGCGCTGGCCGCTCGGCCTCCACGGCGAACGCTCCTCCCAGCGCGGGAACGGGACTCCGTCCACGGCGACCCGCAGCAGATGCGGGTGCGCAAGATCGCGCTGGGGTGCGCCGGCCACGGCACCGCGCGTGGCCAGCGCCGCCGCGGCCAGCGGGCTCGGAGCGGAAGAATGCCCCGCCGGCGCGACGAGCCCCACGGCGACCCCCAGCGCGGCCGCGGCACCGGCCATCACGCCGGTCAGCTTCATGCGCTTGACGACCGTCCTCCGAACCAGGGTCCGGTCGCGCTCGGCCGCGACGCGCTCGCGAAGCGCGGCCGGGGCAGCGGTCCTCGCGGAGGTCATGACCGCCTGGATACGGTCGTATTCGGGTGGGGACTCCATGGGCTCTTCCATCAGACGACGCCTTCCGCAGGCGATTCCTGCCCGGCGCCGGGTTCGGGCGGGGGGGCGAGTGCGGCGGCCACCTGCCGGCGGGCCCGGTGCAGGCGGCTGGTGATGGTCGCTTCCTTGGCACCCAGGAGCCTGCCCGCCTCGCGGTAGGAGAGCCCGGCGACGTCGACCGCGATCAGGGCGTCACGGAAGTCGGGCGCCAGGGCCGAGATGACCCCGAAGACCTCCCGCGCCTCCAAGGCTGCGTCGGGGCGCAGCGCGGGGCGCTCGTCGGCCTGTTCGTGGCCCTCGGCGAACGGCTCGGTGCGGGGCCGCCGACCGGCGGTGCGATGGCGGCTGACGAACGTGTTGCGCAGGACGCGCAGCAGATATCCGAGATCGTCGTCGGAGCGAAGCATCCGCGGCTTGCTCAGGACGCGCGCGTAGGTGTCCTGCACCAGATCCTCGGCGTCCTCGCGTGATCCGCACAGGGCCCACGCCGCGCGGTACAGGCGGTCGAGGTGGTCGCCCAGCCCTTGCGGATCGAGCGGCCGGCCGGCCATCGGTCACTCGCCCCGTTCGGCCATGCGCAGGCTGGTGACTCCCCAGACCCCGAGGAGCGCCAGCAGGCCTGCGCCGCAGGCGAAGGCGAGCGCGGTGTGGGCCGGGTGGCCGTCGATGAAGCCGCGCGCGGCGTTCATGATCGCCGTGATCGGGTTCCAGCCGGCGACGGTGTGGATCCAGCCCTTGAGCAGGTGCAACGGGACGTAGACCGGCGCGAGGAACAGCAGGATGAAGACGGGAATCTGCATCAGCGGGCCGGCCTGCAGGGACTTGAAGCGCATGGCCAGGCCGACGGCCCAGAGGGTCGCGGTGGCGTTGACCAGGAAGCCGAGGCCGATCATCCCGGCGATGTCGACGCCGTCGCCGCCGACCCTCATCCCGGCGATCAGCGCGCCGGCCCAGATGAGGGTGGAGCTGGCCAGCCAGCGCACGAAGCCGGCGGCGACGTAGCCGAGCAGCATCCCGGTGCGCCGCGGTGCCGCGAGCATGATGCGCCGGACGAAGCCCGACTCCCAGTCCGCGGCCACGCCGAATCCGGTGAAGATCCCGCCGAAGGCGGCCGACTGCAGGAACACGAACACGAACTGAAAGGCCGTGTAGCCCGAGGAGAAGTCGAAGCCCGGAACCTCGCCGACCTTCTGCAGCCCGCCGGCGAAGGCGATCAGGAAGAAGACCGGGAAGACGATCGACGGGATGATGATCGCCGGGTTGGTGAACGCGATCCTGAGGCTGCGGGCGGCGACCGCCCGGGCGACGTGCAAGTTGGACCTCATGTCCGCTCCATCCGCGTGCGCAGCGAGCGCGAGGCGGCGAGGAAGGACAGGGCGCCGATCACGAGCGCGAAGGCGAAGCCCTTGCCCAGCGCGGTCGCGTCCCAGCCCGTGATGATCAGGCTGCGCATGCCCTCGACGAGGTAGCTGACAGGGTTGTAGGTGGCGATGGTCTTGAACCAGTCGACCGACATGAGCGACCGCGGGATGTTGGCCGAGGACATGAACAGCGTCACGAACAACAGGGGAAACAGCCCCTGGACGGCCTGGCTGTTTCCCGTCCGGGCCGCCATGACCGTGCCGAGCCCGGCGTACGCGATGCCCACCAGCAGCGACAGCAGGAGCAGGACCGCCACTCCGCCGAGGCCCGTCTTGATGTTGGCGCCGGCGACGACGCCGACGCCGACGTAGACGACGCTGGCCCCGAGGGACAGGACCGCGGCCCCCGCCAGCTGGCCGATCAGGACGGCGATCGGGCGCAGCGGCGTGAGCTGCAGGCGATCGAGAAAGCCCGACTCGATGTCGGTGGCCAGCTCGCTCCCCGCCGTGATCGCCGCGAACAACGCGCCCTGGACGAAGGAGACCGTCAGCGCGAAGTCGAGATAGGAGTCCGCCGGGAACCCGGGCAGCTGGGTGGCTGCGGCGAGGCCGCTCGAGCTCACCGCCAGCAGGATGAGCGGGAAGACGATCGACGGGACGATGAGGGCGGGCTGGCGCAGCGTCCGCCGCACCGAGCGCCCGGCGATGATCCCGATCTCCCGGCGCGTCTCGGCGCTCACGTCGCGGCGAGCTCCGGTTCGGCCTCCACCGCGGCGCCCGCGCCCTCCAGCGAGCGCCCCGTCTTCGCCAGGAAGACGTCGTCGAGCGACGGTGCGTGAACGCGCAGGTCGGCGTAGAGGAGGTTCTCTCCGTCGAGCGCGCGCACGACGGCGGCGAGCTCGTCGACACCGCCGTCCAGCCGGACCGCGACGGCCTTCGGCGATGCGGCGGCGGGATCGCCGAACCGGGACAGCGCGTCGCGGATGCCGTCGGCCTGGCCCGGGTCGGCGGGAACGACCTCGACCGACGGCCGGCCGATCTCGGCCTTGAGGTCGGCGGGCGTCCCCTCGGCGGCGATCCGGCCGCGATCGATGATCGCGATCCGATCGGCGAGGACGTCGGCCTCCTCGAGGTACTGCGTCGTCAGGAAGACCGTCACGCCGTCCTCGGACGCCAGGCGGCCCACCTCCTCCCACAGCGCGGTGCGGCTCTGCGGGTCGAGGCCCGTGGTCGGCTCGTCGAGAAACAGCGTGGCCGGCCGGTGCACCAGCGCGAGCGCGAGGTCGAGCCGGCGCTTCATGCCCCCCGAGTAGCCGCCCACCTTGCGGTCGGCCGCCTCGGTGAGCCCGACGCGGGCCAGGAGCTCCTCGGCGCGAAGACGCCGCTCGGCCCTCGGCAGGCCGTGCAGGCCGCCCTGGAGGTCGAAGTGCTCACGGCCGGTGAGATAGGTGTCCAATGCCGCCTCCTGCAGCGCGGCCCCGATCCGCTTGCGGACCTCGGGGCCCTCTGTCGCCACGTCGAAGCCGGCCACGGTCGCCCGCCCGGCGGTGGGCGGCAGCAGCGTCGTGAGCATGTGGACCGTCGTCGACTTGCCCGCTCCGTTGGGCCCCAGGAAGCCGTAGATCTCACCCGGAGAGACCTCGAGGTCGATGCCGTCGACGGCGCGGATGCCGCCCTTGAATTGCCTGACCAGGCCCTCGGCCCTGATGCCGTTGTCGCAGGACATTGGTCCGAGACTAGTTAGGCTCGCCCGCGTGAACGTGCTGCGCCCGCGGCTCTGGGCGTACCAGCGCAACCGTCGTCGGATCGGGGCCCGATTCCTCTCGGGAGAGGGCATCGAGATCGGGGCGCTGCACCGGCCGTTCCCGGTGCCCCGCAGCGCGCGGGTGCGCTATCTCGACCGCTTCAGCACTTCGCAGCTGCGTGAGGAGTACCCGGAGCTCGCCGACGAGCCGTTCGCCGAGGTCGAGCTCATCGGAGACGCGGAGACGCTGGCGGAGATCCCCGCCGGCTCGCAGGACTTCGTCGTCGCCAGCCACGTGCTCGAGCACACCGAGGACCCGATCGGGACGCTGCAGAACCACCTGCGCGTGGTGCGCCGCGGCGGCGTCGTGCTGCTGGCGCTACCCGACCGGCGGCTGGGCCTCGACGCGCACCGCGGGCCCACGCCGCTCGAGCACGTCCTCGCCGATCACGCCGACGGGCCGGAGCGCTCCCGCGCACAGCACTACCGGGAGTGGGCCGAGCTCGTGGACCTGCCGCTCGGCCACGTCGAGGCGCCAGACGTCGAAGCCCACGCCGCCCTGCTCGAGCGCCGCGGGTACAGCATCCATTTCCACTGCTGGACGCTCGGCGAGCTCGTGGCGCAGCTGCCCGCGTTCGGGCTTCCCGCCGAGGTCGCCGAGGGCCGCCTCAACCACCACGAGTTCCTCGTCGTCCTGCGCAAGGCCTAGTGGGCCTCTGAGCCGACGCCGGAGACCGGCCGGGGGCCGGGGCCGACGTACTTCGCGGTCGGCCGGATCAGGCGGCCCTCGCGCTTCTGCTCGAGGATGTGCGCGCTCCAGCCGGCGACCCGGGCGCACGTGAACATCGACGTGAAGAGCTCGGACGGAACGGCGGCGGTGTCGAGGACGACGGCCGACCAGAACTCGACGTTGGTGGCCAGCACGCGGTCGGGCTTGCGCGCCCGGAGCTCGGCGAGCGCCGCGCGCTCGAGCGCCTCGGCGACCTCGTAGCGAAGGGAACCGATCTCCTGCGCGGTGCGGCGCAGCACGCGTGCGCGCGGATCCTCGGCGCGGTAGACGCGGTGCCCGAAGCCCATCAGGCGCTCGCCACGGTCGAGCGCATCGGAGACCCAGCGATCGGCGTCTCCGAGCCTCTCGACCTCGTCGAGCATCTTGAGCACGCGGCTCGGGGCGCCGCCGTGCAGCGGACCGCTCAGCGCGCCGACCGCGGCGCTGAGGGCCGCCGCGGCGTCGGCGCCGGTCGATGCGACCACGCGCGCGGTGAAGGTCGAGGCGTTCATGCCGTGCTCGGCGGCCGAGATCCAGTACGCGTCGATCGCCTTGGTGTGGTCCGGGTCCGCCTCCCCGCGCCAGCGGATCAGGAAGCGCTCGGGAATCGACCCACCCTGGTCGATCTCGCGTTGGGGGACCGGCGGCCGCCCGGCACCGCGGGCGGACTGCGCGACGAAGCTCAGGGCCATGACCGACGATCGGGCGAGGTCGTCGCGCGCCTGCTCGTCGCTGATGTCGATGAGCTGGCCGAAGCCCCACTCGGGCGCGAGCATCGCCAGCGCGCTCTGCACGTCGACGCGCGGGTCACCCGACCGGACGCTGAGCGGATGGGCCTGGGCGGGAGGCAGGCCGGGTTCGAACGTGCCGTCGACCAGCAGCCCCCAGACGTTCTCGTAGGGCACGACCCCGACGAGATCCTCGATGTCGACCCCACGGAACCGCAACGCGCCCCCCTCCTTGTCGGGCTCGGCGATGGTGGTGGCGAACGCGACGACGCCCTCGAGGCCGCTCTGAACGGCGCTGAGATCGAGAGGATCCGTCGGTACACCAGTGGCGCTCATACTCGCGAAGGTTAGGCTCTGGGAATGGCTGACCTCATGTTTCGAGCGGTCGACGAGCTGGCCGGGATGGTCCGCTCGGGTGAGATCTCGGCGCGTGAGCTGGTGCAGGACTCGCTCGCCCGCATCGACGAGCTCAACCCGGACATCAACGCGTTCGTCGACGTCTTCGCCGACGAGGCGCTGGCCGAGGCCGACGACGTGGACCCCGGCGACGAGCGGCCCTATGCCGGCGTGCCGATCGCCATCAAGAACAACCGGGCGATCGCCGGCCGGCGGCTGACGATGGCGGCGGAGTTCATGGGCGACTTCGTCCCGGGCCACGACGACAACGTCGTCCGCCGGCTCCGGGCGGCGGGCTTCATCGTCGTGGGCACGACCACGCTGCCCGAGTGGGGCATCCTGCCCGTCACCGACACCAGGCGGTTCGGCACGACGCGCAACCCCTACGACCCGGAGCGCACGCCGGGCGGTTCCTCCGGCGGCTCGGCCGCGGCGGTCGCCTCGGGCATGGTGCCCGTCGCGCACGCCAACGACGGCGGCGGATCGACACGGATCCCCGCCGCGTGCACCGGCCTGGTCGGGCTCAAGCCCCAGCGCGGCCGCATCTCCCTCGCGCCCGTCGGCGGCGGCGAGTTCCTGGCGCAGGACGGCGTGCTCACGCGGACGACGGCGGAGACCGCCGCGTTGCTCGACGTGCTCGCGGGCTACGAGCCGGGCGACCCGGCCTGGGCCCCTCCCCCGGCCGAGCCGTTCGCCACCGCGGCGGGCCGCGAGCCGGGCAGGCTCAGGATCGCGGTGACGACGAGCTCACCGGTCGATGCCGCCGTTCCCGACGACGATGCGAAGCGCTCCGTCCGCGAGACCGCCGACCTGCTCTCCGGGCTGGGCCACGAGGTGGTGGAGGCCGACCCGCCGTGGGGCCAGACCGGTGTGCTGGAGCTCTTCACGGCGTCGTTCGGCCCGCTCGTCAGCCTCACCGTCGCCTTTGCGGAGCTGGTCAACGGCCGCGAGATGCGCGCGGACGAGACCGAAGCGCTCAGCTGGGCGATCTACCGACTCTGCCGCGACACGATCAGCTCGGTCGACGCTGCCGGCGCCCTTGTTCGGCTGCAGGGCTTCGCCCGCCTGGTGATCGGCTGGATGGGGCCCTACGACGCGCTCGTGACACCCGCGCTCGCCGAGGCGCCCGTGACGCACGGGACGATCGACCCGCAGTCAGCCGACCCCATGGCCGCGTTCGCGCGCTCGGGCACCTTCACCCCGTACACGGCGGTGTTCAACGTCACCGGCCAGCCCGCGATCACGGTCCCGCTGCTCGAGCGCGCCGACGGCGTCGCCACACCGCTCTCCGTCCAGCTCGTCGGCAAGCCGGCCCAGGAGGGCGCGCTGCTGGCACTCGCCGCGCAGCTCGAGACCGCCCGCCCCTGGGCTCATCGCCGGCCGGCCGTCGTCACGGCCTGACCGCCCCGAGGACGTCGGACATCCGCCGCGGCGACACGCCGAGGGACTCGGCATCGGCCGTGCCGCGGGGGGTGGTCATCGAGACCTCCATGAGCTCGGCCTCGTCCCAGACGGCGGGGGCCCGCGTCTTCATGAGCGCCTCCATCGCCTTGAGGCCGCGGCTGACGAGGGGGGTCGGAACGTGGACGACTGGGCGGTGGCGGCCGCAGGCCCGCAGGGCCACCCGGACGATCTCGGTGTGCGTCAGGACCTCCGGCCCGGCGAGCTCGTAGCGGGCGCGCTCACCCCCCCGGCACAGCGCCCCCAGCACGCAGGAGGCCACGTCGTCGGCCCAGATCGGCTGAAAGCGCGCCTCGCCGCGCCCGCTGACCGGCATGACGGGAAGCAATGCCATGCGCTCGAGCATGGACAGGAA
>JBBPZE010000012.1:0-18325 GCA_038199185.1 Solirubrobacterales bacterium
AAGCCCCCACCCGGCGGGTTCCCGCACACGGCGTTCACGATCGCCCCAGCCGCTGCGCCCGCCGTCCTGCCGAGGCCGAAGGCGACTGTCAAGGCGATCGACTTCGGTTTCCGGGGAGCAACGACACTGCATCGCGGCGACCTCGTCCGCTTTCGGAACGGTGGCCACGTCGCGCACATGATCATCGGCGTCCGCGTCGACAACGTGACCGCCGCCCGCAAGCTGGAGCGCTACATCGCCGCCGGCAACGACAAGAAGGCGCAGCCGCTGTTCCGTGGCTTCGTGGGCTTCCAGGGGCCGGTATCGCCGGGGCAGTCCCAGCAGCTCGTGATCAAGGCCAAGCCCGGCGTCTACGTGCTCGCGTGCTTCGAGGACACCCAGGATCACCGGGAGCACACCAAGATCGGGATGCTGCGCATCATCCGCATCAAGCGGTAGCGCGACGCGCCATCGAGGCTCCGCGGCCCCGGCCCGCTTCGTGCGGGCCGGGGGCCGCGGACGCCTCGAAGCAGTTGGCACGAGCCGCCTGGCGGGTAGTCCGTGGCCATGCACCCACCGCCGTCGGGCCGCCAGCACGAGATCTCCTTCGGAGAGCAACGAGCCGTCGTCGTCGAGGTCGGAGGCGGGATCCGCGGGTACTCGGTCGGCGAGCGCGCGGTGCTCGAGTCCTACCCGCGCGAGGCGATCTGCGACGGCGCGCACGGCACGCCGCTGATCCCCTGGCCCAACCGGCTGCAGGACGGCGCCTACGAGTTCGACGGCAGCGCCCGCCAGGTCGATCTGACCGAACCCGAGAAGCACAACGCAATCCACGGCTTCCTGCGCTGGCGCAACTGGGAGGCCGCCGAGCACGACGCCGCCCGGGTCGTGATGACCACACGGCTGCACCCGATGCCGGGCTACCCGCACCCGCTCGCCGTGGCCGTGGAGTACGAGATCGGCGAAGGCGGGCTCGCGGTGACGACGACGATCGAGAACGCCGGCGACGCGGCGTGCCCGGTCGGCGCCGGGCAGCACCCCTACCTCTCGCCCGGCGCGGACGCCGTGCTCGACGACTGCGAGCTCGAGCTGCGGGCGGCCACGCGGATCCTCACCGACGCAGAGCGCCAGCTGCCGACCGGGCGCGAGTCGGTGGAGGGCACCGACTTCGACTTCCGCGGGCCGCGGCGCCTCGGCGCGCAGGAGATCGACTTCGCCTTCTGCGACCTCACGCGCGACGGGACGGGCCGCGCCTGGACACGGCTGACGGGGTCCGACGGCGTCACCGCCGCGCTGTGGGTCGACGAGGCCTATTCGTTCGTCGAGCTGTTCACGGGCGACACGCTGGCGCCCGGCCGGCGCCGCCGCGGGCTGGGCTGCGAGCCGATGACGTGCGCCCCCAACGCGTTTCGCTCGGGCGAGGGCCTCCGGCGGCTCGAGCCCGGCGAGCGGCTCGTCGCGCGCTGGGGGGCCACCCTGGCCTGAGCCCGGCGAGCGGCTCGTCTCCCGCTGGGGGGCCACCCTGGCCTGAGGCGGGCGAGCGGCTCGTCGCCCGCTGGGGGGCCACCCTGGCCTGAGGGCGGCGTCGCCCAGCGAGCCGCGCAATAGCATCCGGCCCGCTGATGTCGCGGCGCAAGCGCAACCCGGAGACCTTCGAGGAGAAGCTCGCGCAGCTCGAGGAGCTGCGGCTCTCCGCCGTGCACTCGTCACCCGAGGCCGAGGCCAAACAGCACGCCCGCGGCAAGCAGACGGCCCGCGAGCGGATCGACAAGCTCCTGGACCCGGGCTCGTTTCAGGAGATCGACACGTTCGTGCGCCACCGCACGCACGACTTCCAGATGGCCAAGAACCGACCGTGGGGAGACGCGGTCGTCACGGGCCACGGCACGATCGACGGCCGACGGGTGTGCGTGTTCTCCCAGGACTTCACGGTCTTCGGCGGCTCGCTGGGCGAGGTCATGGGCGAGAAGATGGTCAAGGTCATGGACCTGGCGGCCAAGATCGGCTGCCCGGTCATCGGCATCAACGACTCGGGCGGAGCGCGGATCCAGGAGGGCGTCGTCTCGCTCGGCGCCTACGGAGAGGTCTTCGTCCGCAACGTGAGGTGCTCCGGCGTGATCCCCCAGATCTCGCTGATCATGGGCCCGTGCGCGGGCGGGGCGGTCTACTCGCCCGCGATCACCGACTTCATCTTCATGGTGAAGGAGACCTCGCACATGTTCATCACGGGCCCCGACGTCGTCAAGACGGTCACGGGCGAGGAGGTGGAGTTCGAGGAGCTCGGCGGCGCGATGACGCACAACACGAAGTCCGGCGTGGCGCACTTCGCCTCCGAGGACGAGGACGCGTGCCTGCAGGACACGCGCTACCTGATGAGCTTCCTGCCGCAGAACAACCTCGAGACCACCCCGCGGGTGACGCCCACCGACGACCCGTCCCGGATGGAGCCCGAGCTCGACTCGGTCGTCCCCGACAACCCGAACAAGCCCTACGACATGCGCGTCGTCGTCCGGCTCGTCGTCGACGACGGCGAGTTCTTCGAGGTCCACGAGCACCACGCCCCCAACCTCATCTGCGGCTTCGCGCGACTCGACGGCTACAGCGTCGGCGTCGTCGGCAACCAGCCGGCCCAGATGGCGGGCGTGCTCGACATCGACTCGTCGGCGAAGGGCGCGCGCTTCGTGCGCACGTGCGACGCGTTCAACATCCCGATCGTCACGTTCACCGACGTCCCGGGCTTCCTGCCCGGCACGGAGCAGGAGTGGGGCGGCATCATCCGCCACGGCGCCAAGCTGCTCTACGCCTACACGGAGGCGACCGTCCCGAAGATCACGGTGATCACGCGCAAGGCCTACGGCGGCGCCTACGACGTCATGGGCTCCAAGCACCTGCTCGCCGACTTCAACTTTGCCTGGCCGCAGGCCGAGGTCGCGGTCATGGGCCCCGAGGGCGCGGTCAACATCATCTACCGGCGCGACCTCGCCACGTCCCCCACGCCCGACGAGCGCCGCCAGAGGCTGATCGAGGACTACAAGGCGCGCTTCGCCAACCCGTACACGGCGGCCGAGCGCGGCTACATCGACGACGTCATCGCGCCGAGCGAGACGCGCCCGAAGCTGATCACCGCGCTCGAGACGCTGCTGACCAAGCGCGAGCCCGGCCCCAAGCGCAAGCACGGCAACATCCCGCTGTAGCCGGGAGGTGCCGGGAGTGCGGGGCCGCCGCGAGCGGCCGGGCGAGCGGCTCACCGCCGCGAGTGCGGGGCCGCCGCGAGCGGCCGGGCGAACGTCTGTCGCCGCGAACGTCCATTTGACCCGCCCAGGGGACGGCAAATGGGACGTTCGCGAGTGCGAGGAGCGTTCCGAGAGCGCCGCGGTCGTATACGCGTCCAGCGTGCGCAACTCCGCCGGAGGTCCGGGAGTTCCGGTTCGGTCGGCTGCACCCCACCGCCGTCCCACCTGAGAAGCCCAGATTGCCGTCCCTTCACCGCCGCGCCGGCGCCGGCGCCCTGGCCGCCGTGCTGCTCGCACCGGCGCCGCCCACGCGGCGCGCACCCCCGACGTGACCGTGATGTCGCGCAACCTCTACCTGGGGGCAGACCTCACGGCCGGAGTCCAGGCCGGCAACCTCCAGGGGCTGGTCAACGCCGCGGGCGTGATCCTCAACCAGGTCGACCAGAACAACTTCGGCGTCCGGCCAAGGGGCTCGCCGCCGAGATCCTCAAAAAGCACCCTGATCTGGTCGGGATGCAGGAGGTCGCCCGCTGGCACACGGAGCCGTGCACCACGAGCCCGATCCCGCCCAAGGCGACCACCAACCGCTATGACTATCTCAAGCTGCTGATGGCCCGGCTCAACAGGGGCAAGCGCCAATATCGCGTAGTGGTCTCCCAGAACGAGTTTGACTTCGAGGTCTATGCGAACACCGACGGCAACGAGGCCACCGCGCCGCCGGGCTGCCCGCTCGGCAGCGAGATCAACGGCCGGCTGACGATGCGCGACGTGATCCTCGCCCGTGTCGGCCGGGTCAAGACCACCAACGCCCGGGGCGGCCAGTTCCAGACGCTGCTGCAGGAGCGGCCCGCGGGCGTGCCCGTCAACGTCACGCGGGGCTGGACGCGCGTGGACGCCAAGGTGCGCGGGGCGGCCCGGTTCCGCTTCGTCAACACCCATCTCGAGGCGTTCGACAGCCAGCCCGCCAACCACACGAGCAACGGCGCCGACGTGGGCAACGGTGAGGTCCGTCAGGCCCAGGCCAAGGAGCTGATCAAGGCCGGCGGCCCCGCCACCGGCACGCGGCCCGTGGTCCTAGTCGGCGACCTGAACTCCGACCGCAAGACCGAGGTCAAGCCCGGCGACGCGCTGGCCTACAACGCGCTGCGGGGGGCCGGCTTCGCGGAGCGCAGCACGAGCAACCCGCTCGGCTGCTGCCTGCAGCCCTCCGTCCTGACGACAGCGGGCGGCAGCATGGTCGGCGACTTCAACCACAAGGTCGATCACGTGATGACCAACAAGCCCAAGAAGATCAGGCTCGTGCGCTCGTCGGTGACCGGCCGCCAGCCCGTCAACGGCTTCTGGGACTCCGACCACGCCGGGCTGTTCAGCGCGCTGACCCTGCCCTGAGCGCCGGCCTCACAGGGACACGAGGGGCGCGTCGACGCGCCCCTCGTGGTGGGCCTCCAGGACCGCGGCGGCGATCGCCAGGTCCTGGATGGCCAGGCCGGTCGAGTCGAACAAGGTGACGGACTCCGGGCCCGGCCGGCCGGGCGACTCGCCGGTCAGCACCGCGCCCAGGTCGGTCACCCGCTCGCGCGTGACGAGGCCCGCCTGCACGGCGCCGGTCAGCTCGCCGCCGTGGGCGGCCTGCTCCCACTCGTCGCAGAACAGCGCGCAGGAGGCGACCGCTCCGATGCTCGCCTCGGCCTTCCCCGGCCCGTCGGCGCCGAGCATGCTGAGGTGCATGCCGGGGCGCAGGTCGCCCGCGTCGATCACGACCCGGTGGCCCGGCGTCACGCACGTGATCACCTCGCACGCGAGCGCGTCCGAGCGCGAGCCCGCCCGCCAGCCGAGCTCGGCGGCGAGTCCCTCGGCGGCGGCGCGGTCGGCGTCGTGACAGACCCCCGGGCCGAACCCGGCGGCGGCGAGGCAGCGGGCCGCCCACGCGCCGTTGACTCCGCAGCCGATGACCGCCGCGCCGCGACGCTCGGTTTCGGCCACTCCGGGGTCGGCGGGCGTGGCGCGCGCTCCGGGGTCGGCGGGCGTGGCCCGCTCCCCGGGCTCCGGCGGCGCGCCGCGCTCCCCGGCCAGCGCCTCTGCCGCCACCGCCGCCACCGCGCCAGTGCGCAGCGCCGTGACCGCCCCGGCGTCGAGGATCGCCAGCGGCTGGCTCGTCGTCGCGTCGCTGACCACCAGCACCCCGATCACGGTGGGCAGGCTGTGCTCGCGGTTGCCCGGAAACGACGAGACCCACTTGAGCATCGCCAGGCCGCCGCCGCGCGCGGGCATCGCGCGGAAGTCGCCGTGGGGCGGAGATTGCAAGTAGACCTTGGACGGCATCACCCATTCTCCGCGCCGGTGGGCCATGAACGCGTGCCGGACGCGGTCGATGGCGGCGGGGGCGTCGACCGCGCCGAGGACGGCGTCGCGAGAGAAGACCGGAAGCTCGGGCACCGCCTGCCATCATGGCGAACGATGGCCGACACGCGCCCCAGCCTCCGGCCCGACACGCGCCCCAGCCTCCGGCTCGTCACGCGCCCCAGCCTCCGGCTCGTCACGCCCGCGGCCTCCGCCGAGGAGGCCGCCGCGGTGATCGCGGCCATCGAGCGCTTCCTGCGCGACCATGCGCCCGCGTCCGCACCCCCCGCCGTGCCCTCCGGATGGGTCCGCGCCGCGCTTCTGGAGGGGGTCGAACGAGAGCCCCGACGGGGCACCTGGTGAAAACAGCCCAACTCCAGTCGGCTTTGGTACCTTTGCCGCATGGAGCCGACAGTGTCGGGTAGGGGAACGCTCTCGGATCCCGAGATCTACGAGAGCGTCCCAGGCCACATCATCCCGATCATCGAGCGCGAGTTCGATGACTTCGACAACGAGGCCGAGCAGTTCCTCGAAGGGCGGACGGCCGAGGACGAGTTCATCAAGTTCCGCCTGAAGCAGGGCGTCTACGGACAGCGTCAGGCCGACGTCCAGATGATCCGGGTCAAGCTCCCGTTCGGCGGGGTCTCGCCCCAGCAGATGGAGGCCTTCGCCGAGGCGATCGAGCTCTACGCGCCACTGAACAAGGGCCACATCACCACCCGCCAGAACATCCAGATCCATCACATGCCGCTGCGCGACGCGGCGCAGTTCATCCGGATCATCAGCGACACCGGGCTCTCCTCGCGCGAGGGCTGCGGCAACACGATGCGCAACGTGACAGGCGACCCGTGGGCGGGCGTCGCCCCCGACGAGGTCTTCGACCCCACCCCCTACGCGGGCGCCTATGTGCGCTACTTCGTGCGCCACCCCACCACGCAGGCCATGCCGCGCAAGGTCAAGACCTCGTTCACCTCCAGCGACGCCGACCGCGCGATCAGCGGGATCCACGACGTCGCCTTCCTGCCGGTCGTCCGCGACGGCAGGCGCGGGTTCCGGATGCTCGTCGGCGGCGGCACGTCGATCATGCCGCGCGTCGCACCGGAGCTCTATGACTTCGTCGGCGCCGACGACGGCGAGTACCTGCGCGTCACCGAGGCGGTCATGCGGATCTTCGACCGCCAGGAGTGGCTGCGGGTCAACCGCGCCCGGGCCCGGATCAAGGTCTTCGTCGACAAGTTCGGCATCGACGAGCTGCGCCGCCAGGTCGAGGAGGAACTGCAGGGCGACTGGGTCGCGCAGCGCGACTTCGACGTGGAGAGCCGCGCCTACGTCCACGACGAGCAGGCCAACGCTCCGCAGCCGCGAATCGACGGCTATGCCAGCCCCAACGGCGACCTCTCGGCGTTCGAGCGCTTCAGCTCCTCCAACGTGCGCGACCAGCGCCAGGACGGCTACGTGAGCGTCGAGGTGGCGGTGCCGCGCGGCGACCTGTCGCCCGAGCAGTTCCGCGGCCTCGCCGCGATCATGCGCGACTACTCGGGCGGCTACGCCCGCACCACCGTGGGCCAGAACCTCGTCCTGCGCTGGGTGCGCGACGAGGCGGTCTACGAGGTCTGGCAGCGCCTGGTCGAGCTCGAGCTCGGCGAGCACGGTGCCCAGGAGATCATCGACGTCGTCTCGTGCCCCGGGACCGACTCCTGCAAGCTCGGCATCACCAGCTCGATGGGACTCAACGCCGCGGTGCGCCAGCGGCTGCGCGATATGGACATCACCGACGAGCTGACCCAGCAGGTCCAGGTCAAGATGTCGGGCTGCCCGAACGGCTGCGGCCAGCACCACATCGGCAGCATCGGCTTCTACGGCGCCTCGATCAAGGTCGGCGAGCACACGGTCCCCGCCTACGTCGCCCACGTCGGCGGCCGGCACGACGGGCACGTGGAGTTCGGCACGCGGCTGAAGGTCCGGCTGCCCGCCAAGCGCGTGCCCGACGCGATCGAGCGCTGGCTGCGGATGTACGAGGGCGAGCGCGCGAGCGACACCGAGACGTTCAACGAGTACGTCGCCCGTGTGGGAGCGGTGCGCTTCGAGGCCGAGGCCAAGGAGCTCGCGCTGCCGATCGAGTTCAGCCTCGAGAACATGAACCACTTCATCGACTGGTCCAAGAACGCGCCCTTCGAGGTCGTTCGCGGCGAGGGCGAATGCGCGGTCTAGAGGAGACCACCCAGCCCCTCGGCGAGCTCGGCAACCGCTTCGACCGGGTCGCGGTCGCCTGCTCCTTCCAGAAGGAGGCGGTCGTCATCGCCCACCTGGTCTCCGAGCAGCTTCCGGGCGCCACGTTCTTCACGCTCGACACCGGGCTGTTCTTCCCCGAGACCTACGAGACGTGGGATCGGCTGGAGCAGCGGCTCGGCATCACGGTGCAGGGGCGACGCGGCATCGCGCTCGCCGAGCAGGCCGCGCTGCACGGCGACGAGCTGTGGAAGACCGCGCCCGACCGCTGCTGTGACCTGCGCAAGGTCCGCCCCCTCCGCGAGCAGCTCGCCGAAGCCGACGTGTGGGTCGCCGGGCTGCGGCGCGACCAGTCGCCCGAGCGCGCCGACACTCCGCGGTTGGGCTGGGACGTCAAGCACGGCCTGTGGAAGGCGGCCCCGCTCGTCGACTGGACCGAGCGCGACGTGTGGAACCACATCTTCGAGCACCACCTCCCCTATCACCCGCTGCACGACCAGGGCTACGCGTCGATCGGCTGCGAGCCCTGCACCAAGCCGGGTGACGCGCGCGAGGGACGCTGGGCCGGCACCGACAAGATCGAGTGCGGCCTGCACGCTGCCTAACCTGAGGGCCTCGTGGACCCTCTGGTCATCGTCTTCGGACTGGGCGTCGGAATCCTCGTCGGGCTGACGGGCATCGGCGGCGGCTCGCTGATGACGCCGCTGCTGGTCATCGTCATCGGGACCAAGCCCGTCGTCGCCGTCGGCACCGACATCGCCTACGGGGCGATCACCAAGACCCTGGGCGGCTGGCGGCACTGGCGCTCCGGGACGGTCGACATGGGGCTGTCGAAGTGGCTTGCGTTCGGCAGCGTCCCCGGGTCGGTCGCCGGTGTGATCGCCGTCGAGCAGATCGACGCGCTGCACGGCAAGGGGCTGCTGTGGGGCGTCGCCGCCGCGCTGCTGTTCACGGCGGTGGCCACCCTGTCGCGCGCGCTGTTCGTGCGAGAGCCCAAGGAGCGCCACTCGGTTCCGGTGATCGGCCGCGCCCGCTCGGCGGCGATCGCGCTCGGCGCGTTCCTGGGCTTCGTCCTGGGCGTGACCTCGGTGGGCAGCGGAGCGCTGGTGGGCCTCGCCCTGATCCTCGTCTTCAAGCTCACGCCCCACCGCGTCGTGGGCACCGACGTCTTCCACGCCGCGCTGATGCTGTGGGCGGCCGGGCTGGCCCACGTGGTGGCCGGCAACATCGATTATGGGCTGATGGCCACCATCCTCATCGGGTCGCTGCCCGGCGTGTGGATCGGCGAGCACCTCGCGCGCCGGATCCCGGCCTCCGCGCTGCGGCCGGCGCTGGGCTGCGTCATGCTCGGCTCCGGGCTCGGGGTGCTGACCAAGGTCGGTGTCGACGTGCCCCCGTGGCTCATCGTCGCGGCACCCGCGGCGGTCGGGCTCGTCGCCTACGCTCTGTTTCGCGCCCGGGTCGTCCCCGCCGCCGAGCCCGCGCACTCCGCGCCGTGAACTACGAACTCGACCATCTCCGCTCGCTCGAGGCCGAGGCGATCCATGTGATGCGCGAGGTCGCCGCGGAGTTCGAGCGGCCCGTGATGCTCTTCAGCGGCGGCAAGGACTCGATCGTGATGCTGCGGCTCGCCGAGAAGGCCTTCCGGCCCGGGCGGTTCCCGTTCCCGCTCATGCACGTCGACACGGGCCACAACTTCGCCGAGGTCATCGAGTTCCGCGACCGGCGGGTGGCCGAGCTGGGCGAACGGCTGGTCATCGCCTCCGTCCAGGACTCGATCGACCGCGGGCGCGTGGTGGAGGAGACCGGGCCCCGGGCCTCGCGCAACCGCCTGCAGACGGTGACGCTGCTCGACGCGATCACCGAGCACGGCTTCGACGCGGCGTTCGGCGGCGCGCGGCGCGACGAGGAACGCGCGCGGGCCAAGGAGCGCATCTTCTCCTTTCGCAACGACTTCGGTGGCTGGGACCCGAAGAATCAGCGGCCCGAGCTGTGGTCGCTCTACAACGGGCGCATCAACAAGGGGGAGCACGTGCGCGTGTTCCCCATCTCCAACTGGACCGAGCTCGACGTCTGGCAGTACATCGCCGACGAGGACCTCGAGATCCCGTCGATCTACTACGCGCACGAGCGCGAGGTCTTCGCGCGCGACGGGATGCTCTACGCGACCAGCGAGTTCAGCGAGCTGATGGCGGAGGAGACGCCGTTCACGGAGTCCGTGCGCTACCGGACCGTCGGCGACATGTCGTGCACGGGCGCGGTGCGCTCGGACGCGGCCACGCTGATCGACGTGGTCAACGAGATCGCCGCGACACGGATCACCGAGCGCGGCGAGACGCGCGCGGACGACCGCGTGACCGAGGCGGCGATGGAGGACCGCAAGCGCGAGGGCTACTTCTAGTGGTTCGTTTCGCCACGATCGGCCCGAGGCGAGGCGGGGCGCTGATGGCGTCGCCGGCGATGACGATCGGCCCGCGCGAGGCGGGGCGCTGATGGCGTCGCCGGCGATGACGATCGGCCCGCGCGAGGCGGGGCGCTGATGGCGTCGCCGGCGATGACGACGCCGAAGCACGGCGAGCTGATGCGCTTCGCGACGGCCGGCTCGGTCGACGACGGCAAGTCGACGCTGATCGGCCGGCTGCTCTTCGACACCAAGGCGATCTTCGAGGACCAGCTCGAGCAGGTGGCCGAGGCCTCGCGGCGCCGCCACGGCAATGGCACCGTCGACCTCTCGATGCTCACCGACGGGCTGCGCGCCGAGCGCGAGCAGGGCATCACGATCGACGTCGCCTACCGCTACTTCGCGACGCCGCGACGCACGTTCATCATCGCCGACACCCCCGGCCACGAGCTCTACACGCGCAACATGGTCACCGGCGCGTCGACGGCCGACCTTGCGCTCGTGCTCGTCGACGCCCGCAACGGCGTCGTGCGCCAGTCGCGCCGCCACGCGTTCATCTCCTCGCTGCTGCGGATTCCCCACATCGTCGTGGCGATCAACAAGATGGACCTCGTCGACTACAGCCAGGAGCGCTACGAGGAGATCGTCGAGGACTTCACCGACTTCGCGGCGAAGCTCGAGGTCACCGACATCACCTTCATCCCCGTCAGCGCGCTGCTCGGCGACAACGTCGTGGACCGCTCGGCGCACATGCCATGGTACGCCGGGCCGCCGCTGCTCTACCACCTCGAGCACGTCCACATCGCGTCGGACCGCAATCTGATCGACCCGCGCTTCCCGGTGCAGTGGGTCATCCGGCCCGGCACCGACTCCCACCACGACTACCGCGCCTATGGCGGCCAGGTGGCCAGCGGCGTCCTGCGGGCGGGCGACGAGATCGTCGTCCTGCCGTCGGGGGCGCGGTCGACGATCGCCGCGATCGACACCTACGACGGCCCGGTCGGCGAGGCCTTCCCGCCGATGTCGGTGGCCGTCCGCCTGGCCGACGACGTCGACGTCTCGCGCGGCGACGTGCTCGCCCGGCCCAACAACCGGCCCGAGGTCGGCCGCGACATCGACGCCATCCTCTGCTGGATGAACGAGGTGCCCGCGACGGAGGGCAAGCGCTACGTGGTCAAGCACACGACCCGTTCGACCCGCGCCGTGCTCTCGGGGATCGTCCACCACATCGACGTCGACACCCTGCACCACGACCCGGCGGCCGATACGCTCGGCCTCAACGAGATCGGCCGGGCGCGCTTCCGCACCGCCGAGCCCCTGGTGTTCGATCCCTACCGCCGCAGCCGCGAGACCGGGAGCTTCGTCGTCATCGACGAGGCGACCAACGAGACGGTGGGGGCGGGCATGATCATCGGCCGCGACGGCGAGACGCACGGGGTGCCGGTCGCCGACCAGGCCGCCAGGGTGTCCGAGAACGTCGTCCGCCAGCCGTCGAAGATCGACCGCGCGGAGCGCTGGCGGCTGCTGGGCACGCGCGGCGCGACGGTGTGGCTGACCGGCCTGCCCGCCTCGGGCAAGTCGACGATCGCCGACGGCGTCGAGTCGCGGCTGCTCGCCGAGGGCGTCAACGCCTACCGCCTCGACGGCGACAACCTGCGCCACGGGATCAACGGCAACCTCGGCTTCTCCGCCGACGACCGCGCGGAAAACGTGCGCCGCACGGCGCACGTCGCGCGGCTGCTCGCCGACAGCGGGGCCGTCGCGCTGGTGTCGCTCGTATCGCCCTACGTCGCCGACCGCGAGGCCGCCCGGAAGATCCACGAGGACATCGGCCTGGAGTACGTCGAGGTGTTCGTCGACACGCCGCTGGAAGAGTGCGAGCGGCGCGACCCGAAGGGGCTGTACGCCCGCGCGCGCGCCGGGGAGATCAGTGGGATGACCGGCGTTGACGATCCCTACGAGCCCCCGGAGTCCCCGGACCTGGTGGTGGCCCCGGGCGACGTGGACGCCGCGGTCGACGCCGTGATCGCGCAGCTCAGAGCCCGCGGCGTCGTCCCGTAGCGACGAACGTCCATTCTGCCTGCCTATGAGCAGGCAGAATGGACGTTCGAGGCGCTGGCGAGGGCGATGAGTCGGCCGGGGCGGTGGTAGACATGACCGGACGGAATCCGGCGGACGCTGTATCCCGCCCGCTCCCAGATCGCCTGCTTGCGCGCGTCCTCCTCGGCGAACTGGTGAAACTGCGGGCCGTCGATCTCGACGATCAGGCGGCGGGCAGGCCACGACAGGTCCGCCTCCACCCCCGCGACGCGTTCGTTCACCGCCGGCGGCGCCACCCCCGCGTCGTGCAGCACCTCCAGCGCCCGGCATTCCGCGTCCGAGCGACAGCGGTGATAGGGGATCGTCGCGTAGCGGTCGCACAGAGCGACGAGGGCAGCGGTGCCGCGCTGGCCGCTCAGGGCGCGGGAGACCGCGTTGGCCGTGGTCGTCTTCAGCCGAAGCGCTTCGCGAAACCCCCTCCCGAGCTGCGTGGTTCCGAGTGCGGGGGCAAGGTCGATCAGGGCACGCTCGGCGGTGACGATCGGGATGCCGTCCGTCTCGGTGACCTGGCCGTCGAGCGTCGACGAACGGGCAACGCGGAGGGAGCCGATCAGCCGTGGCCCGCCGCTGCCGTGGCGCGTCACCATCTCGAAGGCCCCCTGCCACGGTCGAAATGCCCAACAGGCTCCGGCGCTCGCGTGGCTCAGCACCGTCCCCGGCGCCGAGATGGTCGCGGCGATCCAGAGTTGCCGGCGCGTCAGCGGCGCCCGGGTCAGGGCGTAGACACCCGGATGGACGACGCGCCACTGGTGATCGTGCACCCGTTGCTCGATCATCGCCCGGGTCCACCCTGTCGCCCGCAGCTGCCACCCCGCGACCAGATCCGCCTGTCGCTCCGCCAACCGAATGAGCCGAACGTCCATTCTGCCTGCTCATAGGCAGGCAAATGGGACGTTCGCCCCCTTGGAGCGGACGCTACGCTCGGCGGCAGCATGTTCGGCAAGGTGCTGGTGGCCAATCGCGGCGAGATCGCCATCCGGGTGTTCAGGACGCTCGAGGAGATGGGGATCGCGTCGGTGGCCGTCTACTCGGAGCTCGACCGCGACGCGCTGCACGTACGGCGGGCCGACGAGGCCTACCTGCTGGGCCCGGCACCGGCCGCCGAGAGCTACCTGAACGTCGAGAAGATCATCGCGGTCTGCGGGGAGAGCGGCGCGGACGCCGTTCACCCCGGCTACGGCTTCCTGGCGGAGAACTCCGCCTTCGCCCAGGCGCTCGACGACGCCGGGATCACGTTCATCGGGCCACCAGCCGCCGCGATCGACGCGATGGGCTCGAAGACCATGGCTCGCGAGCTGATGAAGAAGGCCGGCGTGCCGATCGTGCCCGGCACCACGGAGGTCATCAAGGACGTCGCCGCAGCGCGGAAGGTGATCGACAAGGAGATCGGCTACCCCGTCGCGATCAAGGCCGCCGGGGGCGGGGGCGGCAAGGGCTTCCGCGTAGCGCTGGAGGAGTCCGAGCTCGAGAAGGCCTTCGAGGGCGCCAGCCGCGAGGGCGAGAAGTTCTTCTCAGACGCGCGCGTGTACCTCGAGCGCTACCTGCCCGACCCGCGCCACGTCGAGGTCCAGATCCTCGCCGACCGCCACGGCAACGTCATCCATCTCGGCGAACGCGACTGCTCGCTGCAGCGCCGCCATCAGAAGCTGATCGAGGAGTCGCCCGCCCCGCTGGTCGACGAGGGGCTGCGCGAGCAGATCGGCAGGATCGGCACGGACGCGGCCCGGGCTGTCGAATACGTCGGCGCCGGCACGATCGAGGGACTGCTCCAGGACGGCGAGTACTACTTCCTGGAGATGAACACGCGGGTCCAGGTCGAGCACTGCGTGACCGAGATGACCACGGGCATCGACATCGTCCGCGAGGGGATCCTCGCCGCCGCGGGCGAGCCGCTCACGATCGCCCAGGAGGACGTGCGCCTCGAGGGCCACGCCATCGAGTGCCGCATCAACGCCGAGGACGCCTCCAAGAACTTCGCCCCCGCCCCCGGCCGGATCACCACGTATGAGAACCCCGCGGGCCCGGGCGTCCGCGTCGACTCCGGCGTGCACGCGGGCGACGAGGTCTCCCCGATGTACGACCCGATGGTCGCCAAGCTGATCGTCTGGGACACCGACCGGGCGAAGGCGACGGCGCGCATGATCCGCGCGCTGGGCGAGTACGAGATCGGCGGCCTGAAGACGCTGATCCCCTTCCATCGGGCCATCCTCGCCACGGAGCAGTGGGCCAACGGCGAGACCTGCCGCGACCTCATCGAGGACAAGGCCTGGCTCAAGCAGCTGGCCTTCGCCGCACAGCCGCCCACCGAGGACCAGGCCGAGGAGAAGGTCGAGCAGGACTACACGGTGGAGATCTCCGGCCGGCGCTTCGACGTCAAGGTCATCGGCCCGCCGCCCGCCGCCGGCGCCACGGCCAACGGGACCGTCGCGGCCGGCCGGCCGGCGCCCCGGCGCGAGCAGCGCGACCCGGGCAACGGCGCGGGCGGCGGCGACGATCTCCTCTCGCCCCTGCAGGGCAACGTCTGGAAGGTCCCGGTCAAGCAGGGCGACGAGGTGCAGGAGGGCCAGATCATCACGATCATCGAGGCGATGAAGATGGAGAACGAGATCACCGCTCACAAGGCCGGCACGATCGCCAAGCTCCCGATCAAGGAGGGCGAGCCCGTCGCCGCCGGCGCCCTGCTCGCCGTCATCAGGGCCGACGCAGCCGAGTAGGCGGCGAACCGCGCGCCATGACCCCGCGCGTCTGGGTCGCCGAAGCCGGCGAGGCCGAGACCGTCGGCCGGCTGCTCGTCGCCTTCCGCGACCACCTCGGGGTCGACTGGCCGTCCGACAACGCCTTTCTCGCCGGCGTCGAACGGCTGATCGACGACCCGGGCACGAGCTACCTCCTCGGCGCCGTCGACGACGACTCGCCGCCCGCGGGGGTCGCGCAGCTGCGCTTCCGCTACGGGGTCTGGTGGGCGGCGCAGGACTGCCTGCTCGAGGACCTCTTCGTCCTCGAGACCGCCCGCGGCTCCGGGCTGGGCCGAGCGCTGGTCGAGCGGACGGTCGAGCAGGCCCGGGAGCGCGGTTGCCGGCGCATCGAGCTCGACGTCAACGACAACAACGCCGCCGCGCTCGCGCTGTACCGCTCGCTGGGGTTCGACAACCGCGACGACCGCTACGGAGGCAGGAACCTGTTCATGCGCCTGCCCCTGGGGGCGCAGCCATGACCTCGACGCGGTGGCCGCCGGGAGCGCGGACGAGACACCGGGCGGCGCCCCAGTGCTCGCGGCGCGGCTCGGGAGCGAACCCGGCCGCGCGCAGGCGTTCCAGCGCCGCGTCGTAGTCGGCGGCGACGACCGCCACATGGCCCTGGGCTGGCGCCACCGGATCCGCGGCGAACAGGACGTGGATCTGCGTTCCGTCGCGCTCCAGCCACAGCGCGCGGTCGCGCAGCGTCGACGGCGGGTCGACCCGCGCGAACCCGAGCAGCACGAAGAAGCCCGCGAGTGGCTCGCGGTCGGCCGGCGCCGCCTCCAGGGCCACATGGTGAACCGTCATGGCGCCGCCTCCAGCGCCACATGGTGAACCGTCATGGCGCCGCCTCCAGCGCCACATGGTGAACCGTCATGGCGCCGCGCCGTCGCGGACGCCGGGGTGGTCCAGGTGGGCCTCGAGGATCCCCAGGGCGCGCGCGGAGGCCATTGGCGCGCCGTGTCCGGGCACCACCCACTCGGCCGCCTGCACGAGCGGACGCAGGCGCTCGAGGGTCGCGCGGTACGCGCCCGCCTCCCCCTCGACCATGGGGTCCTCCACGGGCGAGAGGTAGTCACCGCAGATCAGCACGCCGGCCCAGGGCACCGCGATCGCCATGCCGTCGGCGGTGTGCCCGTCGGCCGGATGGAGCTCGAGCTCGTGGTCACCGACGTCGAGCCTCCCCGGGACGGGGAGCGCCTGCAGGTGCCCGAGCGCCAGCGGCCGGCCTCGCTCGACGTAGTGCTCGCGGTCGAAGGCGCGCAGCTTGCGCTGGGCCTCGCCGGGCGACGCGGCCATCCGCTCCGCGGTGGACTCCGCGCACCCCAGCGGCGCATCGGGCCATACGAGACGGGCGAGCAGGTGATCCCAGTCGCCGTGGGTGGCGAGCAGGCCGGTCATCGCCCAGCCCGCCTGGTCGAGCACGGACGGCAGCGCCTCGAGCTCCTCCGGAAGCACCGGCGAGTCGACCACGAAGGTCTCGTCGCCCGAGTGCACGAGCGTGCAGGTGGTCTGCCAGATCCCGCTGACGCAGACGACGACGTCGGCGTGGAGTGCGAGGACCCGCAGGGCGCCGCCTCGCTACAGGCCGAGCAGCTTCGCGGCCTCGAGGAGGGTCTTGACCTCTTCCGTGGGCTTCTTCTGGCTGGACTCGAGCTGTTCCTTGTGGCGGTTGACCCAGATGACCGGCACCTTGAGCTTCGCGCACGGCTCGACGTCGTGGTAGTAGCTCGCGGCGATGTGCACCCAGCCCTTCTTGGAGCCCATGCGGCGCTCGCACTCCTTGAAGTGGGCCGGATCGGGCTTGTAGGACCGGACCTGCTGCGCGGTGACGACCAGGTCGAAGTCGCCCGGAAAGTGGCGACGGCTCTGGCCGAGAAGCTTGTCGTCGACGTTGGAGATCAGGCCCGTGTGGAATTTGGCCGCGAACTTCTTCAGCTGCGTATTGGTCTCCTTGAACGGCGCCCACCGCGCGACGGAATCGGGCAGGAAGCCCGAGCGCGATGGCTCCAGCGGCCAGCCGATGCGCTTGGCGATCTCCAGCGCGGTGCGACGCAGCACCTCGGCGTAGAGCTCGTAGGAGCCGCCCTCGATGTCGCGCGAGATCTCGTGGAACAGCGGGATGATCTCGTCGCGCTCGATCGTGAAGCCGTCGCGGTCGGCCTCCTTCTTGAACGCCTTGTAAACCCCGTCCTCGTAATCGAGCAGCGTGCCGTAGACGTCGAAGGTGACGAACGTGACTTGTTTGGGCAGCGGCATCCGGTCGAGGATTGTAGGGTCAACGATTCGTCCATGGACCTACTCGAGTACCAGGGGAAGCAGCTCTTCGCGCGCCACGGCGTCCCGGTACCACAGGGTCAGCCCGCGACGACCGTCGCGGAGGCGGTGGCGGCTGCCGACGCCATCGGTTACCCCTGCGTCGTCAAGGCGCAGGTGCTCGTGGGCGGGCGTGGCAAGGCCGGCGGGATCAAAGTCGCCCAGGACCGCAAGGAGGCGTCCGAGCACGCTACGGCGATCCTCGGCATGGACATCAAGGGCCACACGGTGCACGAGGTCTGGGTCGAGGAGGCCAGCGACATCGCCGAGGAGTACTACGCCTCGATCGTCTTCGACCGTGCCGCGAAGGCCCCGCTGCTGATGCTCTCCACGCAGGGCGGCATGGACATCGAGGAGGTCGCCGCGAGCGACCCGACGGCGATCGCCACCCTGCACGTGGATCCGCTGCTCGGCTTCCAGGCCTTCCATGGGCGCCGACTGGCCTACGAGGCGGGCCTGCCCGCGGACGTCATCCGCCCGGTCGGCGCGCTGCTGGCCAAGCTCTACGAGGCGTTCGTGGCCGAGGAGGCGATGCTCGTCGAGGTCAACCCGCTGACCGTCCTCGCCGACCGCAGCGTCAAGGCGCTCGACGCCAAGGTGACCCTGGACGACAACTCGCTGTTCCGCCACCCCGACAACGCCGCGCTGCGCAACACCGGCGGCGAGGACCCGCAGGAGCAGATGGCCCGCGAGCGGGGCCTGACCTACGTCAAGCTCGATGGGGACATCGGCATCCTCGGCAACGGCGCCGGGCTGGTGATGAGCACGCTGGACGTCGTCGCCCGGTTCGGCGGCCGGCCGGCGAACTTCCTCGATGCGGGCGGCGGCTCGAAGGCCGAGGCCATCACCAGCGCGGTCGAGGTGATCCTCTCCGACGAGAAGGTCAGGGCCGTCCTGTTCAACATCTTCGGCGGCATCACGCGCTGCGACGAGGTGGCCAACGGCCTCATCGAGGCGTTCGCGCAGGTCAAGCCGACCGTCCCGTTCGT
>JBBPZE010000013.1:0-18790 GCA_038199185.1 Solirubrobacterales bacterium
CCGGCCGACGCGCAGCGCCTCGATGTCCTGCACGGCGAGAGGGTCGTGGTCGCGTCGGGGGACGAGTCGGCCGAGGCGACCGTCGCGCTGCGTGCCGCGATTCCCGAGGGCAGCGCGTTTCTGGGCAGCAACGCCATCGCCGGCCCCGACGTCACGGTGAGGAAGGCGACGTGATGCTCGGGCTCACTCAGTACTACGAGCCGTGGTGGATCCAGATCGTCAAGGCGATCGTCGTCTTCGCCGTCGGGCTGCAGCTCGTGCCGGTCATCCTGATCGCCGAGCGCAAGCTGCTGGGCCGGTTCCAGGGCCGCTACGGACCCAACCGCGTCGGCCCGTTCGGTGCGTTGCAGCCGCTGGCCGACATCATCAAGCTCGCGACCAAGGAGCAGTTCCGGCCCCGCGGAGCCGTCGGAACCCTGTTCGTCGCCGCGCCGATCATCTCGATCCTCACCGCGGTCGCCGCCTTCGCCATCATCCCCTTCGGCGATGTCCACGACATCTTCGGCACGCCCGTCGGCCTCTACGGCCTCGACGTCTCGATCGGGCCCCTGTACCTGTTCGCCTTCGGCGCGATCGCCTTCTACGGGATCATGCTCGGGGGGTGGGCATCGGGGTCGAAGTACTCGTTCCTGGGCGCGATGCGCGGCGCGGCGCAGCTCATCTCCTACGAGGTCTCCCAGGGCCTGGCGCTGGTCGGCGTGGTCATCACCGCGCAGACCCTGTCGCTGACCGGGATCGTCCACGCCCAGCACGGCATGTGGTACATCGTGCCGCAGTTCGTCGGGTTCCTGATCTTCATGGTGGCGAGCTTTGCCGAGACCAACCGCGCGCCGTTCGATCTCGTCGAGGCCGACGCCGAGCTGGTCGGCGGCTACAACACCGAGTACGGCGGAGCGCGCTTCGCGTCGTTCTTCTTCGCGGAGTACCTCAACGTGCTGGTGGTCAGCGGGATCGCCACCACGATGTTCCTCGGCGGCTGGCAGGTTCCCGGCGTCGAGGTGACGGGCTGGCTGCAGCCGTTCATCGTGCTCGGCAAGATGATGCTCTTCGTCTTCGTCTTCATCTGGGTCCGCGCGACGCTGCCGCGCCTGCGCTACGACCAGCTGATGAGCTTCGGGTGGAAGGTCCTGTTGCCCCTCGCCACCCTCAACGTGCTGGTGACCGCGATCGTGGTGAGCCTCTGATGCCCTACTCCCTGCCCGACGACCAGATCGAAGTCGTCCACGCCCCCGACCCCGGAGGGGCCGGCGGCCTCTACCGCGGGCTGGGCGAGACCCTGCGCGGCCTCAAGGAGACGTTCTCGCGCGTGGTGGAGGGCACCACCACGATCCAGTACCCCGAGCAGAAGGTGCCGGTCTACCCGCGTTTCCGGGGACGGCACAAGCTGCACCGCTTCGAGGACACGGGCCTGGAGAAGTGCGTGGGCTGCTCACTGTGCGCGGCCGCCTGCCCGGCCGACTGCATACGCGTCGTGGCGGCCGAGAACACCCCGGACAACCGCGTCAGCGCCGGCGAGCGCTACGCCGCGGTCTACGAGATCAACCTCTCCCGCTGCATCTTCTGCGGCTACTGCGAGGTCGCCTGCCCGTTCGACGCGATCACGATGGGCCACGACTACGAGATGTCGGACTACCACCGCTCGGACCTCATCTTCACCAAGGAGATGCTGCTGGCCGAACCCATCGATCGCACCCCGCTGCGCGCCGAGGGCGAGTAGCGCGTGGCCGCCGTCTTCTTCTTCGTCGCCGCCACCGGCGCCATCGCGGGGGCGATCGGCGTCGTGACGATGCGCAACTCCTTCTACGCGGTCCTGGCCCTCGTCGGCCACCTGCTGTCGCTGGCCGCGCTGTTCCTCCTGCTGCGCGCGCAGTTCGTGGCCGCCGCCCAGGTGATCGTCTACGCCGGCGCGGTGATGGTGCTCTACGTCTTCGTCGTCTCCTACGTGTCGGTCGGCCCGCATCAGAGCACCCCGGGGCCCGTCGCCGGCGGCGCGCGGGTCCTGGCCTACCTGTTCGCGTTCGTGCTCGCGGCGGAATTGATGATCGCCATGCTCGGCAACGGCCTGGAGGCGGTCGGCGGCGACGGCGCGCCCTATGACCCCGGCTTCGGGACCCCCGGGGCCATCGGCAGCCTCCTGCTCACCAAGTTCCTGTTCCCGTTCGAGGCCGCGTCGTTCCTGCTGCTCATCGCGGCGGTCGGCGCCGTCGTCCTGGCTCGGCGCCGCGATGGCGGGATCGACCCGGCGCCGCAGCCGGTCCTCAGCGTGATGGACCTCGTACGCGACGAGCGGATGGGCACGATGGCCGAGGGCGTCGAGGCGGGCGGCGGCCGGCCCGCGGCGGGTGCCACCGCACCGCTGGGCGCCGGCCTCCCATCCGTGGCCGAGCGCGAGCGACAGGCCCGGTAATGGCGATCGGCTGGTACCTCGCCGTCTCGGCGCTCATCTTCACGATCGGTGCCGCCGGCGTGATGACGCGCCGCAACCCGCTGGTCGTCCTGCTGTGCCTCGAGCTCATGCTCAACGCCGCCAACCTCGCCCTGATCGCCTTCAGCCGCATGTACGGCAACGGCGACGGGCAGATCTTCGCGATCATCGTCCTCGTCGTGGCCGCGTGCGAGGTCACGGTCGGGCTCGGGGTGATCGTGGCGATGGCCCGGCGCAACGTCCCGATCGACGTCGACGAACTGCGGGAGCTGCACGGCTAGCGATGCAGACGTTCGCGTGGCTCATCCTCGCCCTGCCGCTGGCCGGGTCGCTCATCACGGCGCTCGGCTACAAGCTGTGGCCCGGCCGCCTGCCGGGAGTCATCGGCACGGTGGCGATCGCCGCGGCCTTCGTGTGCACGGTGCTCACGCTGATCAAGCTCCAGGACCTCGATCCGGAGCACCGCCAGGTGCTCTTCGTGGGCTGGGACTACGCCGCAACCTTCGGGGTGGACGCCGAGATCTCGATCCTCATCGACCCGCTCAGCCTGTTCATGGCCCTCGTGGTCACGGGCGTCAGCACGCTGATCCACCTCTACTCGATCTCCTACATGTGGTCGGACAAGGGCTACGCGCGCTTCTTCTCCTACCTCAACTTCTTCGTCGTCTCGATGCTCGTGCTGGTCCTGGCGGGCAACTTCCTGCTGCTGATCGTCGGCTGGGCGTTCGTCGGCGCGGCGTCCTATCTGCTGATCAGCTTCTGGTACCGGCGCACGACGGCGACCAGGGCGGGCATCAAGGCGTTCGTCATCAACGTCGTGGGCGATATCGGCCTCATCCTGGGCACGTACTTCATCTTCCGCAACTCGGGCACGCTGGACTTCTTCGGGACCTTCCAGCAGGCCGGCTCGCTGCCCGAGGGCGACCTGACGGCTGGCTGCATCCTGCTGCTCGTCGGCGCGTTCGCGAAGTCCGCGCAGATCCCGCTGCACACGTGGCTCCCCGACGCCATGGAGGGTCCGACGCCGGTCTCGGCTCTCATCCACGCCGCGACGATGGTCACCGCCGGCGTGTACCTCATCGCGCGCATGTGGCCGCTGTTCGAGCACGCGCCGGCCGCTGCGGACGTCGGCGCGGTCATCGGGGCCATAACGCTGCTCGTCGCCGCAACGATCGGCCTGGTCGTCACGGACCTCAAGCGGGTCATCGCCTACTCGACGATGTCGCAGATCGGCTACATGATCATGGCCGTCAGCGCCGGGGCCTACGCGGCCGGCCTGTTTCACCTGATGACCCACGCGTTCTTCAAGGCGCTGCTGTTCATGGCCGCCGGCTCGGTCATCGCCGCCATGGCGGGCGAGCAGAACCTCGATCGGATGGGCGGCTTTCGCAAGGCGATGCCGTTCACGTTCGCCTGCTTCGTGATCGGCGGCCTGAGCCTGTCCGGGGTTCCCCCGTTCTCGGGCTTCTTCTCCAAGGACGAGATCATCGCGCTGATGGGCGAGCGGGGCGGCTGGCACTGGATCCTGTTCGTCGCCGGGTACGTCGGCTCGTTCATCACCGCCGTCTACACGTGGCGGATGATCTTTCGCGCGTTCTGGGGCGAGCCCGTCGCCGAGGCCCTCGAGCTGCAGCGAGGGCACCTGCACCATGCCGAGGTCCACCGCAACCCCGCCACGGGCGAGGAGGAGGACACCGACGTCGGCTTCCCCGGCTCCGAGCACCACATCGCCGAACGCGAATGGCCGATGAAGGGCGCGATGATCGTGCTCGCGGTGGGGGCCACGGCCCTGGGCGTGCTGCAGCTGCCCTTCCACACCACCGACGTGGTCGACAACTTCCTCGAGCCCACGTTCCGCGGCTCGAAGTACTTCGGCGCGCTGGATCCGAGCGACGGCTTCACGACGATCGGGCTCGTCATCGGCGCGGTGCTGGGCGTCGCCGGCATCGCGATCGCCTACCGGATCTGGGTCCAGAAGCCCGGAACGTCCGCGCGCGTTCAGGCTCGGTTCGCGGGCCTGCACCGGCTCTTCGCCAACAAGTGGTACTTCGACGACCTCATCGACGTCGTCGTGGTACGGCCGTTCGGTTGGTTCGGGCGCTTCGGGCAGCAGACGTTCGAGCGCGTCTTCGTCCAGGGCACGCTGGTCGGGGGCACGACCAGCATCGTCCGCGCCGGCTCCGCCGCGGTGCGCGCGATGCAGTCGGGCCTGCTGCGCGCCTACGCCGCGCTGCTGGTCCTCGGCGCCCTGGTAGTCGTCTTCTACTTCCTGGCGCAATCGTGACGATCCACCTGTCGCTCCTGCTCTGGCTGCCGACGATCGCCGGCCTGATCGGCGCCCTGCTCGGCCGGCGGCAGGCCGGGGGCGTGGCGCTGGTCGGCGCGGCGCTGGCGCTCGCCTACGCGATCGTCGCGGTCACACGGTTCAAGAGCGGCGGCGGCCTGCAGTTCGTCACCGACGAGCCGTGGATCTCCGCGCTGGGGACCCGCTGGAAGCTCGGCGCCGACGGGCTCAACCTGTTCCTCGTCCTGCTGACGACGGTGAGCTTCACGGCGTCGACGGCGTGGGCGGCGCGAAAGGGTGGCTACGACCGGCCCCGTGTGTTCTTCTTCTGGATGGGCCTGGCCCACTCGGCCGTGCTGGGTGCGCTGCTCGCACAGGACCTTCTGCTGTTCACGGTCTTCTTCGACCTGATGCTGGTGCCGTTCTTGTTCCTGACCGGCATGTTCGGCGGCGAGGACCGAGTCCGGGCGGTGGTGCGGCTGTTCATCTACACGCTGGTCGGATCGCTGTTGATGCTGGCGGCGGCGATCGCGTTCGCGGTGCTGGCCGCCGGCGACCAGCCCATCAGCTTCGTGTTCAGCGACCTGGCGGCGCGGGGACCAATCGCCAACGGCTCGCAGAACTGGATCTTCCTGTGCTTCGCGGCGGCCTTTCTCATCAAGATGCCGGCGTTCCCCTTCCAGGGGTGGATGCCCGACGGCTACCTGAACATGCCGCTGCCGGTCCTCGCCGTCTTCTCCGGCGTGCTGAGCAAGGTGGCGGCCTACGGGTTCCTGAAGATCTGCCTGCCGTTCTTCCCCCACGCCAGCGCGCATTTTCAGACGCTGGTGCTGCTGATCGCCCTGGCGTCGATCCTCTACGGCTCGGCGATGGCGTTCACGACCACCAACACGCGCCTCGTGCTCGGCTACTCGTCGGTCGCGCAACTGGGCTTCATCGTCCTGGGCATCTTCTCGCTGCGCCCCGAGGGCGCGCAGGGCGCTCTGCTGCAGGCGGTCAACCATGGGCTCGTGGTCGTCCCGGCGTTCTTCATCGTGGGCCTGCTGGCCGCGCGCGCGGGCTCGGATGACCTGCGCGACATGGGCGCCGGGGCCCTCCGCGCGCCTGTGCTGGCCGCGCTGTTCCTCGTCGTCGCGCTGGCGACCCTGGCGATGCCCGGCTCGTCGAACTTCGCCGGCGAGTTCCTGATCCTGCTCGGCGTGTTCCGCGCCAAGATCGTCATCGCGATCGTCGCGTTCGCCGGCGTAGCGATGGCCAGCGTCTACATGCTGCGGATGTTCATCCGGGCCGTGCACAACCCGGCCGGCGCCGGGATGGAGTCGCTGGAGCTCTCGGCGGGCGACGGCCTCATCCTCGTGCCGCTGGTGCTGACGATCGTGGCCCTGGCCCTGTATCCGCAGGTCGCGCTGGTGCGCTCGGAGAGGGCCGTCGGCGCGGCGGTCGCGGCCGTGGGCACCGGGCCGGTGCAATCGGCCACGGCCGCGCGCCTGGCCGAGAGCGGCGGTGCGCCGTGATCGGCGCGCTCAGCGGCCCACACATCGACTGGGCGGCGCTGTCGCCGATCGTCGCGCTGCTCGGCGGCGCCACGATCGTGCTGCTTGCCGGTCTCCTGCGCGCACGCGTCACGCGCGAGGTCGTCGTGCCGATGCTCGCCCTCCTGGCCTTCGGCGTGGCGTTCGGCCTCGGCGTCTGGCAGTGGGACGTCGACAAGACGATCATCGCCGGGGCGCTGAAGATCGACGACCTGTCGATCGCGATGACGTGGATCTTCTGCGTGGCGGGCATCGGGACGGTGCTTCTGTCGTGGCGGTCCTTCGCGCCCCGCGAGGCGGCCCACGGCGAGTACTACGCGCTGCTGCTCACGGCGACCGCCGGCATGCTCGTGCTCGTCGGCTCGCAGAACACGGTGACGCTCTTCCTGGGCTACGAGCTGCTCTCCATCCCGCTCTATGTCCTGTGCGCCACCGAGATGCGCCGCGCCGCGTCGCTCGAGTCGGGCCTGAAGTACCTGATCGTCGGCTCCGTCGGGTCGGCCACGCTGCTCTACGGGCTCGCGCTGCTCTACGGAGCGACCGGCTCGACGGACTTCGAAGGCATCGCCCGCGCGCTCGGCTCGGGCGACCTGCTGCACGACCCGCTGCTGCTGACCGGCATCGCCCTGTCGCTGGTCGGCATCGCCTTCAAGGCGTCCGTGGCGCCGTTTCACCAGTGGACGCCTGACGTTTACGAGGGCGCCCCCACACCGGTGACGGCGTTCATGGCCGTCGCCACCAAGGCCGCGGCCATCGCCATCGCGCTGCGCTTCTTCAACACCGCGCTCATCGACGCGCGGGCCGATTGGGCTCCCGCCATGGCGGCGCTGGCCGCCGTGACGATCATCGTCGGCAACGTCGGTGCGCTCGGCCAGACGTCGATCAAGCGGCTGCTGGCGTGGTCCTCCGTCGCCCAGGCCGGGTACATGCTGGGCGGGGTCGTCGTGTCCTCCCAGCTCGGCACGCGGGCCACGGTCTTCTACCTGACCGTGTACCTGGCGATGAACCTCGCGGCCTTCGCGGTCGTCGTCGCCCGCGAGCGCGAGACCGGCCTCGGCGACGACATCGCCGCGCTCGACGGG
The DNA here is from genome assembly GCA_038199185.1 of Solirubrobacterales bacterium. Classification (GTDB taxonomy): domain Bacteria; phylum Actinomycetota; class Thermoleophilia; order Solirubrobacterales; family Solirubrobacteraceae; genus BP-464. Next base: position 7,324 of record JBBPZE010000013.1, read on the forward strand.
ATCGGGGGCAGCCGGCCGTGGCTGGCCTGGCCGATGACGCTGGCGATGCTCGGCCTGGCCGGCATCCCGGCCACCGCAGGCTTCATCGGCAAGGTCTATCTGATCGAGGCGCTGGCCGACGGCGGCTACACCTGGCTCGGTGTCATGATCGTGGTCGGATCGATGATCTCGCTCGCCTACTACCTGCGCATCATCGCGGCGATGTGGATGCGCCCCGCCCGCGAGCCCCAGCCCGCGCTGGCCGGCGCTGCGCTGGACTTCCGGCCCGACGAGCCGGTCGGCCCCCGCCGACCGGGGGGCGAGGTGCTCGCGACCGCGGCGATCTTCGGCGCCGCGGTCCTGTTTCTCGGGATCTACCCGCGTCCCCTGTTCGCGCTCGCCGAGCACGTCGGACGGGCCCTGGGGCTTCATTGAGCAGCCACCGGCATCCGCTCTTCGCCCGCGTCTACGAGCGCTTCAGCGTTCGCGAGGAGGCCCGCGGCCAGGCCGACAACCGTATCCGCATGCTGGCCGGCCTCACCGGTCTCGTGGTGGAGGTCGGCTCGGGCAACGGGCTGAACTTCGCCCACTACCCCGACGGCGTGACCCGAGTCGTCGCCGTCGAGCCCGAGCCCTACCTGCGGGAGCGCGCGGCCGGACGGGCGGCGACCGCGACGGTGTCCATCGAGCTCGTCGACGGAACCGCGGAGGCCCTGCCGCTGGCCGACGGCGAGGCCGATGCGGTCGTGACCTCGCTCGTGCTCTGCAGCGTGCCCGACCAGGCCGCGGCGCTGGCCGAGGCACGCCGTGTCCTGCGCCCCGGTGGCGAGCTGCGCTTCTACGAGCACGTGGTCTCCCATCGTCCGGCCAAGGCCGCGGTGCAGCGGGCGCTGACCCGGACGGTCTGGTCGCGCGTCGCGGGCGGTTGCCACCTCGACCGCGACACGGGCCGCGCGATCGCCGACGCGGGCTTCGTCGTCGAGAGCTCGGACCGGGTCCCCTACCACGGCCTCGCCCACTTGCTGGGGGTGGCCCGAGCGCCGGGCGGGTAGAGCCGAGAGCATGGAGACCGAAGAAGACCAGGGCGGTTACCCCGAGGGCGATCCCGAAGGCCCCGGGGACCAGCGCGGAGGCGACGAGAGCGACACCTCCGGCGCTCCGTCGGAGAGCTCACCGGCCGAGAGCGGCCCCGAGAAGGCGACTGGCAACCCGCGCGCGGCAGGCTGAACCCGCCCCACCGCGTCGCCGCTCCCTGTCGCAGGGCGTCCCGCTGAAGTCCCTCGAGGGACGGGTCCCGGCCGCGCGGCGCGGTACGGTTCCCGGCCCCGATGCAGCCCCCGGTCGAGACCTTCACCCCCGCCGAGCAATCGCGTCTCGCGCCTCATTTCACGAACCTCGACCTCCCGGTCTTCGCGCTCGTCAACCTGCCCGAGACCGTCAAAGGGGCGTTGTTCGCTCGCTATTCGCGCTATCAGGGCACCCTGCGGCGACTGTTTCTCGACGAGTTCGCCGACTCGGTGGGCGGCGACGGGCCGATGCAGGCCTGGGACGGCGACGAGGGCGAGCGCGCCGCCAAGCTCTACGAGACCATCTTCCTGGGCTACGGCGACGACTCGGTCGCCCAGCTGGGCGGCGCCCACGTGGCCTGCGAGTGGGTCTCCAACGTGATGACCAAGGTGCTCCAGCGCCCGCGCCTGGCGGCCTACCTGGAGCAATCGACCCGTTACATCGCCTACGACGCCGAGATGCCCGGCGGCGGCTACCGCTACTACCGTGACCCCGAGCTCGGCCCGGAGTACGAGCGGGCGATGGACGAGATCTTCTCGATCTACTCCGCCTCGCTGCCGCGCGTCATCGAGTGGGCCGACGGAGCGTTCCCGGCGCCCGCCGGCGAGCCGACCGCGGCGCACCGCCGCGCGATCACCGCCAAGGCCCTCGACCTCCTGCGCGGCCTGCTCCCCGCGGCCTCGCTGTCGCACATGGGCATCTACGCGAGCGGCCAGACCTATGAGCAGCTGATCCTTCACCTCCTCGCCCACCCGCTCCCCGAGGCGCGCCGACAGGGCCGCTGGATCCTCGAGGCCGTCCAGGCCGTCATGCCGTCGTTCGTCGCGCGCGTCGAGCGCCCCGATCGCGGCGGCGAGTGGATCGGCTACCTCGAGGGGCGCGAGCGCGCCGCCGAGCGCTGGGTCGCCCGCCTGGGACTCGATCGCCGCCCGGAGGACTCCGACGGCCCGCACCGCCCCTCGGTCAGACTGCTGCACGTCGACGGCGACGAGGAGGCTCTGCTCGCGGCGCTGCTCTTCGAAGCGGCCGGCATCGACGAGGAAACGGCCCGCCTGCGCCTCGCCGCACTCAGCGCCGAGGAGCGCGGGGAGCTGCTCGGCGACCTCGTCGGCGCGCGCGACAACCGCCGCCACCGCCCCGGACGGGGGTTCGAGGCCTTGCGCTACCGGTTCGAGATCGTCTCGGACTACGGCGCGTTTCGCGACCTCCAGCGCCACCGGATGCTGACCGTGCAGTGGCAGCGGCTGACCCCCGACCTCGGTGCCGGGATCCCGGAGGAGGTCGTCTCGGCGGGCGCGGGTCCGGCCTATGAGCGGGCGCTGGAGGCCTCGCGCGAGGCCTACGAGCGCCTGGTGGCCGCCGGTCACGACCAGCGGGCCGCGTCCTACGCGCTGTGCCTGGGCTACCGGATCCGCTACGTGCTCGACCTCAATGCCCGCGAGGCGATGCAGCTGATCGAGCTGCGCTCGGGGCGCGAGGGGCATCCGTCCTACCGCGCGGTCGCCCACGAGATGCACCGGCAGATCGCCGAGGTGCACCCCTTCGTGGCCGCGACGATGCGCCACGTGGACTCAGACGCCGAGCCGCGACTCGAGCGGATCCTCTCGGAGATGCGCACCCAGGCGAAGCTGGACACGCTCTCGCGCGGGTGACGGGGCGCCGTGGCGGGCGGCGGTGCCGGCCGTAGCGGCTACCCGCCGGTGCCCTCCAGGAAGCTCGCCGCGAGGTGCTCGGTGGCGGCGTGAGCATCTCCCCCGGCCGCCTGGCGCAACCGGGTGGCGGGGCCGCCGGCTGCGAGCAGCTCGCGGGAGCCGCTCAGGTCGACGCCCGTCGCGTCGAGCTCGGCGAGCAGGCGATCGATGCGCTGCGCCGTCGGCTCGGGAGCGCCCGTCACCAGGTCGCGCATGCTGCCGTCCAGCCCGTGGCGCAGCGCGGACCAGCGGTTCTCCTCGATGCGCCATGTCTCGACGGCCGGCAGGACCTCACCGTCAGCGTGGCGAGCAACCAGCCAGACGACGAGCGCGTAGGCCATCGACGCGACGGCAGCGGCGTCGCCGACGGTGCCCTGCGCATCGGGCACGCGGATCTCCAGGGTCCCGTGCGCGTGATGCGGACGAGCCTCCCACCACCATGACCCGCTGTCGCCGACCCAGCGCAGCGCCTCGGCGTAGACCTCCCAGCCCGCCAGGAGCGGCGGCACCCCCTGGCGCGGCAGCTGCTCGGCGAGCGTGGGCCGAACCGACGCCAGCCCGGTGTCCACGCCGCCGTGGTAGGGCGCGTTGGCCGCCAGCGCCGCGACCTCCGGCAGGTAGGCACGCACCGCGTTGTGGACCGCGAGCGCGCGGTCGGCCGGGCGGACGGCCACATGGACCTGCAGAGCACTGACGAGCTGGCGCCGGGCGATGATCCCGAACTCGGTCCCGAACGCCTCGTAGCGCTCGCCCGCAGCGATGTCCCCCTCGGTCGCGCTGGACGGGTGCGCGCCGGCACATGCCAGCCTCAGCCCGAGCGCGGAGCCGGCGACGGCCAGCGAGCGACGTGCCTCGGCCAGTTGCTCGACGCCGGCCGGGACGCCGGCGACAGGCGTCGTGGCGATCTCCAGCTGCGCGGCGACGAGCTCGGGCTGCAGGTGCGCCCTCGGGGCATCGCCGGCTGCGGCCTCCGCCAGGACCTCGGCGGCGCGCGGCACCAGCTCGAGCGTCTCGCCATCGAGGACCATCACCTCCTCCTCGAGGCCGACGGTCATCGGCCCCGGCTCGTCGAAACGGGATCGGAGGGTGGCGGCGTCGATCATGATCGCGCGAGGCCGACGGAGGATAGGCTCGGGTCACGACGTCTTCAGGCCTCCTCGGCCTGGCGCTCGGCGATCTTGCCCTCCAGCTTGGCCATCACGTCGGGGTCGCGCAGCGTCGTGACGTCGCCGAGCTCGCGGCCCTCGGCGATGTCGCGCAGCAGGCGGCGCATGATCTTCCCCGAGCGCGTCTTGGGCAGATCACCGGCCCAGATGATCCGCCTGGGCCGCGCGAACTTGCCGATGCGGGCGGCGACGTGGTCGCGGATCTCCTCCACGAGCTCGTCCGAGCCGTCGTCCTCCTCGCCCTCCAACGTGACGAACGCGGCGATGGACTGGCCCGTGTCCGCGTCGCTCTGGCCGATGACGGCGCATTCGGCGACCTGGGAGTGCGAGACGACGGCGGACTCGATCTCGGCTGTCGACAGCCGGTGCCCGGAGACGTTGATGACGTCGTCGACGCGCCCGATGACCCAGAAGTAGCCGTCGTCGTCGTCGCGCCTCGAGGCGTCTCCGACGAAGTAGGTCTCGCGGTTGAATTTCGAGAAGTACGTCTCGACGAAGCGGTCGTCGTCACGGAACAGCGTGCGCAGCATCCCCGGCCACGGCCGGCGCAGGGCCAGCAGCCCCTGGGTGCCGTTGCCGACCTCGTTGCCCTCCTCGTCGAGGACCGCGGCGTCGACACCGGGCAGCGGTGTGCCCGCCGATCCGGGCTTGGCGTGCTGGGCGCCGGCCAGGGTGGTGATCATGATCGCCCCGGTCTCGGTCTGCCACCACGTGTCGACCACCGGACAGCGTCCGCCCCCGACCACCTCGCGATACCACAGCCAGGCCTTGGGATTGATCGGCTCGCCGACCGTTCCGAGCAGGCGCAGCTTGGAGAGGTCGTGCTTCTCGACGTGCTCGACGCCCCACTTCATGCACGCGCGGATCGCGGTCGGCGCGGTGTAGAAGAGCGTCGCGCCGTAGCGCTCGCACAGCTCCCACCAGATCCCCCGGTGTGGGTGGTCGGGGGCGCCCTCGTACATCACCGACGTGGCGCCGTTGGCGAGCGGGCCGTAGACGATGTAGGAGTGACCGGTGATCCAGCCCACGTCGGCGCTGCAGAACCACACGTCGGAGTCCGGCTTGAGGTCGAAGACATAGCGGTGGGTCCACGCGACCTGGGTCAGGTAGCCGCCCGTGGTGTGCAGGATCCCCTTGGGCTTGGCCGTCGAGCCGCTGGTGTAGAGCACGAACAGCGGGTGCTCGGAGTCCAGATCCTCCGCCGGGCACTCGGTGTCGGCCGTCTCCATCAGCTCGTGAAGCCACGCGTCCTTCTCGGCCATCGGCGCGTCGATGCCGGTGTGACGCACGACGATGCAGGGCAGGGCACGCATGCAGTCGTCGACCGCCGCCTTGATCGGCGCGGTCTTGCCCTTGCGCCGGGCCCCGTCGACCGTGACCAGCAGCTTGGCATCGGAGAACTCCATCCGCTCCGCGACGCTCTCGGCGCTGAAGCCGCCGAAGACCACGTTGTGGGGTGCTCCGATGCGCGCGCAGGCGAGCATCGCCACGACGACCTCGGGGATCATCGGCAGGTAGATCCCCACGACGTCGCCCTTCTGGACCCCCCGGTCCTTCAGCACGTTGGCGAAGCGCTGGACGTCCGCGTGCAGCTCGGCGTAGGTGATGTCGCGCTCCTCGCCCTCCTCGCCGCGCCAGTGAAACGCGACGCGATCACCGATGCCGGCCTCGACGTGGCGGTCGAGGCAGTTGTGGGACGCGTTGAGCCTGCCGCCCGTGAACCATTTGTAGAAGGGCGGGTTCGAGTCGTCCAGCACCGTCTCCCACGGGGAGGACCAGTGCAGGGCCTGCGCCTGCTCGGCCCACCACCCGACGGGGTCCTGCCCGGCGCGCTCGTGGACCGACATGTCTCCGATCAGCGCGGCCGCGGTGAACTCCTCGGGCGGATCGAAGCGCTCGACCTGCAGGAGCTCTTCCAGCCGGGCCTCGAGACTGCTGTCAGCGGTGGTCATGTCGCATATCTTCCCTCTTCATGACCGAACCTCCCTCACTGGCCGGCGTGACCCACGAGTGGATCGATGCGGGGGGCCTGCGAACACACGTCGCCCTGGCCGGCGACCCGGACGCGCCGCCGCTGCTGCTGGTCCACGGCTGGCCCCAGCACTGGTGGGCATGGCGGTTGATCATCCCCGAGCTCGCCCGGACCCATCGCGTGATCGCCCCGGACCTGCGGGGCCACGGCTGGACGGACGCGCCGGCGTCGGGCTATGACAAGGAGCAGCTCGCCACCGACCTGCTGGCGCTGCTCGACGCGATGAGCGTCGAGAGGGTCGCGTGGGTGGGCCACGACTGGGGCGCCCATGTGGGATTTCTCGCCGCGTTTCGCGCGCCGGAGCGCTTCGAGCGCCTCGTCGCGCTGTCGGTACCGCCCCCGTTCTCGCGCGACCGCAGCGTTGCCGCGCTGGCGCTGCTGCTCTCCTACCAGGGGCCGATCAGCACGCCGCTGCTGGGAAGCCTCATCGTCCGCCACGGCCTCGCCGGGCGCATCTTGAAGATCGCCCGCGCGAAGGGCGCGTGGACGCAGGAGGAGATCCGCACCTACGACGACGTCCTCCGCGCACGGCCACACGTCACGGTGGGCATGTACCGGACGTTCCTCACGCGCGAGCTCGCGCCGCTGGCCCGCGGCAAGTACGTGGACCGGCCGCTGGCCGTGCCGACGACGCTGGTGGTCGGTGAACGCGACCGCATCACGACGTCCGTGCGAGCCGACAGCTACCCCGGCCTGGTGGTGCGCCGCGTGCCCGGCGTCGGCCATTTCCTCCCCGAGGAGGAGCCGGCCGCGGTAATGGCGGCGCTGCGCTGAGCTACCTGCGGCGCTTCTTCTTCTTCGACCGCGGATGGCCCGGCAGGTCGGGCGCGGACTCCGGCGCCCCCGACGGGGGAGGCGGTGGAGCCTTGGCCGGGGCGGAGCGGCCACCGGGCAGTCTGCCCTGCTGCTCCATCGTCTCCTGCCGCGTGGGCCACGGCTCGGCGGCGCCGGTCTCCCACGCGGGTGGCGTCCCGCCCGGCAGGCGGCGCAGGAAGAGCAGGCCCAGCCCCACGAGCCAGAACGCCTGGACGATGGGCAGGTTCACGACGATGGTCGTGACCCCCGCCAGTATGCCCAGGATCCCCAGGAACCGCGTCAACAGCCCGACCCGCATGGCGTTGAGCGAGATCACCACGACGGCGAAGGCGAGGGCGAGCTTGCCGACGAGGCCGAGGAGCTGAGCCGCGCTGGCCACCGATGGTTGCAGCGCATCGTTGACGGCCTTGCTCATCTGATCCGAGGAGCTCGCGAAGTCCGAGACGGAGATGTCCAGCGCGATCTGGAGCACGAGGCCTGCCACCGACACCAGCACGGCACCGGCCACGGCCGCGACGAGGGCTCCCTGCCTGAACTCGGGGCGACGGGCCCTGACCGCGCGGTAGAGGTAGACCAGTGCCAGCGCGGCGAGGGGCGCGGCGAGCGAGGTCAGCACCTGGGCGATCGTCAGCTGGGCGAGCCGATCGTCGAGGAACAGGACCGTCCTCGCGCCCGGGCCCGGGTTCGCCGTGCCGGCCGCATCGCGCAGCCCTTCGACGAGCGTCACGTGTGGCGGATTGCGGAAGGCGGTGATCGGGATGACGGCGCCGCCCACCGTGCACAGCCCGGCCAGGATCGCCGCGATCGCCGCCCGTGGAGCCCAGCGCGACTCCCAGGCGAGGCTCTCCTCGACGCTGTGGGTACCGGCGGCCATCAGCGGGCGTGAGGCTCGGCCCGGCCGGTGCCCGGCCCGACGCGTGCCGGTGCGGCCGGCGGCGAGACCGGCCGCGGCGGGGTCCAGTCGAGATCCTCGGGCTCGGCCATGCGCGACACGCGCTCGCCCGCGGCGAGCACGAGGTCCAGCGCAGGCTGCGCAAGGCGGATCAGGGTCTCGATGCGGCCTCGCCAGGCCAGCTGCGTCGGAGTCGGGGGCGCCACGGCGAGCAGTGTATGGATCAGGAGGCGTAGGGTTGCCGACGTGCTCATCAGCGAGGTGATGACCGAGTCGGTGGTGACCGCGCCACTTGACTGCCCGGTCCGGTCGGTGGCCGAGACGATGCGCGAGCGCAACGTCGGGTCCGTGGTGCTGGTCGACGCGCGCGGGCAGCCCGTCGGGTTCGTCACCGACCGCGACCTGGCCGTCAGCGTTCTCGCCGACGGCCGCGACGCGGCCGAGCCCGCCGAGGGTCACGCGACGGCGCCCGTCGTCACCGGCGAGCCGCGGATGACCGTCGAGGAGGCCGCCGAGCTGATGGTCTCCCACGGCATCCGGCGGCTGCCCGTGCTCGACGGTGACCGCCTGATCGGGATCGTCACGCTCGACGACCTCGTCGTCCGCATCGGCGATCTCGCTCTCGCTCAGCGGATCACCGCCGAGATCACGCGCGCCGCTCTTCCGGGCTTCTACTTTCACCACCGCGGCGGCTGAGGCGGATGGCGCTCGTGGCCCTGGGGCCGACGGTCTAGGATGTCGGGCATGGAAGGGTTCGGAGGACTGTTCGGCGACCCGGAGGAGCTCCAGCGCCGCCTGGCCGAGATGGCCGAGCAGATGCAGGGCCAGCAGAAGCTCGTGTGGGCCGACAACGCCATCGGGCTGGCGGTCAACATGACCGTCGCGGCGATCAACCGGCTCAACCTGCAGGGCACCGCCGAGCAGCAGGCCGAGCAGGTACGCTCGGTCATGGCGACCCTCTTTCCCGAGGCCGTCACCCTGGTGCGCGAGGCGCGCCAGGGCCTCTCCTAGGCTAGGCCGGCCGAACCGGCGCGCCGCGCCGCGCGACACCGCGTCACCTCTCGACGCTGCAAGCGCCGCGCGCCCGATACCGAGTCACGTTTCGACTGACATGGCGACGTTTCGTGACACACGCGACCGCGGGAGCCGTCGGCCTCGGCCGCCGGGAGCCGTCGGGCCTCGACCACGTGGCGGCGTTACGGTGAGGACATGTCCCTGGCCATCCGCCTCCGCGGCGTCGTCAAGCGCTTCAGCGGCCTGACCGCCGTCGACGGCCTGGACCTCGAGGTGCCCGAGGGGACGTGCGTGGGGCTGCTCGGTCCCAACGGCGCGGGCAAGTCGACCACGATGAGGATGCTGACCGCCCAGGCCATCGCCGACGAGGGCGAGCTCGAGGTGCTCGGATTCCGGTTGCCCGAGGACTCCAAGCAGGCGCGCGCCGAGATGGGGGTGGTTCCTCAGCTCGACAACCTCGACGTCTCGCTGACCGTGGAGCAGAACCTCCTCGTCTTCTCCCACCTCTACCGAGTGCCCGCCGGCGAGCGCAGGGCCGCCATCGGGCGGGCGCTGGACATGGCCAACCTCGGCGAGCGGCGCACCTCCCGGGTCGACACGCTGAGCGGCGGCATGCGCCGCCGGCTCCTGATCGCTCGTGCGCTGCTGCACCAGCCGCGCCTGGTTCTGCTCGACGAGCCGACGGTGGGCCTGGACCCGCAGGTGCGCCAGGAGCTCTGGGCGCTCATCGACCGCCTGCGCTCCGAGGGCGTCTCGATCCTGATGAGCACGCACTACATCGAGGAGGCCGAGCGCCTGTGCGACCGCGTGACGATCATGTCGCACGGCAAGGTGGTCGCGGTGGGCGCGCCCGCCGCGCTGATCCGTGAGCACGCGGGCGGCGAGGCGACCGAGATCTACGGCTCGCCGGCCCGGCTCAGCGAGGTCGAGGGCATGGCCGGCGCGCGGGGCTGGCGGACGCGGCGCACGGGGACCTCGGTGGCCGTCCTGCACGCGGACGGCGGCTGGCCCGCCGACGGCGACGGCCTCGAAGGGGACCGGCGACCCACCAACCTCGAGGACGTCTTCGTGCTGCTCACGGGCGAGGAGATCGCCTGATGCCCGCCGCCCGCGCCCCGCGCCGGCTCGGCCGCCTCGAACGGGCCGCCATGCAGGGGGTGATGGTCCGTGAGGTCGTCAACTTCTCCTCGTTCTGGCGCTCTTCGACGTTCTCTTCGACCGTCGACCCGACGATCTACCTACTGGCCTTCGGATTCGGCTTCGGCTCCCTGGTCAGCAAGGTCGCGGGCTATGACTACATCGACTTCGTCGGCACCGGGATCGTGGCGACCACCGTGCTGTTCTCCGGCGCGTTTCCCGCGATGTACTCCACGTTCGTCAAGTACGAGTTCCAGCACACCTACGACGCCATCCTCGCCGCGCCCGTGGACACCGAGGAGCTCGTCACGGCCGAGGCGCTGTGGATTGCCCTGCGGACCGGGATCTACGGGTGCGTTCCGATGCTCGTGGCCGTCGTCTTCGGGCTCGATCCGAGCTGGGGCATGCTGCTCGTCCCCCCGATCGCCGCCCTCGCCGGCTACGGCTGGGCGTGCTTCGGCATCTTCATCGCCGCCAAAGCCAAGTCGATCGAGAGCTTCTCCTACTGGCAGAGCGGTCTGCTGACGCCGATGTTCCTGGTCGCGGGCACGTTCTTCCCGCTCGACCGGCTACCCACCTGGGCCCAGGCGCTCGGCAATGTCAACCCGCTGTTTCACTGCGTCCAGCTCGTGCGCCACTCCGTGTTCGGCCTGCAGGGGTGGGAGGACGTCGGCCACCTGGCGTTCCTGATCGCCTTCGCGGTGGTGGGATGGCGGCTGGCGATCCGCTTCATGGAGCGCCGCCTGATCCTCTAGAACGTCCGGGCGGGCTCCGTCTCGGTCGAGCGCGCGTCGCGCCCAGCGCGGATGACCTCCTTGAAGCTGCGGAAGCGGAAGACAAAGACGATCGCGACGAACCCGAGCGCGAGGCTGAACGCCGCGATGGCGATCTGCTGGCCGACCGAGTAGGCCACCGCGCCCTGGCCGAAGACTGACACCAGGAACGCCTGCTGGACACCGGCGCCCCCGGGGGTGAAGGGCACGATCGCGGCGACGGCATTGACCCCGAGGACGAGCAGCACGTTCTTGACCGAGCCGCCGACGTGGAACGCCTCGAGCAGCATCCAGAAGGCAGCGCAGCGAAACAGCCAGCCGCCGAACTGCACAAGCCAGACCTCCCGGAGATAGCGGCGCCGGTCGCGCAGGATGACCAGGCCCTGGCGGACCCGCGCCCAGAAGAGCTTCACGCGGCGGCTGAGCACCGCGAAGCCGAGCAGAATCACGAACCCGATCACGGTGAGCAGGAAGAGCGTAAAGCGCTGGTGGGAGGCCAAGAAGGACAGGTCGAACGCATCGAGCGAGGCGAAGTCCGGCGGCTTGGGGAAGACGCCCTGGGTGAACGAGAAGATCAGGATCGGGATCCCCATCGTCAGGTCGAAGACCCCCTCGACCAGGAACGAGGCGCCCACCGCCGGATAGCTCGACCGCTCGATCGAGCGATGGGTGAGAAACAG
>JBBPZE010000014.1:0-9513 GCA_038199185.1 Solirubrobacterales bacterium
GATCGCCTCGTCGAGCTCGTCGCCCGCGACGCGGATCGACTGGCTCACGACGATGCCGCCCAGCGAGATCACCGCGACCTCGCTGGTACCGCCGCCGATGTCGACCACCATCGAGCCGGTGGGCTCTCCCACCGGAAGCCCGGCCCCGATCGCCGCCGCCATGGGCTCCTCGATCAGGTAGGCCTGGCGCGCGCCCGCAGACAGGCACGCCTCCTCGACCGCGCGCTTCTCGACGCCCGTGACGCCGGACGGCACGCAGACGACCACCCGCGGGTGGGCGAAGCGGTTCTGATGGACCTTCTGGATGAAGTGGCGGAGCATCTCCTCCGTTACGTCGAAGTCGGCGATGACGCCGTCCTTGAGCGGGCGGATCGCCTGAATGGTGCCGGGCGTGCGGCCGAGCATCCGCTTGGCCTCGATTCCCACGGCGTGCACCTCGCCCGACCGCGAGTCGATCGCGACGACCGACGGCTCGGAGAGCACGATCCCGCGTCCGCGGACGTAGACGAGGGTGTTCGCGGTCCCGAGGTCCACCGCCATGTCGCGGCCACCGAAGCCGGTGAGGTACTGGAGCAGGCCCATGGGTAGGGGTTGTCGGGGCGTCCCCGGCCGGTGTCGGGCCGGAGAACGTCCTCGCGAGACGAGTGTACCGAAGGGACCTCAGCGCTCCGGCAAGGTCTCGACCGTCAAGAAACGCCTGCAAACAACGGCGGCCCTACGTCCCCCGCGTGGGGAAGCTTCCCGGCGGAACGCGGTCGAGCTCGGAGAACGAGAGCACGCCCGGGCACAGGTCCATCACCGCTCCGACCGGCAGCCCGACCACGTTGAGATAGTCGCCCTCGATGCGTCGCACGAGCGCGCCGCCGCGGCCCTGGATCGCGTAGCCGCCGGCCCGCCCCTTCCACTCGCCCGAGCCGACGTACCAGGCGATCGCCCTGTCGTCGAGCACGCGAAAGGTCACGCGGGTGACCTCCTCGCCGACGACCGTGCCCTCGTCACCCGCGAGCGCGAACCCGCTGACGACCTCGTGCGTGCGGCCGGCCAGGTGGCGGAGTGTCGCCGCGGCGGCCTCGGCGCTGGGCGGCTTGCCCCAGATCTCGGCGCCCGTCGCCACGAGCGTGTCGACCCCGAGCACGGTCTCCCCGTCCGCGCGCGACACGGCCAGAACCTTGCGCAGCGCGTTCTCCCGCGCCACGAGAATGGGCGTGCCCTCGTCGGTCTCCTGCACGTCGCCGACGCGGACCTCGAACGGCACCCCCAGCGCCGCGAGGATCGCCCTGCGCTGCGGCGAGCTCGAGGCGAGGACCAGCGACACGGCCCCGGTCAGAGCTCGGGGAAGAACAGCGCGGCCTCGCGGGCCCCGGCCTCCGGGGAGTCGGACCCGTGGACCAGGTTCCTTCCGACCTCGACGGCGAGGTCGCCGCGAATCGAGCCCGTCGTGGCCTCGAGCGGGTTCGTCGCCCCGATGACCTGGCGGGCGGCCCTGATCGCATCGGGGCCCTGCAGGACCATCGCGACCAGCGGCCCGGAGGTGATGAAGTCCACCAGCTCGCCGTAGAACGGCTTGCCCTCGTGCTCGGCGTAGTGCTGCTGGGCGAGCTCCTCGGTCATCTCCATCTGCCTGAGGGCCACGAGCGCGAGGCCCTTGTGCTCGAAACGAGCGATGATCTCGCCGGTCAGGCCGCGCGCGAAGGCGTCGGGCTTGACCAGGATGAGGGTCCGGTCCACGGAGCGTCTCCTTGCTACGTCGTTGAGATCTGACTTTGTCTCGCTATGCGACCAAGAGGCAGATCGGTAGAGGTCAGTACTCGGTGGGCTCGATCGCCGGCTCTTGGGTCTCCTCGTAGGCCTGCCGGCGGCGGCGGCGCTGCTGGGTCCCGGAGACCTCTGCCTCGCAGTACGGACAGATCGACCACTGCGGGTCGAGCGGCTTGGCGCAGCTCACGCACGGATCCTTGAGCCTGCGCTGACAGTTCGGGCACCGCAGGAAGTCACGCTCCACCTCGCTCTCGCAGTTCGGGCAGAGCAGGTAGCCGTGCTCGTTCAGGCGCGCCTCGGCGGCCTGCATCTCCAGCTCGCGCTCCTGGATGTCGTCGAGGTACTCCGGCGGCCGGACGATGGTGTAGATCATCGACCCGATGAACGGGAAGAAGCTCGCGCCGACCGCACACATCACCAGCATGGGATCGGCGATGCGCCGACGGGCGTCGGAGTAGGTCCAGTAGATCAGCGCCCACCAGATCACCACGAGGCTGAGGATGATCAGCCGAACGGCGAGATCCAGGCCGCTCGAGTTGATCCCGAAGATCGCCAGCATCGTGTGCGGAAGCTTACGGGCTGAGGCGGCGCGCGCGCTTCCCTACAGGAACAGCCGCCCGAAGAGGTAGCCCAGCCCGAAGAAGACGAGGATCACGAGCGCCACGATCAGCGCCACCCACGCGATCATCGCGGGAACGCTCGGGCCGTCCTCGCTCACAGCGTCGCACCAGGACCGGCGCCGGCCGGGCGCAGGAGATCGGCCAGCAGGTAGATCGAGCCGGTGGCGAGCACGATGCCGGCAGAGCCTGCCAGCTCGCGGGCGAGAGCGACGGCCGAGTGGGCGTCGCGCTCGGTGTGGATGGCTCCACCCACCCCGCCCAGCTGCTGGGCCAGCGAGGCGAGCGTCGCCGGCGAGAGGCCCCGCGGGTTGACGATCCGGCAGAAGACGACGTGCTCGCAGAGCGGCAGCAGCTCGGAGAGCATCGCGGCGGGATCCTTGTCATCGAGGATCGCGACGACCGCCACGAGCGGCCGTCCCGCGAGTAAGGTCGGCAGCGATCGGGCGAGCGCGGCCGTGGCCGCGGCGTTGTGGGCACTGTCGATCACCAGCTGGTCGTCGATGACCTGGAAGCGTCCGGGGACCGATACGCGGGAGGCGGCCTCCTCGACCGCATCGGGGTCCAGCTCGCCGAGATAGGCCCGCACCGCGGCCATGGCCACCGCGAAGTTCTGCCGCTGGAAGGCGCCGGGAGCCGACACCTCGAGGCCGGGGTCCGGCGCTGCGGTCACCACGGACGCACCGCGCTCGCTCGCGACGCGCTCGGCGACCCTGCGTGCGTCGGCGTGCAGATCGGCGCCCAGCACGAGCGTGCCCCCCGGCCGCACGACGTCGGCCTTCTCCTCGGCGATGTCGGCGATGGTCGGGCCGAGCCAACGGGTGTGCTCGAGCTCCACGTTGGTCAGGACCTGGACGCGCGAGGGCAGCACGTTGGTCGCGTCATAGCGCCCGCCGAGGCCGGCCTCGACGACCGCCACCTCGATCTCCTCGGCCGCCAGCTCGGCGAGCGCGGCGGCGGTCAGGGCCTCGAACTGGGTGACGACGTCATCCTCGCCGAGGGTGCGATCGACCATCTGGGCGGCGTGGGCGGCGCGCTGGACCGCGGCGGCCAGCCGATCGGGGTCGGCGTCGCGGTCGCCGACGCGGACGCGCTCGGCGAACGAGAGCAGGTGGGGCGACAGATAGGCGCCCGAGCGCAGGCCGTGGGCCTCGAGCAGCGTCGCGATCATGCGCGTTGTCGAGCTCTTGCCGTTGGACCCCACGACGTGGATCGAGGGAAACTGCTCCTGCGGCTGGCCCAGGGCGGTCAGCAGGCGGCGCATGCGATCCAGGCCGAAGCGCATGCCGAACATCTCGAGGCCCAGCAGGTATCGCTCGGCATCGGCCAGGGTCCAGCGCTGGGCCTTGGCCGGCGCTGGAGCCATCAGAGCTCGTCGAGCTGTCGCCGGAGGTCGGCGAGCTTGCCGCGCTCGCCCTGCACCACGGGCTCGGGCGCCTTGGCCACGAACGCCTCGTTGGCGAGCTTGGCCTGCGCGCGCTCGATCTCGGCCTCCAGGCGTGCGCGCTGCTCGCCGCGCTTGCGCTCGACCTCCGCGGAGTCGACGACGGGCGCGGCGATCTCCACTCCGCCGACGTTCAGCGGCTCCCCACCCGGCTCGCCCCACTCGAGCTTGGCCATCCGCCCCAGCGCGTCGCGCGTGCCCTCGAAGCCGTTGGCGCGCGCCGTCAGCACGTCGCGGACCCCCGTCCGCTCACGCCACGCCCGCACCGCGCGGACGGCGTCGATGAGAGCACCCACCTCCCGCTCGGCGGCTTCGTCGACCAGCGCCCCGTCGACCGGTTCGCGACGCGACTGGGCCAGCAGGGTCCCCGCGTTGCCCGGGACGTGGCCCCACACCTCCTCGGTGACGAACGGGATGACGGGATGGGCGAGCGCGAGCGTCTCGCGCAGGACGAACAGCATGGTCGCCGAAAGCTCCTCGTCGAACTCGCGCCCCTTGGTCAGCTCGAGGTACCAGTCGCACAGCTCCCCGTAGACGAAGTCGTAGAGGCCCAGGGCGAGCTTGGCGAAGTCGAACTCCTCGATCCGCCGCTGGGCGTCGGACTTGGCACGCTGCAGGCGCGAGAGGATCCAGCGGTCCTCGACGGCCGACGGCCGCGGCGCGGGCTCGGCTCCGGCTTCGGCTCCGGCTCTGAATTCGGCTCCGGCTCCGGCTCCGGCTCCGGCTTTGAATTCGGCTCCGGCTTCGGCTTCGGCTTCGGCTTCGGCTTCGGCGACATTGAGCAGCACGAAGCGGGCGGCGTTGAAGAGCTTGTTGGCCAGCGCCTGGCCCTGGCGGATCTTCTCGGCGCTGAAGCGGACGTCCTGGGTGGAGGACATCGCCAGCATGCCGAAGCGCACGGCGTCGGCGCCGTGGCGCTCGATCTCCTCCAGGGGATCGATGCCGTTACCCAGCGACTTGCTCATCCGCCGCCCGTCGGGCGCCTGGATCACCGAGTGGACGTAGACGTGCTCGAACGGGATGTCGCCGGGAAAGCGCAGGCCCATCATCACCATGCGCGCGACCCACAGGAACAGGATCTCGCGCGCCGTCAGCAGGACGTCGGTCGGGTAGAACGCGCGCAGCGCCGGCGTGTCGTGCGGCCAGCCGAGCGTGGCGAACGGCCACAGCGCCGAGCTGAACCACGTGTCGAGCACGTCGGGATCGCGCTCCCAGCCGTCGCCCTCCGGCGGCGTCAGGCCGACGTAGGTCTCCTGCTCGCCGCGGTAGTAGACCGGCAGCTGGTGCCCCCACCACAGCTGCCGGCTGATGCACCAGGGCCGGATGTTCTCCAGCCAGTCGATGTAGCGGCGGCTCTGGGACTCCGGGTGGATCTTGATGCGCCCGTCGCGCACCACGGCGATGGCCGGCTCCGCCAGTGACTCCATCCGCATGAACCACTGCAGGCTGATCAGCGGCTCGATGCGCTGTCCCGACCGGTGCGAGTAGGGCACGGTGTGGACGATCTCCTCGCGCGAGACCATCAGCCCGTCGGCCTCCAGCGCCTCGATCACCTCCGCCCGCGCGGCGGGTACCGTCAGGCCCGCAAAGCGCCCCGCGGCCGCGGTCATGAGGCCGTCCTCGCCGATGGCGCTGATCTCCTCGAGGCCGTGCCGGCGACCGATCTCGAAGTCGTTGGGGTCGTGCCCCGGCGTGATCTTCAGCGCTCCCGTCCCGAACTCCCGGTCGACGTAGAGGTCGGCGATCACCGGTAGCTCGCGACCGATGAGCGGCAGGCTCACCGTGGTCCCGATCAGGTGTGAGTAGCGCTCGTCGTCGGGGTGCACGGCGACGGCCGTGTCGGCCAGCATCGTCTCGGGGCGCACCGTCGCCACGACGAGCTCGTCGGAGTAGCGGATGTGAAAGAGGGTGTCGCGCACGTCCTCGCGCTGCTCGACCTCCAGGTCGGAGATCGCCGACCCCGAGCCGGGGTCCCAGTTGACCAGGTAGTGATCGCGGTAGATCAGCCCCTGCTCGTAGAGTTCGACGAAGACCTTCTGCACGGCCGCGATGTACTCGGCGTCCATCGTGAAGCGCTCGTCCTCGTAGTCGCACGTGGCGCCCAGGCGCTTGTACTGCTCGATGATCTGGCCGCCGTACTCGGCGCGCCACTGCCACACGCGCTCGACGAAGGCCTCGCGGCCGATCTCCTCGCGGCTGGTGCCCTCCTTCACCAGCATCCTCTCGACCTGGGTCTGGGTGGCGATGCCCGCGTGGTCGGTTCCCAGGATCCACTTCGCCCGCCGGGTGGGCGGGCCCGACATGCGCGCCCAGCGCACGAGGCAGTCCTGGATCGAGCCGTTGAGCGCGTGGCCCATGTGCAGCGCGCCCGTGACGTTGGGCGGCGGGATCGCGATCGAGAAGTTCTCCGCCGGCGTGCCGTCCGGCTCGGGGTGGTGCAGGCCGGACTCCAGCCACGCCTCGACGATCCGGGGCTCGACCTCGGAGGGCTCGAAACGGGTGCGGTCAGCAAGGCCGGCCATCGCCGGTCGAGTCTAGGCAGGGACGGACGGGCTCCCGTCCTGCGCGCGCAGCCCTCCGGCAGCCCACCGCGTCCTGCCGAGGTGTTCTCCTGCGACCTCTATCCAGGATGCGACGGGGCGCTCGCGGCCTACCGGCGCCCGCGGCCGTCGGCGGCACGCCGGCTCTCGCGGCCTACCGGCGCCCGCTGCCGCGACGCAACTGCCCGGCGGCGGGCACGAGATCCCGGGCGAGCAACTGCAGGTTGAGATCGCGCGCGATCCGCTTGAGCTCCGCCTTGTCGCGCTCGGTGAGCCGGCGCACGTCGCCCCGGGTGTGGCGGGCGATCGCGGCCACCCGCCGGCGGTCCTTCTCCGACAGGTGATCGGCGAGGTGCGCCCTGGTCGTGCGCCCGACGTCGAGCAGAGCGAGCCATGGAAGCGTTCGCAGGCGCAGCAGTGACGGCATACGGGGAGCCTAACCCGCGATCATGGCGCGCGAAGAGTAGTTTTTATTGCTCATGATGACTGAAAAGTTATAATTGCAGGCATGGGTCTCTTTCCTGACAAACTCGTTCGCGACGCGCGCCGGAGAGGGGGCCTCACGCAGGCCGCCCTGGGGAAACGTCTGGGCATGACGCAATCGGCGATCGCCAAGCTCGAGCGGCCGGGCGCTAACCCGACGCTCGAGACCCTCGACCGCGTCCTGCGCGCCACGGGCCAGCGGCTGCGGATCGCGTCGTCGCCGTGGCCCGAGGGCGTCGACGACACCCTCGTCGCCGACTCGCTCCGCCACACCCCCGCGGAGCGGATCGCGATGGCGACCCGGATGTACGAGTGGGCACGCGAGGCCGCCACCTCCGAGTCGAGCCGCGGTGGACGCGCTTCCTGAGTTCGTCCCGCAGCGGCTGCTGGGCGAGCTCGTCGCGGCCGGCGTCGACTTCGTGGTCGTCGGAGGCCTGGCCGTGATCGCCCACGGCTATGTGCGAACCACGAAGGACGTCGACGTCGTCTACCGCACGACGCACGAGAACATCGACCGCCTGGGTGACGTCCTGGTCGGCCTCGATGCGAGGCTCCGAGGCGTCGAGGACGACGTGCCGTTCGTCCCCGATGGCCGCACCATGCGCAAGACCCGGATGCTGACGCTCGCCACCACCGCCGGTTGGCTCGACCTCCTCGTGGACCCGCCCGGGGCGCCCTCCTACCGCGAGCTCCGTGCACGCTCGCTGCAGATCGACCTGGGCGGCACGACGGTGCGAATCGCCTCGCTCCGGCACCTCAAGGCGATGAAGGCCGCCGCCGGCCGGCCGGCCGATCAGGCGGACCTCGACGGGCTGCGCACCGTCGAGCGGATCAGCGCCCGGCGCCGGGCGAAGGGCTAGGCCGACTCGGCCGTCTGCTCGCCCGGGTCCGAGGCCTCGGGCGCGGCGGCGGCCGTCACGAGCGTGGGCGGGATGCCCTTCTCGACGGTCTCCTTGGTCACGACGCACTTCTGCACGTCGCGCCGGGAGGGCAGCTCGAACTGGACGTCGAGCAGGATCTCCTCGATGATCGAGCGCAGCCCGCGGGCGCCGGTCTCGCGCTCGAGCGCCTTGTCGGCGACCGAGGTGAGCGCGTCGTCAGAGAAGACCAGCTCGATGTTGTCGAACTGGAAGAAGCGCTGGAACTGCTTGACCAGGGCGTTGCGCGGCTCGGTGAGGATCGTGATGAGATCGTCGCGCGTGAGCTGGTGCACGGCGCTGACGATCGGCAGGCGCCCGATGAACTCCGGGATCAGCCCGTAGTTGACGAGGTCCTCGGGCAGGCAGGCCTCGAACACGTCGCCCGTGTCGCGATCGACCTTGGACTCGATGGACGCACCGAAGCCGATCCCCTTGGACCCCACGCGGCGCTCGATGACCTTGTCGAGGTTGGCGAACGCCCCTCCGCAGATGAACAGGATGTTCGTCGTGTCGATCGACAGGAACTCCTGATGGGGGTGCTTGCGGCCGCCCTGGGGCGGGACGCTGGCGGTCGTGCCCTCGAGGATCTTCAACAGCGCCTGCTGCACGCCCTCGCCCGACACGTCGCGGGTGATCGACGGGTTGTCGGCCTTGCGGGCGATCTTGTCGACCTCGTCGATGTAGATGATCCCCGTCTCGGCCTTCTTGACGTCATAGTCGGCGGCCTGGATCAGCTTGAGCAGGATGTTCTCGACGTCCTCACCGACGTAGCCGGCCTCGGTCAGCGCCGTGGCGTCGGCGATCGCGAACGGCACGTTGAGGATGCGCGCGAGCGTCTGGGCCAGCAGCGTCTTGCCGCAGCCCGTCGGCCCGAGCAGCAGGATGTTGGACTTCTGCAGCTCGATGTCGTTCTCGTCGGACTGCATCATCTGGACACGCTTGTAGTGGTTATAAACCGCTACCGAGAGCGAGCGCTTGGACTGCTCCTGGCCGACCACGTATTCGTTGAGGACGTCATAGATCTCCCGCGGCTTGGGGAGGTTCTCGATGTCAAAGCTCGGCGGGGCGGTGAGTTCCTCGTCGATGATCTCGTTGCAGAGATCGATGCACTCATCGCAGATGTAGACGCCGGGTCCGGCGATCAGCTTCTTGACCTGCCGCTGGGACTTACCGCAGAAGCTGCAGAGAAGTTGTTCGTTGGAGTCGGTCGGACGGGCCATGAATCTCCTCCCAGAGCTCGGCTGCAGACGCGCTCGCGCGCTCTGAAGCCTAGTGCTTCCCTCGGGTGCGCGAAGACACTTGTCAGTGCTCCGAGATCACTCGATCGATGATCCCGTACTCCCGGGCTTCTTCCGAGCTCATAAAGTAGTCACGCTCGGTGTCTCGCTTGACCTGGTCAAGCTCCTTACCCGTGTGCTTGGCGATGATCTCGTCCAGACGCCGGCGCACATCGATGATCTCGCGGGCATGGATCTCAATATCGGTCGCTTGCCCCTGAAAGCTTGAGGACACCTGATGGATCAGGATCTTGGCGTTGGGCAGCGCCATGCGCTTGCCCGCCGCGCCGCCGCCGAGGAGCAGCGCGCCCATCGACATTGCGATGCCGACGCAGATGGTCTGCACGTCGGGCTTGATGAACTGCATCGTGTCGTAGATGGCGAGGCCCGCGTACACGGAGCCGCCCGGCGAGTTGACGTAGAGCGAGATGTCCTTGTCGGGATCCTCCGACTCGAGGTGGAGGAGCTGGGCGA
>JBBPZE010000015.1:0-8714 GCA_038199185.1 Solirubrobacterales bacterium
CCCCCTACCTGACCGCGATCGTCATGCGGACCAGCGCGCAGAGGCGCTCCTTGTCGTCGGACAGCTCGACCTCCCATACCCAGGTGGTCCGCCCCCGGTGCTTGCGCCGCGCCACGGCGTGAATGGTTCCCTCGAGGATCGGGCGCAGGAACGACGTCTGATTCGAGAGCCCCTGCGCGCTCCTGCCCTCGCCGGAGACCGCCATGCCCGTGGCCATCGACGCGACGGATTCCGCGATGGAGGCAAAGACACCCCCGTGCACGAGGCCCATGGGCTGCTTGAGGTCGTCACGGACGGCGACGTGGGCGTGCACCAGGCCGTCCTCGACCGAGTCGTACACCAGGCCGATGAGGGCGTCGAACGGAGCGGGCGACGGGGCAGCGAGGTGTGGGGGCACATCGGAACCGTATCCTCCGTCCGCTCATGTCCCGTATGAACGACCTTCCCGCCGATCGCCGCGCGGTCCTGCAGCTGCTGCTCAATCAGGGCAAGTCCTACGACGACCTCGCCACGCTGCTGCGGATCGACCCCCAGGCCGTCCGCGAGCGCGCTCGCGATGGCCTCGACCTTCTCGGCCCCGCCGACGGAGCGGGGCTCTCGACCGCCGATCAGGACGAGATCGCCGACTACCTGCTCGGCCAGCAGACGGCGTCCGAGCGCGCGGCGACCCGCGAGCTGCTCGAGACCTCGGCTCCCGGGCGAGCCTGGGGCAGAGTCGTGTCGGGAGAGCTCCGGGAGGGCGGGGTGGCATCCGACGCGCTGGCGGACATCCCCGCCGAGCGCTTCGAGATCGACGAGGCATTCGGGGCCCTGCAGGCGCGCAGGACCGCCCGCGACCGCCAGGCGAAGAGCTCGCGCCTGGGCGGCGCCCTGCTGCTCGGCGCGATCGGCGTGGCCGTGGCGTTTCTCATCGTCTTCGGCCTGTCGGGCTCAGGCGACGGTGGCGGCGCGAGCCGCTCGACGAACTCGGCCTCGACGAGCAGCACGACGTCGACCGGCGGCACCTCGACCACGCCGCAGGTCCTCGGCCAGGTCAACCTCAACCCCCTGAAGGGCTCGCCCGCCCCCAAGGCGATCGCCGCCCTGACGCTCGTTCGCCAGGGCGACGAGGTCGACATCCTCTTCCAGGGCCAGCATCTCCCGCCCAACCGCAAGGGCGACGTCTACGCGCTGTGGGTCATCGGCAACAACCGCGCGTCTCGCCTGGGGTTCACCCCGCGCGTCAAGGCCGACGGCAAGCTGCGCTTCCCCGGTGCCCTGCCCAACACGATCGACCTCAGCCAGTACAGCGCGATCGTCCTCACCCGCGAGACCGTGGCCAACCCCAAGGCCCCGGGCCCGGTCATCATCGGCGGGACCCTGCCCAAGCCGCGGTAGGCGGGCGGCGGGTCCCCCCGATGGGGCGCTCGGCCGGGACCGCGCCGGGGATCACGTAGCGGATCGCGCCACGAACGTCCAGAAGACCGTCCTCTGGGACGGCAGAATGGACGTTCGACCCATCGGCGACCCAGGGTCGGTCGACGCCCAGGCCCCGCTCGGTGTCTTCTACACCTGGAGCAGCAGCTTGCCCGGGTTCATGATCCCGGCGGGATCCAACTCGGTCTTGACCGCCCGCAGGGCGGCGATACCGAGCGGGCCGACCTCGCTGGGCAGGTAGGGCGCGTGGTCACGGCCGACGGCGTGGTGGTGGGTCAGCGTCGCGCCATGGGCGATGATCGCCTCGCACGCCGCGCGCTTGGCCGCCGCCCACTGCTCGATCTCGGCCCCGCGCTCCTGGCGGGCCAGGAAGGTGAAGTACAGCGAGCACCCGGTCGGATAGAGGTGGGAGATGTGACACCACACGATCGGCGGCGTGCCGCGCGCGCCCAGCGTCTCGCGCAGTACACGAGTCACGCCGTCGTAGAGGCCGAACACCTTGCCCCACCCGGTGGCCGTCTCCAGCGTCTCGACCATCACGCCGCGATCGAGGAGATGATCGCGCAGGTAGGGGCCGTGGTAGCGGCCGTGCTGCCACGACCGCCCCGCCGACATCCCGAGGCCGGCGCCCCCGACGCCTCGCAGCGCCGCTGCCGCGCGGGCGCGGCGGGCCGCGATCGCGTCGGGGTCGTCGAGCCAGCCCACGATCGCCAGGCAGCCGCCCGAGACGCCGCGCGCGCCGAGATACCGGCGGACCAGGTCCCCGCGGCCGCCCGCCAGGGCGCCCGAGACGATCATCGAGAAGCGCGTCTCCTCCGCATCGGAGAGGCGGGCGACGTCGGGTGCCGCGCCGGCCTGCTCGAGCTCGCGCAGGGCCTCGGCGCCGGCGACGAACGACGGAACCATCCAGCCCTCGTAGCGGACCGCCGCCGGCCGCGGCCGGATGCGCAGGCTCGCCTCGGTGATCACCCCGAACGCGCCCTCCGAGCCGACGAGCAGCTCTCGCAGGTCCGGTCCGGCCGCGCTGGCGGGCATCGCCGCCAGTCCGAGCTCTCCCCGCGGCGTCGCGCAGCGCAGCCCGACGACCAGATCGTCGATGCGGCCCATGCCGGTCGAGGCCTGACCGGCCGAGCGCGTTGCTACGCAGCCGCCGATCGAGACGTACTCGAAGCTCTGCGGGTAATGGCCCAGCGTGTAGCCCCCAGCGCCCAGCGCCCGCTCGAGCTCCGGGCCCTGCATGCCGGCCTGCACCGTCGCCGTCAGCGACCGGGCGTCGACGCCGACCAGCTGGTCGAGCCCGCTGAGATCCAGCGAGATCGCCCCGGCGAAGCCATCCCGGACGGGCGTCAGCCCACCGACGACGCTGGTGCCGCCTCCGAACGGCACCACGGCGATCCGCTCGGCGGCGCAGACCTCCAGCACGGCGGCCACTCCCGCAGCGTCGCCCGGTGTCACCACGGCGTCCGGCACGTCCTCGGGTTCGCCGGCCCGCAGCCGCACCAGGTCGGCGTAGCCCTTGCCCGCGGCATGCACCACCCGGGTGCCGTGGTCGGATCGGACCGCCGCGACCCCGCGCAGACGTCCGAGCACGCTCTCGCTCAGCGCGGACGAAGGCACCCGCACATCCTCGAGCGCGACGGGGCCGCGCACGGCGCCCTCCACCTGCAGCTCGGCCCGCAGCAGCGGCAGCGCCGCAATGGGTAACGAGCCGGCGGCTGCATCCTCGCCCCACCCCCACCAGCGGCTACGCCGGGCCAAGAGCCGCCTCCAGGCCGTCGAGGGCCTCGTCGAGGATCCGCCCCGTCGCGCGCTTGACCAGAAAGCCTCCGAACCGGGATATCCCCCGCAGCCGCTGGCGCAGCGTGATGGCGACGGTCGTCCCGCTCGCGCCGGGCACGACCGCGATCTCGGTCTCGGCCTGGGAGAGGACGCGCTCGAAGGGCGAGCCGGCGAGCTCTTGGGCGAACCGCAGCAGGCGTGGCTCCTGCTTCTCGACCACCCGGAACTCGGCGCGCACGGCACGGCCGCTCTTGGTCCCGCGCAGGAGCTCGGTGAAACGCTCACCGGCCACGGCCTCGACCCGCTCCACGCGCGGCCACCACCGCGGCAGGTGGTAGGGATCGCTGACCATCCGCCACACCTCCTCGGGGGGCGCGGAGACGTCCCGGCTGCGAACGGTGGTGGGCATCACTCGCGGTCGTAGACCACCAGTGAGCGCACGTCGTAACCCGCCAGGCGCTGACGGCCGTGCAGGAACGCCAGCTCCGCGAGGAACACGCAGGAGACGACCTCACCACCGAGCTGCTCGACGAGCTCGCAGACCGCGCGCGCCGTCCCCCCGGTCGCCAGCAGGTCGTCGTGGACGACCACCCGCGTGGGCGGGTCGGACCGTCTCAGCGCGTCGCTGTGAACCTCCAGGGTGTCGGTGCCGTACTCGAGCGCGTACTCGGCGCGCACCGTGTCGTGCGGAAGCTTTCCCGGCTTGCGGGCCAGGATGAACCCGGCGCCGAGCTCGCGGGCCAGCGCGGGACCGAGCAGGAACCCCCGCGCCTCGGCGGCCACGACCATCTCGACATCCTCATCGGCGACCTCGCCGGCGAGCCCGGTCACGGCCGCATCGAGCGCGGCGGCGTCGGCCATCAGCGTCGTGATGTCCTTGAACCCGATCCCCGGCCGGGGGAAGTCGGCGATCTCGCGGATGTGCTCACGCAGCTCCATCAGCCAGTGTGCTCACGCAGCTCCATCAGCCGGTGAGCTTGCGCAGGTCCCGGATGAGCAGCAGGTGCTTGAGGTGCGTCGTCACGGCGGCGAGGTTCTCCAGGGCCTCCACCGCCTCCTTGCGGCGCTCGGCGTTGCGCGACCGCAGGGCCGGAGCGAGGATCTGCTGCAGCAGCGCCGCCTCGCGGTCGGCCGACGTCCGGAACACCCGAAGGTTGCGGCCCGCCACGCCGTAGCGGGCCA
Source organism: Solirubrobacterales bacterium (assembly GCA_038199185.1). Lineage (GTDB taxonomy): Bacteria > Actinomycetota > Thermoleophilia > Solirubrobacterales > Solirubrobacteraceae > BP-464. The sequence goes on from JBBPZE010000015.1 coordinate 4,378, forward strand.
GTTCGGTGGCGGCGCGGACGATCTCGCGCTCCGTCTCGTCGTAGTACTTGATGCCGGCGCGCAGCTCGCCCTTGATCACGCTGAAGTCCTCGAGCTCCTTGACGAGCCCCGCGTCGGCCCGCGTGTCCTCGAGCACGTCCTCGAGCGAATACAGGGCGCCCACGTCGCGGACGCTGATCGCCGCCCGCGGCGAGCGGGCACGTTGTCCCGCGGGCGGGCGCGCGCTCGCGGGGGCCCGCGGCGCCTCCTCGGCGGCCGCGCCCGTCGCCAGCTCCTGGCGGATCACCCGCAACGGGAGGAACTCGTCGCGCTGCAGGCGAAGGATCGTTCGCAGTCGCGCGACGTCGCCGGTCGTGTAGAGCCGATAGCCGCCGGGCGTCCGCCGCGGGGCGAGCAGCTTCTGGTCCTCGAGGTAGCGGATCTTCGAGATCGAGATGTCGGGGAACTCCTGCGAGAGCGCCTTGCAGACGGCGCCGATCGTCATCGACTTCTCGCGCGTGCGGCGCTCCTCCACCGGCACCCCGGCCACGGTGCCCGTGTCGTCGGGCATCAGCGCTGGAGGAACGTCAGCTTGTACTTGCCGACCTGCACCTCGTCGGCGTCGATCAGCTTGTGCGATTCGATGCGCTCGCGATTGACGTAGGTCCCGTTGAGCGAACCGAGGTCGTCGAGATGCCACCCGTCGGCTCGGTGGACCAGCAGCGCGTGATCGCGCGAGACCGTCACGTCGTCGAGGAACACGTCGGCATCGGGACGCCGCCCGATCGTCAGGCGCGAGCCGCTGCCTTCGGCGTCGGCAGCGGCGACATGGAGCGGGAAGCTCTCCCCCACGCGTCCGCCCCCGGACCTGATGACGAGCGCCGCGCCCTCGGACGCCACCACGTCCTGGAGATCGACGGCGATCAGCTCCCCCGTCTCGCCGACGCGATATGTGGCCGTGACCGAGTCTTCCGGAGTCGGCTCGGGTCCACCGAGGTGGGCCCCGCACCGCTGGCAGTAGTTCGCACCCTCGGCGTTGTCCAGCCCGCACTCAGAGCAATGGGTGGCCACCGGGGGCCTACTCCCCAGCTAGCTCCTCGGAGTCCGCGACGCCGCGGCCCGCAAGGATGTCGGTGAGCCGCTGCACGTCGGCGCCCGTGATCACGTCCTCGCCCGTCTCGTGCTTCTTGCGCAGCCGGTTGACGAGCTCGGCCCGCAGGATGTCGATCTTGCCGTGCAGGATGCGGCGCTTGTAGGAGATGTCGACCTCCTCCTCGGTCAGCTGCTGGATGAGGTCCTTGAGCTCCTGGTCTGTCAGCGCGCCGAGGTCGGGGAAGGTGTCCATGGGCGCGAGCATACCGGCAATCAAGCTGAGGTTGAGGCTTGGCGCACGTATTGCGCCGTGGCCGCCAGCGTCAGGGCCAGGCCGGCGTAGAGCAGGATCTCGTCGACCGGATCGGCGCCCACCAGCGACAGCGCGATCGCGCCCATCGTCGGCCACACGGCCCAGCGGCCGAGCATCGTGATCTTCAGCTCGCCGCGCCTGCGCACGTAGAACGGGCCGATAACCAGCATCAGGGCCTCGCGCCCGGCGAGGATCAGCAGCGCCCACCGCGGGAGCAGCTCGAAGTCATAGGCCACGACCACCCCGCAGATGACCAGGGAGCGATCGATCACCGGGTCCATCAGCGCGCCGAGGCGCGAGTACTGCCCCGTGAGCCGAGCCGCGATGCCGTCGGCGTAATCGCCCCACGCCACGACGGCGAAGAGCGCGAATTGCAGCCAGCCCTCGCCGTCGTCGTCGCGGAGGGCGACGATCAGGAAGGCGATCAGGCACCCGATGCGCAGGTAGCCGATGGCGTTGGGGATCGTCCACGGCCGCAGCGGCGCCCCGGGAAGCGTCTCGGGAGGAGGGCCGCCGGAACGGTCGAGCCCAAACAGCCGGCGGAAGGTCAGCCGCCTGCGCCGGCGCTCTACGGGAGGCTGCGCCACAGCCCGGACACCGCCTCCGGCGCGCCCTGGAGGGCGACGGGATCGAGGTCCCGGCCCCCGCGGCGTGCCTGGGCCTCCGCGGTGCCCGACTCGAGCGAGCGCCTGCCGATCACCAGCCGCAACGGAACGCCGAGCAGCTCCGCGTCGGTCAGCTTCTCCCCCGTTCCCGCGTCGCGGTCGTCGAGAAGAACCTGCAGTCCGGCCTCCTGGAGCCCTCCGTAGAGCTTCTCGGCTTCCGCGCGCTCCGCGCTGCCCGCCTTGCCCAGGGCGACGACGTGCACGTCCCACGGCGCGATCGACCGCGGCCACGAGATCCCGCGCTCGTCGGCGAACTGCTCCACGGCCGCCGCCGCGATGCGAGCCGGGCCGATGCCGTAGGAGCCCATGACGATCGGTCGCTCCGACCCGTTCTCGTCGAGGTAGGTCGCCCCCAGCGGCTCGGAGTAGCGGGTCCCGAGCTTGAAGATGTTGCCGATCTCGATCGCCGGCTCGATGCGGATCGTCCTGCCGCCGACCGTGTCGCCCTCCTCGACACGGCGGACGTCGTGCCGTTCGCCGGCCGGGACCTCGATGACCACGTGGTGGTCCGAGCGGTTCGCGCCCGTCACGTAGCGCCCCGGTGTCACCGCGGCGTCGTAGAGCACCTCGACGCCCTCGCGCGGGCCCATGAAGCCCGCCTCGAGCCCGAGTTCGGAGAGCTCGTCGGGCGTGGCCTGCCGGACGGCCTCGCCCAGGGCGTTGGCCAGCTTGATCTCCTGGACCCGATGATCGCCGCGCAGCAGGACGAGCACCAACCCCCGCGACTCGGTGACGATCGGAAACGCCTTGAGGAGGTTGCCCGCAGGAACGCCGAGATGGCCGGCCAGGGCTTCGATGGTCGTGGCCCCGGGGGTGTGCAGCTCGCCCGAGACGCTCTCGGGCAGCGGTGGCACCGCCTGGGGATCGGCGCATGCGACCTCGACGTTGGCGGCATAGCCCGGAGCCAGCGCCACGTCGTTCTCACCCGCCGGGCACGGCGCCATGTACTCGTGGGCGCCGGTTCCCCCCATCATCCCGACGTCGGCCTCCACCGAGTACCACTCGAGCCCGGAGCGGTCAAAGACGCGGTCGTAGGCGCCGGCCAGCCTCTCATAGCTCTCGTCGAGCCCCGCGAGGTCCCGATCGAAGGAGTAGGCGTCCTTCATGATGAACTCGCGAGTGCGCAGGACCCCGGCGCGCGGGCGTGGCTCGTCGCGGCCCTTGGTCTGGAAGTGGTAGATCAGCTTGGGCAGGTCGCGGTAGGAGCGCACCGCGCCCGCCATGTGGAAGGTCAGGGTCTCCTCGTGGCTCATGGCCAGGATCAGCTCGGCACCGCGGCGGTCCTGCAGGCGGAACAGCTCGGAGATCCCGTGGCGGCCGCTGCGCTTCCACAGCTCGGCCGGCGTGACGACCGGCATCAGCATCTCCTGACAGCCGACGGCGTCCATCTCCTCACGCACGATCTGCACGACGTTCTGGTGCACCCGCCATCCCGCGGGCAGCCAGCTCCACAGCCCCGATCCCACCTGGCGGATCAGCCCCGCGCGAACCATCAGCTTGTGCGACAGCGCCTCGGCATCGGCCGGGGCCTCGCGTTCGGTCGGCAGCAGCAGCTGTGAGAGGCGGGCCATCGGGCGCCGAACACTAATGTCCCCGACACCGACAGACACACAGACTCAGAGGAGCCGACATGGCCTACGAGGTCCCGCCGCTGCCCTACGACTACAACGCGCTCGAGCCCCACATCGACGAGCAGACGATGAAGACCCATCACGACAAGCACCATCAGGCCTACGTGGACAAGGCCAACGCGGCTCTCGAAGGCACCGACTTCGACGGCAAGCCGGTGGAGGAGGTCCTGGCCGCGCTCTCCTCCCTGCCGGCCGACCAGCAGACCCCGTTTCGCAACAACGGCGGCGGCCACGCCAACCACAGCCTGTTCTGGGAGTCGATGGCGCCCGACGGCGGCGGCGAGCCTGCGGGTGAGCTGGCCGACGCGATCAACGCGGCGTTCGGCTCCTTCGCCGAGTTCCAGGAGCAGTTCGATGCCAACGGCGTGGGCCAGTTCGGCTCGGGGTGGACGTGGCTGGTGCTCGACGGCGGCGAGCTGAAGCTGACCAAGACGCCCAACCAGGACAGCCCGATCCTCGAGGGCCAGACCCCCTTGCTGGGCAACGACGTCTGGGAGCACGCCTACTACCTGACCTATCAGAACAAGCGCCCCGACTACCTCAAGGCGTGGTGGGAGGTCGTCGACTGGGACGTCGTCGGCCGCCGTTTCTCGAGCGCAAAGGCCTGATCGAACGTCAGGTCGCGTGCGCCTGCGGCCCGCCCGATTCCCGGGCGGG
>JBBPZE010000016.1:0-13618 GCA_038199185.1 Solirubrobacterales bacterium
CGGATTCGGTCCGTAGCGACGGGGTGTAGATGACGTCGGGGTCCAGGTCGGCGCCGCTGGGTCAGGTGATCGTTCAAGAACGTGTGCTCAACCATACGGCGCCTTGAGCCGGGGGAACACGGGGAAGTGGCGCGTGTTGGCGGTTGCGAGCTTCGCGTCGAGCTCGAGGGCCGTGGCGCCGATGACCAGGTCGGCGATCGCGAGGCCGTGGCTCCGTCGATATTTGCGGCCGAGCTCGCCGGCGCGCCGGCTCACGCGTTCGTCGACAGCAAGCCAGCGCAGGGCAGCAAGCAGGCGCTCCGTGGCGGCTCGCTCGCCCGACCGCATACCGCGGAGCACCTCGGTGCGTGTGATCTCGGAGCACACCGGGACCTCGTCGAGGTCGGCGAGCCAGGTGGTGGCGGCAGCGCTGCCGCGGAGGACGTCGATGAGCACGGAGGTGTCGAGGACGTGCAGGCTCACCGGCGAGCCGCGAGCGCCGCGTCGCGGGCCGCGTCCGCCGCGCGCAGCTCGTCAACGTACTCAGCACCGGTCGGCAGGCAGGGGGCGATGCCGGCCGCTCCGCGGACGGCCGCTCGGAACCGATCCAGCTCGCCCGTCGTGCTTCCCGCGGCGGTGAGGAAGGTGTCGATCGCGTCGCGGATGACCGCTGACTTCGTCGTCCCCAGGTCTCGTGCTCGCGCGTTGAGCAACCGGTCCTGCTCGTCGCCGAGATAGATTTGAGTCCGTCTCACGATGTACGTAATATACATCGCTCGCTGGCTGGCTGGTACGGCGACTCGCCGGCTGACGTGCGGGTAATCGGTCGGAACTACATTGATCTCCACCAACTACGGACCCAAGTACCGCGATCCGGCGAAGGCCCTGCAAAGGGGCTGGTTCTCATGATAAGTACGAACCAATTCAAGAACGGCAACCACATCGACGTCGATGGCACGATCTTCAAGATCGTCGACTTCCAGCACGTCAAGCCCGGGAAGGGTGGCGCGTTCGTGCGCACGAAGCTGCGCCGCACATCGGACGGGAACGTGATCGACAAGACCTTCCGAGCCGGAGAGAAGTTCCGCTCGGTGCACACCGAGGCGCGCAAGATGCAGTTCCTCTACGCCGACGGAACGGACGCGCACTTCATGGACTCCACGTCCTACGAGCAGCTCGCGGTGCCGCAGTCCAGCGTGTCCGACGCGCTGCGCTGGACCAAGCCCAACGACGAGGTCGACGTGCTCTTCATCGACGACAGCCCGGGCGATCTGCAGCTGCCCGCGTCGGTCGAGCTCGAGGTGACCGAGACGGAGCCGGGCCTGCGCGGCGACACCGCGTCGGGCGGCGGCGACAAGCCCGCCACGCTCGAGACCGGTGCGACGGTCCGCGTGCCGCTGTTCGTCAACATCGGCGACCGCGTGAAGGTCCAGACGTCGACCGGCGAGTACATGTCACGCGCGTAAGACGGCTCGTCCCGACGACCACCGCGGACACGGTCGCAGGCTAACGTCCGCCCGCCGATGCCCCGTCGTTCCGACCAGCGCCGCGCCGCCGCCTTCGCCATCTACCAGCAGGAGGTGACCGGCCGCTCCGTGGAGGACGTGCTCGAGCACGACGCTTCGGAGTTCACCCGGGCGCTGACCTACGCCGCCGACGACTATCGCGAGGAGCTCGACGAGGTCATCGGCCGCCACGCGCAGGGATGGACGATCGACCGCATCGCGCCGCTGGAGAAGGCGATCATGCGCCTGGCCCTGCTCGAGATGCGCCATCCCGATGTCGCGCCCGGGGAGACCCCGATCCCACCCGAGGGCGCGATCGACGAGGCCGTGGAGACAGCCAAGGAGTTCTGCGGGGCGGACTCGCCGGGGTTCGTCAACGGGATCCTCGCCGCCGCCTTCCGCGAGATGCAGGACAATGGGACGCCTCATGGCTGACGCCTCTCTCGACGACCTCGTCGCCCGCCTCGAGCGCGCCGCCGAGCAGCTGCGCTCGGGCGACCTGAGCCCCGACGCCGCCGCGACCCTGGTGGAGGACTGCGCGGCGCTGGCCTCCCAGGCATCGGCCGAGCTGGAGCGCCTCGCCCGCGCCGCGGCGCACGAGCCGCGGCCGGGCCAGGGCTCGATGCTCTAGGACGAGGCGGGAAACGCCGACGGCAGGGTCGCCGCTTGCGTCCAGAAATCGCGGATTGCCCGGGCGACGACGCTGAGGGCCTCGAAGCCGTTGGGCTTGCGTACGTAGGCGTTCGCCCGGTGGGCGTAGGCGAACGACACGTCGTCGGGGGACGCCGAGGTGCTCAGGACGACCACCGGCAGCTCCCTGAGCCGTGGATCGCCACGGATGCCGTCGAGCACGTCGCGGCCGCTGATTCCCGGCAGGTTGAGGTCGAGCAGGACGAGGTTTGGCAGCGGACGCCCGCTGCGAAGCTCGTCGAGCGCATGACGGCCGTCGGCGGCCAGCACCAGGTCGCCGCCCAGTCCGACGTCGCGCAGCGCCTCGCGCAGCAGGAGGGCGTCGGCCGACAGGTCCTCGACGAGCAGGATGCGCATCAGCGGGGCGCCTGCCCCGGGATGTCGAAGGCGAAGATCGTGCCGCCTCCGGGCGCAGGCTCCACGGCGATCTGACCCCCGTGGCGATCGATGATCTTCTGGGCGATGGCCAGGCCGATACCGGTGCCGGGGTGCTCGTCGCTGCTGTGCAGCCGCTGGAACATCTTGAAGATCCGCTCCGTGTGCTCAGGGTCGACCCCGATGCCGTTGTCGCGGACGCTGACCCTCACCCGGTCACCGAGGCGGGAGGAGGAGACGTGCACGCTCGGGCGTACCCCGGCGGCGGTGAACTTCATCCCGTTGGTGATGAGGTTCTGCAGGACCTGCGCGAGCTGCCCGGGCTCTCCGAAGGCCGCGCCCAGCGGATCCCGGGTGATGACGGCATCGCGCTCCTCGATCTCCGGCGCGAGCCCGTGCAGCACCTCGTCGAGCACCGCGTCGAGGTCGATCGGCTCGCCCCGCATGCCACTGCGGTCCACACGGGAGTAGGCCAGCAGGTCGTCGATGATCCGCTGCATGCGGCCGACGCCGTCCTGCATGTGGGTGATGAACTGGTCGGCGTCGTCGTCGAGCCGGCCCTGGTAGCGGACGCCGAGCAGCTGGCTGAAGCCGGCCACCGCACGCAACGGAGCCGAGAGGTCGTGGGAGGCCACATAGGCGAACTGCTCGAGGTCGGAGTTCGAGCGCTGCAACTCGGCGTTCGAGGATTGAAGCTCGACCGCTCGGTCACGCAGGCGTTCCTGGCTGGCCTCGAGCTGGGAGTTCACGACGGCCAACTGGGTACCCGCCGCCAGCGAGCGGCGCACAAGCACACCGATGGCGAGTAGGGCCACGCCCAGCACGCCGAGGATGACCCATGGCAGCCAGCGGCTCGTGCCGCTGGCCGACCGGTAGAGCACGGACGTCGGGGCGCTGACCACGACGTGCCAGTGCGTGTCGGGCTCCACCGCCGAGACGAAGTAGCGTTGAGCGCCGGCCTGCGTGTAGACGCCGTTCATGGACCGCCCGAGTCGCCGGAGCAGCTTCGGGTCGGGCGGGGGAGGCCGCCGGTCGGGGCTCGCGGCTCCGAGCACGTTGCCGTGACCGTCGACGACGTAGGCCTCGTCCCCGGCGGTCGGCGCCAGCGGCTTGAGCGAGGCGGAGAGGAACGCACGGAAGGTGGTGGCCGGGGAGGCGCTGACGAGGACCCGGGCGCCCTTCTGGAACGCCACGGCGCTCTCGACGACCTCCGTGTCACCGACGGTCGTCAGATCGGCGATGCCGAGCCCGTTCTTCGTCGCGGCGGCCAACACGCCCGCTCCCGGGTGTGGCGGTGTGCCCGGCGAGGCCGCGATGACGTGCCCGCCGGCATCGGTGATCGCGGCGTAGACGAGCTGACCGCGCTTGGCGTAGGCGGCGAGTGCGGCGGGCTCGACCCGCCCTGCGAACTGCTCGTCGGCGAGGACTCCCGACTGGCTGAACGCGAACTGGAAGATCGAGTCGAGCACGCCGACCGCCACCGTGGCCCGGTTGTCGTAGGTGATCCGCAGCTGCTCGCGCGCTCGCGACTGCGAGAGTGCCAGCTGCCAGGCTCCGACCCCGAGGACCAGCGCCATGAAGAGGAGAAAGAGAAACGTAATGCGCCGGTCGCGGCGGCGGAGCCGCTCGGACGCTGCTGGGGGCTGATCTGCGAGCATCGGTCCGGGCGTAGTCCACATCATGGATATCACGAAGACAACCTGTCTCGTCACCGGGGCCAACCGCGGAATAGGGCTGGCCGTCTCCTCGGCGCTCGCGCAGGGCGGGGCGCGCGTTCTGGCCGGCGTCCGGGATCCGGCGGCCATGCCCGGGGTGACCGGCGACGTGACGCCGCTGGCCATCGACATGCAGTCCCGGGACTCCATCGAGGCCGCCGCGGCGCAGGCCGGGCCCGTGGACCTGCTCGTCAACAACGCGGGCGTGCTGCAGGCCGGGCAGCTCGAGCGCGAGGACGTCGAGCACCTCTACGAGGTGCTGCAGGTCAACCTCGCCGGTGCCATCCACCTCACGCGGCTGCTGCTGCCCGGGATGCTCGAGCGGCGCCGCGGCAAGGTCGTCAACAACGCGTCGATCAGCGGCTACGCGTTCTTTCCGGGCTCGAGCGTGTACGCCGCCTCCAAGGCCGGACTGGTGGGGTTCTCCGAGGCGCTGCGCCGCGAGCTGCGCGGCACGGGGGTCTCGGTGCTCCATCTCGTCACCCCCTCGATCGACACCCGCATGATGGATGCGGTCGTCGAGGGCTACGACGGAAACCAGGACCTCTCGAAGATGTCCCGGACGTCGCCGGAGGACTGGGCGGCCAAGATCGTCAGCGCCATCGAGGCCGACAGGGCCGTCCTGGACCCGGGCGGCAGCGAGCGCCTGGCCAAGCTCGCCTCACGCGGGCCGGGCTTCCTCCTCGATCTCGTCGCCCGAAGCTTCACTCGGCGCTGAGGCGCGCCCCAGCAGCGCGTTCTCGCCGCGGAAGGCCGGGCCGGCGAGCATCACGTGGATGTCGCCGAGGCGCCGCTCCCGAAAGCCCGCCTCCATGTAGGCCAGGTAGAAGCGCCACATGCGCTGGAAGGGCGCGTCGAAGCCCATCGCCTCGAGCCGCTCGAGCGGCACCGCGGCGAAGTTCTCGGCCCAGCGCGCCAGCGTGGTGGCGTAGTGCGGGCCGATCTCCTCGAGGTGCACCGCGCGCATCGGGGTGTGGCGGGCGGTCTGGCGCAGCAGCGGCGTCTGCGCCGGCACGAAGCCGCCCGGGAAGATGCGCGTGTTGGCGAAGCTCCGCCCGCCCTTCTCGACCTCGTAGGCGCGATCGTCGATGGTGATCGCCTGAAGGCAGAACAGCCCGTCGTCAGCGAGGAGCTCGCCGCACTTCTTCAGATAGACGGGCAGGTTGCGCCAGCCGACGGCCTCGACCATCTCGATGGAGACCATCTTGTGCCAGCGGCCGTCGAGCTCGCGGTAATCGCGATCGAGAACCGTGATCAGGTGCGACAGGCCCGCGGCCGCGACCCGCTCCTGCGCCTCGATCCGCTGGGCGGCGGAGATCGTGGTGGTGGTCACGCGGCAGCCATATCTACGCGCGGCGTGGATCGCGAAGCCGCCCCAGCCCGTGCCGATCTCCAGCACGTGGTCGCCGGCGTTGAGCCCGAGCTTGCGGCAGATGAGGTCGAGCTTGGCCACCTGCGCCTGGCGCAGGGTCATGTCGGCGCGCTCGAACACCCCGCACGAGTACATCATCGACTCGTCGAGAAACAGCGCGAAGAGCTCGTTGGAGAGGTCGTAGTGCGCGGCGATGTCGCGGCGCGCGCGGGCCGGCGTGCTGCGGCGCAGCACGCCGCCCAGGCGCTGGCCGGGAATGAGCACCGGGGTCAGGCGCCGGCGCAGCCGGTCGAGGCCATGGACGTTGCGAGCGGCGAGCCGGACGAGCCCCACGAGGTCGTCGCACTCCCACATGCCGGCCGCATAGGAGTCGGCCAGGCCGATCGAGCCACCGCGCAGGATCGCGCGGTACGCGCGGCGGTCGGAGACCGTCACCTCGATCGAGAGGCCCGAGGCGGGCCCCAGGACATGGCGCTCCTCGCCGTCGACGACGACGAGCCGGCCGTCGCCGATCCGGGCCAGCAGCTTCAGCAGGATCCATCGACTCATCGGGCGGGCCTCGGGTGCGGGTGGTAGGGAGCGCCCTTGAGCTTCAGGCGCACGGCCTGGCCGTAGATGCCGGCCAGGATCTTGAGGGTCTGGGGCGGACGGCGGAGCAGGACGCGACCGAGCGAACGGCGGTCCAGCGGCCGGCGGTGCAGGCGCAGCGTGGCGTCGAAGGCCCGCACCCCGTCCTTGAGGTTCTCGAGGTGGACGACGAGCTGGTCCCCGGGCTCGGTGAGCTTCCACGCGTACTCGTGGTCCATGGGCAGGAAGGGCGAGACGTGCAGCTCCTTGGCGATCCTGCCGCCGGCAGGGTCGAGCACGTAGGCGTGGCTCTCCCCCCACGGCGTGTTGGTGACCTCGGCGACCACCGAGTGCAGCCGCCCCGCGTGCCAGGCGTAGTAGAAGCGCACCGGGTTGAACCCGACGCCCAGCGAGCGCAGCGCGGTCAGCAGCCGAACGGGCCCGTCCGGGCGCACGCCGGTGTGCTCCTGGACGAGCTCGCGGACGGACTGCTCGACCGGCACCGCCGGGTCTCCGAGCAGGTCCTCGCGCCGCAGGCGCACCAGCGCCGGGCCGGTCGACGAGGCGATCGGCCTGAGGTCGAGCGCTCCGGGGAGCTCGGCACAGTCGAGGTAGGCCAGCGCGACGCGGTAGCTGAACACGTGGTCGACGTCGGCGAAGCGGCGGTGGCGGATCCACCCCTCGTAGAGCGCGGAGTTCATGCCGCCCGCGCCAGTTCCGGCTCGACGGCTCCGGCGCCCTGTCTCCACGGCGCCGCCGCGCCGAGCTCCGCGGCCGCGCGCAGGCCGCTCCAGACGCCGTCCTCGTGAAAGCCCCAGCGCCAGTAGGCGCCGCAGTAGTGCGTGCGGTTGACGCCGCTGATCAGCGCGTGCTGCTCCTGGGCGGCCATGCCCTCGGGCGTGAAGACCGGGTGGGCCCACTGCTTGACCTCGACGACCTGCCCGGGGTCGATCGCCTCGGTGCGGTTGAGCGTGACGATTAGCTCACGGTCGGCGTCGAGCGCCTGGAGGCGGTTCATGTGATAGCTGACGGTGCTCTTGCCGGTCGGCTCGTCGAGCAGGTGGTAGACCCAACTGGCCCACGCGCGCCGGCGCCGCGGCAGCAGCGAGCGGTCCGTGTGGAGAACGGCCTCGTTGGGCTGGTAGGCGATCGCGCCCAGCAGGCGTCGCTCGTCCGGGCTGGGGTCGGCGAGCATGCCCAGCGCCTGGTCGGAGTGCGTGGCGATGACGACGTGGTCGTAGGCCTCGGGGTCACCGCCACGGGGGATGACCTCGACACGGTCGGCGAGGCGGCGCACCGACTCGACCGGGGTGTCGAGGCGAACGCGGTGAGGCAGCGCGGCGGTGAGCCGCTCGACGTAGCGGGCCGAGCCGCCGACGACCGTGTGCCACTGCGGCCGGTCGGTCAGCGAGAGCATCCCGTGATTGTGGAAGAAGTGGGCGAGAAAGCGCGCCGGAAAGCTCCACATCTGCTCGGGATCGGCCGACCACACCGCCGCCGCCTGGGGCACGAGCAGCCGGTCGATGAACCAGCGTGAGTAGCGGTTGCGCTCCAGGTAGTCGCCCAGCGACTCGTCGCTGTCGGAGCCGAGGAGCTCCGCGGCCTCGCGCTGGAAGCGCCGGACGTCGAGGAGCATGCGGTGAAAGGAAGGCCGCGGGAGGTTCCCCGGGGTGGCGAGCACGCCGCCGAGCGAGGAGCTCGAATACTCGAACCCGCCGGACTCGGCCGTCACCGCGAAGGACATGTCCGAGGGCTGCACATCGACGCCGAGCTCGCGAAGCAGCGCGTTGAAGTTCGGGTAGTTGCGGTCGTTGAGGACGATGAAGCCCGTGTCGACCGCCCACGTGCCCTTGGGGGTCGTGACCGGGACGGTGCACGTGTGGCCGCCGGCGTGCGACGCCGCTTCGAGGACCTGCACGTCGTGGCCGGCGCGCTGCAACGTCCAGGCCGCGGTGAGACCCGAAACTCCTGCTCCGAGGATCGCGATCCGTGCCATTGCAAACACTACGCTCGCGCTCGGTGCCCGGATCACGGCCATGAGCGACTACCCCGACCATCTGCGCGCGTGCATCGAGTCCTATCTCGGCGCGCTGCGGTTCTCCGGCGAGGAAGCCACCACGGGGCTCGAGGAGGCCATGCGCTACTCGCTGTTGGCGGGCGGGAAGCGGATCCGCCCCGTGCTCGCGCTGGCCACGGCCCGGGCCATCGGCCGCGACCAGGCCGAGGTGCTTCCTCTCGCTGCCGCGCTCGAGCTGATCCACACCTACTCGCTCATCCACGACGACCTCCCGGCGATGGACGACGACGACCTGCGGCGCGGCCGGCCGACGAACCACAAGGCGTTCGGCGAGGACGTCGCGATCCTCGCCGGCGACGGCCTGTACGCCGAGGCGTTCCGCCACGTGCTCGCCGAGCAGCGCGGCGAGCCGGCCCGGATCCTGGCCGCGACGGCGGAGCTGGCTGCGGCCACGGGCGTGACCGGGATGGTGGGCGGGCAGTACGTCGACGTGGTCGGTGAGTCAGAGGACCTGCGGCGGATCCACGAGCTCAAGACGGGTCGGCTCATCCGCGCGTCGGTCGAATGCGTACTGCTGTTGAGCGCCGACGCCGTCCCCGACCCCTACGCACGCTTCTCCTCCGAGCTCGGGGTCCTCTTCCAGATCGTCGACGACATCCTCGACGTGACGGGGACCGACTCGGACCTGGGCAAGCCGCAGGGCTCCGACGAGCGCCACGGCAAGCGGACCTACGTCAGCGAGTTCGGCTTGGAGGGGGCTCGTACACTGGCTCAGGAGTCGCACGCCGCCGCTCGGGCCGCTCTGGCAGAAGCCGCGGGCGGGCGGGATGGCCGTCCGGAAGAACTCGAGCGACTCACCGACTTCATCGCCACTCGCTCGTCGTGACCCGCCTCCTGGACTCCATCGACCGCCCGCAGGACCTCCACCCGCTCACCGACGGGCAGCTGGTGCAGGTCGCCGAGGAGATCCGCCACCACATCATCGACACCGTCGGCGAGATCGGTGGCCACTTCGGGGCCAACCTCGGCACGTGCGAGCTGGCGGTGGCGCTGCATTCGCTGCTGGACTCCCCGCGCGACAAGATTCTCTGGGACGTCGGCCACCAGGCCTATCCGCACAAGGTGCTGACGGGCCGGCGCGATCAGCTGGCCACCATTCGCCAGTACGAGGGACTGGCGCCGTTCTGCTCCATCGGAGAATCCGAACACGACATCATGGGCGCGGGTCACGCCTCGACCTCGATCGGCTACGCCGTCGGTCTCAAGGAGGGCATGCGCCTGCGTGGGGAGGACGACGCCGAATCCGGCAAGGTCGTCGCGGTCATCGGCGACGGCGCGATGACCGGTGGCGTGGCTTTCGAGGCGATCCACCAGGCCGGCGGCCTCGGGACCCCGATGGTCGTCGTCCTCAACGACAACGGGATGTCGATCGCGCCCAACGTGGGCGCGATGTCGCGCTACTTCCACCGGGTCCGCCTCAACCCGAAGCTGTGGCACGCCCGCGAGGGCGTCGAGGCCAGGCTCACCGAGCTCCCCGCCGGGATCGGCACGCGGCTGGAGCGATTTGGCCCTGCGTTCAAGGAGTCGATCAAGTCGTTCTGGGCTCCCGGCCTGTGGTGGGAGGAGCTCGACTGGGCCTACATCGGCGTGGTCGACGGCCACGACGTCCGGGCCCTGCGCGAAGCGCTGCGCCAGGCGCTCGACGCCCAGCGCCCGGTCGTCGTCCACATCGCCACCGTCAAGGGCAAGGGCTTCGCGCCCGCCGAGGACGGCGGGCTGGAGGGTATGGAGCAATGGCATGCGGCCAAGCCCAAGTCGATCGCCAACGGGGCGCCGGCGCTCGCCGCGCCCGTGAGCGCGGCACCCATGGCCGCGGCGCCCACACCGCCGCCGCAGTACACGAAGGTCTTCGGCGACGCGATGGTGCGCGAGGTGCGGCGCGACCGCCGGGTGGTCGGGATCACCGCGGCCATGAACTCGGGCACGGGATTGAACATCCTTCAGAAGGCCGAGCCCGACCACTACTTCGACGTAGGTATCGCCGAGCAGCAGGCCGTCCTCTTCGCGGCCGGGCTCGCGCTCGAGGGCGCCAAGCCGGTGTGCGCGATCTACTCCACGTTCCTGCAGCGCGCGTTCGACCAGATCGTCCACGACGTCTGCCTGCAGAACCTCAACGTCGTCTTCGCCATGGACCGCGCCGGCCTCGTCGGCGACGACGGCCCCACCCATCACGGTGTGTTCGACATCGCCTACCTGCGTTGCCTGCCGAACATGACGCTGATGGCGCCGCGCGACGAGGCCATGCTCGGGCGCATGCTGCGCACGGCTCTGCTGCAGGACGGGCCGGTCGGGCTGCGCTACCCCCGCGGCGAGGCGATGGGCGTGGAGATCCCCTCCGAGCCGCACCCCGTCGAGATCGGCACGGGCGAGATCCTGCGCGAGGGGTCGCGCGTCGCGTTGATCGGCTACGGGACGGGGGTCGGCAAGGCCCTGGAGGCCGCGGACATCCTCGGCGACGTCACGGTCGCCGACGCGCGCTTCGCCAAGCCGATCGACGTCGACCTGATGTTCTCGCTCGCCGCGGACCACGATCTCCTCGTCACCGTCGAGGAGGGCGTCCTGCAGGGCGGCTTCGGCTCGGCGGTGTGGGAGGAGCTCAACTCCTCGTCCCGGGACGGCGTGGCATCCACCCCGATCCTGCGGGTCGGGCTGCCCGACCGTTACGTCACCCACGGCACGCCCGCGCTGCTGCATCGCGAGGTCGGGTTCACGGGCAAGGCGATCGCCGAGCGCGTGCGCGCCGCGGTCGGGAACACGGCGCTGGCCGGGGCTTGACGCTTCACCCGCAGGTTCGGGCCCTCATCGACGCGCAGCTGACGCCGGCCGGTGCGGAGGGCCCGCCGAGCCTCGAGGCGATGCGCGACGGCTATCTGCAGGCCGCGATCGAGTGGGGCGGTGCTCTCGAGCTGGTGGAGGCCGCCGAGGACATCGTCATCGCTCGTGACGACGGCGGAAGCGTCCGAGCCCGCCTCTACACGCCACTGCACGGCGCCCGCATGGAGGGCAGGGTGATCTGGCTGCACGGCGGCGGCTGGTGCATCGGCGACCTCGATGGCTTCGATCGCGTCTGCCGCTCGCTGGCCAACGCGGGGGGCTTCGCGGTGGTGTCGGTCGATTACCGGCTCGCCCCCGAGGATCCGTTTCCGGCCGCCGTCGAGGACGCGGACGCGGCGGTGCGGTGGGCGGTCGCGCAGGGAGGGCCGCTGGTCGTCGGCGGGGACAGCGCGGGCGGGAACCTGGCGGCCGTCGCGGCGCTGCACGCGCGAGACGCGGGACTGCCGGTGCGCGCGCAGCTCCTGGTCTACCCGGCGACCGACGCGTCGATGGCGGGCGGGTCCTACGCCGCCGGCGATCAGCCGATGCTCAAGGCCACCGAGATGGAGGCGTGCTGGACCGCCTACCGAGGGCCCGTCGAGACCGACGATCCCGACCTGTCGCCGCTGATGGCCGCGCTCGGCGGCCTGCCTCCGACGCTGCTGGCGCTCGCCGGGGTCGACGTCCTGCGCTCCGACGGCGAGGCCTATGCCGATGCGCTGCGCGCCGCCGGTGTCGACGTCGAGGTCGAGGTCTACGAGGACATGACCCACGGCTTCCTGCGCTGGGGTGGCGTCGTCGACCGCTCGCGCGAGCTGGTCGGGCGGCTGGGCGCCTACGCGGCCACGCACCTGCAGGAATGAGAAACGCCCGCGATGTCGGACACATGGGCCCACCCGATCGCCTACCGTTGGCCGCTCCTCGTGCCCCGCGTGCGCCTCGACACCCTGCTGGCCGAACGGGGCCTCTTCGGCTCGCGATCGCGCGCCGCGGCGTCGGTGATGGCGGGGGAGGTCCTCGTCGGCCACGAGCGCCGGCGCATCGACAAACCGGGGCAGATGGTCGCCGATGACGCGGTCCTCTCGGTCGACGCCGCTCCGGACTACGTCTCGCGGGGCGGGACCAAGCTCGCCAATGCCCTGGGCGCACTCGAGGTTCCCATCGCCGGCCGCCGCGCGTTGGACGTCGGTGCCTCGACGGGCGGCTTCACCGACGTGTTGCTCAAGCGCGGTGCGGCGCACGTCGTCGCGCTCGACGTCGCCTACGGCGAGCTGCACTGGCAGCTGCGCACCGACGAGCGGGTGACGGTCATGGAGCGCTTCAACGCCCGCGCGGTCTCGCCGCAGGATCTTCCCTACGCCCCCGAGCTGATCGTGGTGGACGTCTCGTTCATCTCGCTGACCAAGGTCCTGCCCGCGGTGCTCGAGTGCGCCGCCCCCGGGTTCGACTGCCTGGCGATGGTCAAGCCGCAGTTCGAGGTCGGCCGCGACCGCGTGGGCAAGGGCGTCGTCCGCGATCCGGCACTGCGCCGGGAGGCGATAGACGGTGTTGCGCAGGCCGTCCGCTCGCTGGGCCACGAGATCCGCGGCGAGACCGAATCGGGCCTGCCGGGCCCGAAGGGCAACGTGGAGACCTTCCTGTGGATCGCTCCGTAACCGTCTTCACCCACCGGCGGGTCGAGCAGACCGCGCGCTGCCTCGGCCAGCTCGTCGAGGCCGCGCGCCGGGCGGGTGTCACCCTGCGCTTCGATCCCGAGGAGACCGAGAAGCACGACCTGCGGGCCGGCGACGTCGTGGTCTGCGACGCGGACGTCATCGACGACGTGGAGCTGTGCGTCGTGCTCGGCGGGGACGGCACGATCCTCAAGGCCCTGCGCCGCTACGCGGGAACCGGCGTCCCGACCTACGCCGTGAACTTCGGCGAGGTCGGCTTTCTGGCCACGATCGACCCGGACGAGCTCCCGCAGGGCCTCGAGCGCGCCCTGGACGGCCGGTTCGAGGTCCTGAGGCTTCCCGCCATCGCGGTATCGACCTCCGACCGGGAGCTCTACGCGATCAACGACATCTCGGTGCACCGCCGCGTGGGGGAGCGGGTCGCGCAGGTCGCCTACGGCGTGGCCGGCGAAACCGTTGCGCACGTGCGCTGCGACGGGCTGGTGGTGGCCTCGCCGGCCGGGTCCACGGGATACAACCTCGCCAACGGTGGCCCCGTGATGGCGTGGGGCGTGGAGGGCTTCGTCGTGTCGTTCATCGCGCCGCACTCGATGACCGCTCGCGCCCTGGTGGTCGCTCCAGGCGACGTGCTCGAGGTGTCCAACAACTCGCGGGGCGGGGGTGCGATGGACATCCACGTGGACGGCCGGCCCGCCGGGGAGCTGGATTGCGCGGCGTCGTTCAGCGTCCGCTTCGTCGGTGGCGCGGCATCGCTCGCCCAGGAGCCCGGCTCGTCGTTCTACCGGCGGCTGCGCGAGAAGTTCGGGCGGCTCTCGGTGTAGTCCTGGGGGACGCCGCGGGGGCCACCGTTC
>JBBPZE010000017.1:0-5321 GCA_038199185.1 Solirubrobacterales bacterium
ACCGATCTCGAGGTCGATCTGGGCGAGGCACTCGAGGCCGGCACGACCACCGAGACGCTGCTCTCCACCACGCGCGAGGAGCTCGAACGGACGCGCGCGGAGGCAACCGCCACCGCCGAACGCGCGGACACCACCGGCGAACGTCTCGCCGACGTCTCCGCGCAACTCCAACACGCCCAGGCACGCGCCAGCGAGACCCAGGAACGCGCGACCGACCTCGAAAACCAACTCGCCGAAAGCCACCACGCCACCGCCACCGCAGCCCACCGCGCGAGCGAGCTCGAACGCCAGCTCGCCGAGAGCCAACGGGCCATCACCGCCGCGGCCGCGGACCTCTCCACCACCCGCGAGGAGCTCGAGCACGCCCGCGCGAGTGAAGCCGCCTCAGCCCAGCGCGTCCTCGCCACCGACGAGCGCCTAGCCGAGACCGTCTCCGGCCTCCAGCAAGCCGAGGCTCAGCATGAGGCGGGGCGGCAGCATCTGTCACAGCTCGAGGCTGTCCTCCGGACCGTGCGCGGGGAGCTCGAGCAAGAGCGCGGGCGGGGCCGTGAGCTCGAACAGCACGCCTCGACGCAGGACGATCGGCTCGAGGCCCTGGAGTCCGAGCTCCGGCAGGCGCAGGCCCGCGCGGAGCAGTCCGATGCCGAACTCGAAGCGCTGCGCAGCCAGGCCCGGGCGCTGGCCGATCAGCGCGGTGCAGCGGTCGAGGATGGTCGTCGCCAGACCGAGCTCCTGGCTCAGGCGCGAGCGCAGGCGGCCGAGGCCGAGCAGACGATCGGCGCGCTCAACGCCGCCATGTGGGAGGAGCGCTCGGGGCTCGAGGATCTCGAGCGCGCGCTGGCCGCCGCCCATGAGGATGCAGCCGTCGCGGACGAGGAGGGAGAGATCGCGCGCGCCAACGTCGCCGCCCTCGAGGTCGAGCTCGACAGCACCCGGACCGAGGCGCGGCGCAGCGCCGCTCGCGTCGCCGAACTCGAAGCCGAGCTCACTGAATTGAGCGCCCGCAACACGAGCACGGATCCCGATCCGGCATCCGAGGACCTCGAGCAGCTCCTGGAGCAGGCCGAGCGGCGCGCCGGCGACGCTGCCCAACGCGTCGAGGCCGTCCAGGAGGGCCTCGACCGCGAGCGAGCCGCGCGAACCGCCGCCGAAGAGGCGTTGGCTGCGGCCATTGCCGTCCAGGCAGCCGCAGTCGTGAGGGAACCCGACCAGGAGGGCGTGCCGGCGCTGCACGCCACGACGACGGCGGGCGAAGCCGAGAGCCGGCCGCCGCAGGGCCGGCCGGCGGGGCTCCCGTCACCGTCACCGACGACTCGTCCCGAGGACATGGTTCGCAGCCTGCCCCGCAACGCCCGACGACTCGCATTGCGCCTGCTCGACGACCTGCAGGAGACGGACGAATCCGAACTGGTGCTACGCGTTCTGCGCGCGGAGTCCGGCGGAGGCCGGGGAGTGGTCGTGGTCACCGACCGCTCTTTCGTCTTCGCCTCGGAGCACGGCGGCTCGATCGCGCGCACGCCGATGGCCGAGGTCACCGACGTGGAGAAGGCCGGGCGGCGCCCCGCGCTGCGGGTGCAGACTGCCACGGGCCCTATCGACATTGCCGGTGAGGTATCGGAGATCGCATCGATACGAATGTTGCTCGACCGGCTGTCGCAACAGGCTCAGGAGGCCGGCGTGCCGCCTGCCACCGAGTAGGGCGAGATGCTCGACACCCGCGGCGGGCAGCGACGTCAGGCCACCGGGCGCTCGAACAGCGTCGAGAGCACCACCTGCGTCTGCGTCCGCACCACTCCATCGGCGTCACGGATCCGCTCGAGTGCCGCCTCGAGGTGGGGGGTGTCCTCCGCCCGTACATGCAACACCGCGCTCGCCTCGCCGGCGACCGTGTAGGCCGCTACGACCTCGGGATGGCGGTCGACGGCCGCACGCACGTCCCCCGCCGACATCCGGCCCTCGCAGTACAGCGCCACGAAGGCGTGCGTGGTCCAGCCCATGGCGCCCGGATCGACGATCGCGGTGTAGCCCTTGAGAACGCCCATCGCCTCCAAACGGTCGACGCGCCGCTTGACCGCCGGCGCGCTCAGCGCGACCTGCGAGCCCATGTCCTGAAACGATCTGCGCGAGTTCTCGCGCATCAACGCAATGATCTGGGTGTCTATTGCATCGATGGCGCAACGAACGCTACTTGTTACCCATGGTGAGAGGCGGATCATTCCGTGTATGGATATCGCCGCCCCCGTCACGCCCCTCGAGCCTGCCCCCGAGGCGCGCGACCCCATGCCGCTCAACGGCATCGATCACATCGAGCTCTACGTCGGCAACGCCGCGCAGGCCGCCTACTACTACGCCCACGCGTTCGGGTTCGAGGAGGTCGCCTATGCGGGGCTCGAGACCGGCGTGCGGGACCGAGCATCCCACGTCCTTCGGCAGGGCCGGATCCGGCTCGTGGTGACGGGCGCGCTGGGTTCGGTCTCCCCCATCGCCGCGCACCACCGCCTGCACGGCGACGGCGTCAAGGTCATCGCGATCTCGGTACCCGACGTCGAGCATGCCCATCGCCACGCGATCGAGCACGGCGCGGTCACCGTCGCCGAGCCCCACGAGGCCTCCGACGAGCACGGCACGGTCCGCCTGGCGACCATCGAGACCTACGGCGAGACCCTGCATACGTTCGTCGACCGCAGCGACTACGCGGGGCCGTTCCTCCCGGGCTACGCCGCCAGGACGACCGGCACGGACTCCGGGATGCTGCTCGGCGTCGACCACGTCGTCGGCAACGTGGAGCACATGGACGTGTGGGTCTCCTACTACGAGCAGGTCTTCGGGATGCGGGAGATGATCCACTTCACCGACGACGACATCGGCACGGAGTACTCGGCACTGATGTCCAAGGTCGTAACGGACGGCAAGGGCGTGGTGAAGTTCCCGATCAACGAGCCCGCCGAGGGCAGGCGCAAGTCGCAGATCGAGGAGTACCTCGAGTTCTACGAGGGCCCCGGCGCGCAGCACATCGCGGTCGCCACACGCGACATCGTCGGTACCGTGGCCGAGCTGCGCCGTCGGGGCGTCGAGTTCCTCACGATCCCAGCCGCCTACTACGAGGACGTCCCGGTCCGCGTCCCCGAGGTCGTCGACCAGCTAGCCGACCTCCGGGAGCAGGGAATCCTGGTCGATCGAGACGACGAGGGCTATCTGCTGCAGATCTTCACCAAGCCGGTCGGCGATCGCCCGACGGTCTTCTTCGAGGTCATCGAGCGCCACGGTGCCCGCGGCTTCGGCGACGGCAACTTCAAGGCGCTCTTCGAAGCCATTGAGCGCGAACAGTCTCTGCGCGGCAACCTGTAGGGCATGCGCTACCACTCACTCGGCGACGTTCCGCCCAAGCGCCACGCCCAGACACGGCGCGACGGCAGGCTGCTGGTCGAGGAGGTCCTCGGCTACGAGGGCTTCTCCGGCAACGAGTCGATCCTCTACCACCTGCACTCGCCCTGCCGGCTCGCCGACGTCGGGGGCTTCTCGCCGATCGCGCGCGACGAGTGGGTCCCCGAGACCCACGTGCACAGGCTGGCCGACACTCGCCCGATCGCCGCCGGGGGCGATCCGGTGGCCGGGCGGCGGCTGCTGATGTACAACGCCGACATCGAGGTGTGGGTGGCCAAGCCCGACACCCCGATGGCCGGCTTCTACCGCAACGGCGAGGGCGACGAGGTCCTCTACATCCACCGCGGCTCCGGAGAGCTGCAGACGATGTTCGGCACACTGCCCTTCCGCGAGAAGGATTACGTCGTGATCCCCCGTGGCACGACTCATCGCTGGGAGCCCGCCGCCGGCGCCGAGCAGCACTGGCTGGTCTTCCATACTCCGGGCGAGATCGAGACGCCCAATCGCTACCGCAACCGCTACGGCCAGCTGCTCGAGCACGCGCCGTACTCGCAGCGCGACTTCCACGGCCCAGCCGAGCCCGAGACGGTCGAGGACGAAGGACCGCACGACGTCACCGTCCGGGTGCGCGGAGGCCACCAGCGCTACGTGCTCGACCGCCATCCGTTCGACGTCGTCGGATGGGACGGCTACGTCTACCCGTACACGTTCAACGCCCTGGACTTCGAGCCGCGCGCGGGCCGCTTCCACCTGCCGCCGCCCGCCCACCAGACCTTCCAGGGCCCCAACTTCGTGATCTGCACGTTCGCTCCCCGGATGCTCGACTGGGACGAGACCGCGGTGCCACTCCCCTACCACCACTCGAACATCCAGTCCGAGGAGGTCATGTTCTACGCCGACGGCGACTACGCCGCGCGCAAGGGCGTCGAGATCGGCTGCGTCACCCTGCACCCCTCCGGCCTGCCGCACGGCCCGCAGCCCGGTGCCGTCGAGAAGGCGCTGGGCGCCACGAGGACGAACGAGCTGGCGGTGATGTGGGACACCTTCAGGCCGTTGCAGCTCACCACGGCCTGGCGCGACGTGGACGACCCGGCGTACGCCTTCTCCTGGAACGAGGACAGGGACCCGGCCCCGCTCATCTCGGGAAACGGCTCCGCGCCTGCCGAGGGCGTCACGGTCACCGGCCCGTCGGCGTGAGGCCGTTCACCTGGAGGGACGGCGAGCGGACCATCCGTTTTGGTCGCGGTTGCGCGGAGTCCGCATCCGAGCTGATCGGAGCGGGCTACGTTCTGCTCACGACCGCCCGGGCGCGGCGCAGCCTGCCGTCGCTCGAGGAGCGTGCCGCCGCGATCTTCGAGGTGCCGGGCGGCCGCGTCGACGAGATCGCCGCAGAGCTGCTCCCCCAGGTGCTCTCGGCGCGCGGCGTGTCGACGTCGCTGGTCGCGCTGGGCGGCGGACGGGTGATCGACACGGCCAAGGCGCTGGGCGCCGCGACGGGCCGGACGGTGGCCGCCGTCCCGACCACGCTCAGTGCCGCCGAGATGACCTGGTTGCACCGCCACGTCATGGGCCTCGACCCGCAGCCCGCGCCCGTTCGCCCGCGGGTCGTGATCAGCGATCCAGCCCTGTCGGCCTCCCAACCCGAGCCCGAGCTGGCGGCCAGCGCGGGGAACGCGCTCGGCCACGCCGTCGAGGCGCCCGTCACGGTGCATGCCAGCCCGATGCCGACCCTGGCCGCGCGAGAGGCGGCCCGCCTGATCGGCGCGGCCTACGCCGGGACCGAGCCCGATCGCGATGCGCTCGCCCTCGCCGCCCTGCTCTCGGGCTACGCGATCGACGCCGCCTGGTACGGACTCCACCACGTGATGTCCCAGACCATGGTGCGCGTCGCCGGTATCGGACACGGGCCGGCGAACTCCGCCCTGCTGCCCCACACC
>JBBPZE010000018.1:0-4906 GCA_038199185.1 Solirubrobacterales bacterium
CACGCCGTCGACGTCCCCGTGGATCCCGGCGCGCTCGGCCCCTGAGCGAGGGCCTTCCCAGCGACTCGGTCGGCGGCCGCGGGGGGTTCGCGAGCCGTGGTCCTGCGTCTGGTCGAGCCTTGCCGTTCGGGATAGGCTTCTGGTCGTGTTCGGAGGGCTGGATCGTGGACGGGTCGCGTTTGGACTGACCGCGGGGGCCGCGCTCTACAGCGTGGTCTTGCTGGCGTCGCTCACGGTCCCGAGCGTCGACGGCCAGGCGCTCTTCTCCTACGGTGGCCCGTGGACGCTCGCGATCTTCGCTCAGCCGCTCGTGCTCACGGTGGTGATGTTCGGGCTGCTTCGCGCCCGCTGCCACACCGGGAGTCGGGCCGCGACGACGGCCGCACGGTCCATCGCGGTCGCCTACCTCCTCTACAGCGTGCTCGCCGGCTTCTCGATTGCGGCTGGCGCACTACCCGCAGCCCTCTTGCTCGCCCTGGCCACCGGCCTGACGCCGGCGGGGAGATCAGACCGGGCTGACGGGCACACCGCCGGCTGACGAGCCGTCGGTCACCGACCGGAGGCGCCGCACCGTCGACGAAGACCACCACCCCGTCGGGATCGAATCCCTCGTAACCGACGCGACGCGGTCCCCGGTCGAACCCCTGGCGCGGAACGGCTCGCTCTCTAGCCGGGACCCCAATTGGGGTCCACGAGCGGCCGGGGATCGGGGGCGTCGGGCTTCGGACGGGACTCCTGGCTGGTCGTCAGGGGGCCTGTCGCCCGCAGTCCGGGAACGCGCACGCGTACTGCGCGCCACTCGCCGGGGGAGATCTCCCGGGCCATCCACCGCGCACCGGGCTCAGCGCCGGCCGCGTCGTTGAGCTCGGCGCAGTGCGCGTCCGCTTCGGATCGAGTCATGGCTTCAGGGTAGCGTGGTGAGCGAGCGCCCCAGCGACGGTCTCTACCACGGCTGCTTCCGCGTTAGTGGCCCCTACGCGTCCGGTTCGAAGCTCGGCGCTGGCGGCGTGGACGAGGGCGAGGAGCATCGACAGATGCCATTCCGCCGGCACGTCGGGGCGGAAGCTGCCGTCGCGCTGGCCGCGCTCGATCAGGGGATGCAGGAGCGCGAGGACGGGGGCGTGGCGGCGGTGGAGCTCTGCTGGGGAGAGCCGGGTGTTGATCGCGACGAGCGGGTGGTAGCGCCCGAGGGTCTGCCAGGCCGCGGCCACGACGCGCATCAGGGCCTCGGTGGGCTTCCCCTTGTCCGGCGCCGCCGCCGCTATGACGCGCGTGACTTCGGCGATCGCGCGCCCGGTGACGGCTTCGAGGAGCGCTTCGCGCGTGGGGAAGTGGACGTAGATCGTGGCTCGCACCACTCCGGCCTGGCGAGCGATCTCGGCCATGCTCGCGTCGGGATCGCTCGCCAGCGCCTCGAGGGCCGCGTCGAGGATCGCCGCGACGCTGCGCTCGGCGTCGGCGCGCCGCGGTTTGTCCTGCGGGGGAGTCGCGGGGGTGGGAGCCACGGCGCCGTTTCAGTGGATGGGCATCGGGCTCGGCGCCAGACGCAACCTTGGCAGGAAGCTCTTGGCCGAGGGCAGGACCAACAGAGCGACCAGGCTGGCCGCGATGGCGATGACGCCGGCGGCGAGGAAGGCGTCTGAGATTCCACTTGCCAACGCGACTCCAGAGGCCGGGCTCCGCGTACTGCCCATCGTCGCGGTGGCGATCGTGACCAGCACGGCGACGCCGAGCGAGCCGCCGATCTCGTGGCCGGTCGTGTTCAGGCCGGAGAGCATGCCGGTCTCTTCGTCTCGCGCGCCGGTGAGCACCGCGACGGCGACCGACACGAGCACGACCCCGAGGCCCAGGCCCGAGACGAGCATCCCGGGCAGGACATCGCCGAGGTAGCTGCCGTGCGCACCGGCGCCGGAGAGCAGCAGCATTCCCGCCGCCGCGACGGCGAAGCCGCCGGCCATGGGCAGGCGGACGCCTCCGTGGCTGACGAGGTGGCTGCCGGCGTGGGCGCCGACGCCGGCGACCACGGCGAGCGGCAGGAACGCCAGCCCGGTCTCCAGTGGACCGGTGCCCAGTACGTTCTGCAGGTAGAGCGACGAGAGCAGGAACGCCCCGAAGAGCACGGCCGACGCGGCGAGCATCAGCGCAAACCCGCCGCCCACGGCACGGTCGGCGAGCCGCTGGACCCGCAACAGGGGATTCGAGGTGCGGCGTTCGAGAACCGCGAAGCCAGCCAGTGCGATCAGCGCCGCCGTACCGAGGCCGAGCGTCTGGGCCGAGGCCCAGCCCGCGGTGTCGGCCTGGGAGAGGGCGTAGACCAGGGCGGCGAGGCTGACCGTCGCGAGCAGGGCGCCGCGAAGGTCGAGTCCGCGCCACCGGGGGCGCGTCGAGTCGGCCGATACGACCTTGACCGCGCCCACGGCGAGCACCAGGCCGACGGGCAGGTTGATGAGGAAGATCGCCCGCCAGTCGAGTGCGGTCAGCGCTCCGCCGAGCAGGACGCCGACGGCGGCGCCCGCGCCCCCCACCGCGCCCCACGCCCCGAGCGCCTTCGTGCGCTCCGGTCCCTTGAACGCGGTCATGATGATCGAGAGCGCTGCCGGCGAGAGCATCGCGGCCCCGAGACCCTGGCCGGCGCGGGCGGCGAAGAGCACACCCGCGCTGCCCGCCGCCGCCGAGGCGAGCGAGGAGACGGTGAACACGCTCAGCCCCGCGAGGAATACCCGGCGACGACCGAGCAGGTCGGCCGCCCGTCCCCCGAGCAGGAGAAGGCTCCCGAAGATCAGGGAGTAGCTGGTGATCGTCCAACCGATGTCACCACCCGCGAGGCCCAGGTCCTTGGCCAGATCGGGCAGCGCGACGTTCACCGCCGAGATGTCGATGATGACCATGAGCTGCGCCAGGCAGAGCAGCACGAGGAGGCGCGTCCGAGAACCGGGCTGCCGGTCGGGTGTCGCGGACTCGGGGTGGCGGTTGCGGGAGCGGTGCATGAGGAGACTCCGATCAGAACGCAGACAACAGTGTCTGCATTATGAAAGCAGACAGAGGTGTCTGATGTCAAGCCGTGATACGCGCATAGTCCCAAGGCCCGATCATTGCCTCGGCTCCTGAGCCCCGCGCCACCTCCTCGGCGCTGCTCGGGACAGCCGGCGTGATCGCCTTGACGGCGACCGGCGCTCCACCGTGTCGCCGATGAGCCAGAACATCGGCGGCCAGAGACCCACGAAGAGGGCTCGCCGCTCGGCGTTGCCCCGCTCGTCCTCTCCCACCGTCTTGGCGCGTATCCACAGGCAGATGCAGAGGATGATCGAGCCCAGGGAAGCGGCGTGCAGGTGCCACCCCCGGAGGCCGGTCCTCGACAGCGCGACGCGGAGCATGGGACGCAGCTTGACGAATCGCTCGGAAACCACGTGCGGCGGGTCGTCGTCGAGTACAACTCGCCGGTATGGCCCGACGCCCGCCCGCGGTGAAGCGGATGGACCGCAGCGCGCTGGCCGCTCGGCATCGCTCTGACGTCGTGGCAGTACATGTGGCGCACGACGCCGGTGCACCGGCGCGAACTGGTCGGCGCCGAGCCCGGCGACGCGCCGCCGGAACTGCCCGCCGGGGTCGAGCGCGCTCAGATCCAGGGGGCCGATGCCGGCGTGGGACCCCTCATCCACCGCCTGTATCGGACGGGGGTCGTCGGCGCGCGGATGTCCCCTTCGGAGCTCGTGGATCGCATCCGCCGCGATCTCGACGCGATCGCGCCATCCGAGCTCGCGAGCTTTCAGAAGGTCAGGGGAGACGAGGGCAAGCTGGTCGTCGGCGACGAGTACGTCGTGCGGATGCCCGGCCCGTGGGACGGACCGGTGCGCGTCGTCGCCGCCACGCCGACCGGTTTCCGCCTGGCCACGCTCGAAGGGCACCTCGAGGCCGGCCAGATCGAGTTCCGCGCCTCCGACGATCATCGCTCGCTCGAGTTCTCGATCGAGTCGTGGGCGCGGAGCGGGGATCGGCTTTCCCACGTCCTCTACACCCACCTGCGCATGGCCAAGGAGGTCCAGCTCCACATGTGGACCTCCGTGCTCGAGCGCGTGGCAAAGCTCGCGGCCGGAAAGCTGGAAAGCGGCATCGTCATCACCACGCGTCGTGGCGAAGGACCCGAGGGCGATAGCGCGTACGGGGGCACGGGGCCGCGCAACCGCCGCGCGCGCCGCCGGTTGGCGGCGCTTGGCGAGCGCTCCCTGAACTTCGACCCCGACGCAGTCGAGCTGTCGGGACCCGACCTGCGATGGCACGTGGACGACATGACCGAGGCACTTCCCCACGAGCCCTCCGGGCCGCCCGTCGAGGGTGGGAGCTGGGAGACCGCACGCGAGCTGATGTGCAGCTACCAGGTCGCCGATCCCGCGCGCGTACATGCGACCTACCGGCGCGACACTCCGTTCGCGGGGCGCGACATGCTCCTCCAGGTTCGCTACGTCGGCCTGCGCTTGCGCGTCGGCGTTCGAGTCGGCGAGGTCTACGACGAGACGCGCGACGTCGGTGGCCGCCAGGCCTCCGTCTTCGGCTGGAGCTACCGGACCCTCGACGGAAGCTTCGAGCAGGGCCAGATGCACTACGAGGTCTGGAAGTGGCTGGACACCGGCGACGTCGATTTCCGCCTGCACGCCTACTCGCGCGTCGCGGAGTCCGGCCCCCTCCTCCTGCGCGTCGGGTTCCGTCTCATCGGGCGCCACCAGCAGCTCCGGTTCTACAGCCAGGCCTGCCGGCGCATGCGGCGACTGACCCAAGGCGAGCTCGAGATGCGCAGGAGCACCGCGGGCGCAATAGGTGCGTGCGCCGCGCGGCGGGAGTGACGGCGCGACCGCCGGCCCGCCCGGTTTCGTCGCCGACATCACGAGGCTGCCCGTGCGTGAACGTCCCA
>JBBPZE010000019.1:0-4660 GCA_038199185.1 Solirubrobacterales bacterium
GAGGAGCCCGCCGACATCGCGACGGAGGCGGCCGAGGCGTTCTGGAGGACGGGAATCGGAGCGCCGCCGGAGCACACCGCCCCGACATGGTCCACGCCCGTCTCGATCGGCGACATGAAGCGCCTCATCTCGCAGGCGCGGCAGTCGATGCCCGGCGTCGGCATCCAGGTCCCGCCGAACCTGGCCGAGTGGTGGCCCGAGCTGGTAGCGGCCGGGGCAACCGACCTCGGTGGCCTGTCCGCCAACGGCGACCACATCTCACCCGAGCATCCCTTTCCCTCGCCCCACCAGGCTCGCAAGCGCCTGGCCGTCGACGGCTACGCGCTGACCGAGCGGTTGTGTGCGTATCCGCAGTACCTCGACCCGGAGTGGCTGGCCCCGGGCGTGCTCGACGTCGTCAAGGCCTCGTTCTGGTCCTTCATCCCGCGCAGGGGCTCGGGCCGCCAGGACCCGCCGTTCGCGATCAACTCAGACCTCGTGGGGCCGGCGATCGAGCGCGCGCGCGACGGTCGCCGGCTGAGCGCCGAGGAGCTCACGGCGATGTTCGCCGAGACGCGCCCCGCGGCGATCGAGGCGCTGCGCGTGGCGGCCGACGAGCTGCGCGCCGACCTCGCCGGGGACGTCGTGACGTTCGTCGTCAACCGCAACATCAACGTCTCGAACGTGTGCACGGTGGGCTGCGCCTTCTGCGGCTTCGGCCAGGGCAAGCGCTCTCCCGACGCCTACGATCTCGACGAGGCCGAGCTGAGGCGCCGGGTCGGCGAGGCCGTCGAGTACGGAGCCACCGAGATCTGCATGCAGTCGGGCATCCATCCCGACTGGGGCCTCGAGGACTACCTCCACTGGTTGCGCGTGCTTCGGGAGGCCGCCGAGGAACAGGGTGCCGAGCTGCATCTGCACGCCTACTCGCCCATGGAGATCTCGCACATGTGCGACGTCTCGGGCCTGGCTCCGGCCGAGCTGTTCTCCCGCCTGCGCGACGCCGGCCTGGGGTCCACGCCGGGCACGGCCGCCGAGGTCCTCCACGACGGC
Source organism: Solirubrobacterales bacterium (assembly GCA_038199185.1). Classification (GTDB taxonomy): domain Bacteria; phylum Actinomycetota; class Thermoleophilia; order Solirubrobacterales; family Solirubrobacteraceae; genus BP-464. The sequence goes on from JBBPZE010000019.1 coordinate 1,033, forward strand.
GTGCGCGCGCGGATCTCGCCCAACAAGCTGCCGGTGGCCCGCTGGGTCGAGATCATCGAGGCCAGCCACGCCGCCGGCCTGCGCTCGACCTCCACGGTGATGTTCGGTCACATCGAGGAGCCCTGGGAGCTCGCGGAGCACATGCGGGTGATCCGGGCGCTCCAGGAGCGCACGGGTGGGATCACCGAGTTCGTGCCGCTCTCCTTCATCCCGTTCCACACGCTGCTCGGCCGCACGCATGGTGTGGAGGAGATCTCGCGGGAGGAGAACCTCAAGCACACGGCGGTGTTTCGCCTGTCCCTGGGCAGGACCATTCGCAATCTCCAAGCCTCGTGGGTCAAGATGGGCGTGAACACCGCGACCGAGTCTCTGCGCTGGGGCGTCAACGATCTGGGAGGGACCCTCATGGAGGAGAACATCAGCCGGCTGGCCGGCAGCTACCACGGCGTGCGACTCGATCCGCCGCAGCTCATCGCCGCGGCGCACGAGGCCGGGCGCCCGGCGGCCGAGCGCACCACGCTCTACGACATCCGCGAAGCCCATCCCCTGCCGGTGGCGGCGGTGGCATGACCGACGCCGAAGGAGCGATCACTCCGGAGGGTCTCGAGGCGCTGAAGGCCGAGCTCGCCGAGCTCGAGTCGGTGGGCCGGCGCGAGATGGCCGCGCGGATCCTGGCGGCGCGTGAGCTCGGCGACCTCAAGGAGAACGCCGAGTACCACATCGCCAAGGAGGACCAGGCGCACCTGGAGACGCGCATCAAGCGGCTCAACGAGCGGCTCCGCATCGCGCACGTCGTCGAGGCGCCGGCGGGCAAGACCGATGAGGTGGCCTTCGGCGCGACCGTGACGGTGGTCGACGAGGACGGAGGCCGCGAGGCCACCTACACGATCGTCGGTCCCACGGAGGCCGACATGGCGGCCGGCAAGCTCTCGGCCGAGTCGCCGGTGGCGCAGGCGCTGCTGGGCAAGAAGCTCGGCAGCACCGCGGTGTTCAACACCCCCCGGGGCGAGCGCCGCCTGCGTATCGAGAAGGTCGGCTGATGCTCCAGGCGTTCTCCATGGTGATCCTCGCACTGGGATGGATCTCCCTGCCGATCCTCTGGTTCAAGTTCTTTCGCAGGCCGAAGGAGTGACCGAGGCGGTCAGGCGAAGAGGTCCTCCGAGCGCGCTCGGAGGAGCGCGGCCGCCCCGGGGCCGTCCTGCACGGTGATGAAGCGCTCGAGCCCGCGAACGACGACGACCGGTTCGCCCGAGTCCTTGCCGCCGCGCGCGAGATCGGCTGCCGCCGCGGCCTGATCGGCGACAGCGATCAGCGTCGCCTGTAGCTCGAGGCCGTTGCGGTCGCGTCGTCCGCGCCAGTCGTCGAGCGGCGTCAGGCCCGCCGCGCCGATCGCGATATCGGTCTGGCCCAGGCGCCACGCCCGACCGAAGGAGTCGGCGATCACGACCGCGCAGCCGGCCGGCAGCCCGGCGCGCAGCCTGCGTGCGCTGGCGTCGGGGTCGCGGGGCAACAGGACCAGGGCGCCCTCCGGGGCGTTGGAGGTGTCGACGCCCGCGTTCGCGCAGACGAATCCATGGTGGGTCCGGCAGATCAGCACGCCCGGTCGCGCCGCCACGACCGCCGCCGTCTCGCCGAGGATCACCTGGACGTGCCGCGGGTCCTTGCCGTGCTCGTTGGCCAGCGCGAGCGCGCGGCCCGTGATGTCGACGTCGGAGAGCCACGCGATCCGCCCCTCGGACTTCGAGACGACCTTGTGGGCGAGGACGACCACGTCGCCCGCGGCGACTTGCCTGGCGACCAGCGCCGCGAGGTCGGTGCCCTCGACCACCTCCGGGAGCCCCGTGACGGCCTCGGCCGAGATCACGCGGACGCCGCGCGCACCGCGGCCAGGTCCTCCGCCGTGTCCACGTCCATCGCGAACGCCGGGACGGATTCGACCGTCCAGGCCACTCCCGCATGATGGGCGATCTCGGCGTGGCGCTCCCGGCTGCCCATCCCGAAGGACGGGGCGATCGCATCCGCGGGCGTGAGCAGCAGGCCGTTGGTCCCCGTGCCGTGGCGGTCCGTGAGGATCACGACTCCCGGCCCGTCGTGCCGGGAGAGCAGCGCGTCGACGTCCTGCGCCCCGAGCAGCGGGCAGTCACCCGCGGCGAGCAGCACGCGGTCGGCCTCCTGCTCGAGCGCCCTGCGCATGCCGAGCAACGCCGCGGCGCTGTGGCCCCGCAGATCCTCCTCCTCGACGATCTCCGCGCCCAGCTCGTCGGCGAGGTCCATCACCGATCGCTCCCGGGTCACGACGATGACGCCCTCGAGCCCGCGCGCCTCACACAGCGCGCGCAGGACCCCGGCGGCCATCTCCGAGGCCAGCTCGGGCTGCGGCACGCCGAGATCGGCGGCCAGGCGTGTCTTGGCGGCGGCGAACGATTTGATGGGCAGGACGGCGAAGGTCCTCACCGCAGGGCCCGCGCGAACCCGAGCGTCTCGCTCGCCAGACGCCGCCGCGCCTCGGGATCACCCATCAGCGTGTCGGTCTCCAGCGTGGGCAGCGCATCGACCCGCACGTCGGAGACCAACCCGTCTATGAGGTCGCCGTAGAGCCGCGCCACGCCCGCGCCCGTCGGCTCCACGCCCGCCCAGCGCATGAAGCCCATCGTCGGGCCCTTGACGCTGGCGCCCGCGACGATCGGGCTGACTGCGACGACCGGCGCGGTGCTCGCCTTCAAGGCGGCACGGAGCCCGCCGACCCGCAGGATCGGCCCGATGCTGATGACAGGGTTCGACGGCCCGATGACGATCGCCTCGGCGCCGGCGATCGCCGCCGCGACCTCGGGCGTCATGCGCGATGCCTCGATGCCGACCAGCTCGACGCCATCCACCGCGTCGAAGTCGACCGAACCGCCACCCAGCTCGATCATGAACGCCTGGAAGTCGTGCCAGCCATCACCCGTCCGCACCCGTGTCCGGACGGGCTCGTCGCACATGGGGAGCACCGGGACGCGCAGGCCGAGTCCCGCGCCGATGGCGGCCTGCGCCTCGGTCAGGCGGTCCCCGGCGTCGAGCCGGCGCTTGCGCTCGATCGAGTACGCCAGGTCGCGGTCGCCCAGGGAGAACCACGCCTCGGCGCCGATCTCCTTCAGACCCGCCATCGTCTCGAACGTGTCACCGGCCAGGCCCCACCCGCGGGGGTCGATGCGATCGAGCAGCGAGAAGCTGATGAGGTCGGGATCGGGGGAGACGTAGGCGCCGTAGACCTCGAGGTCGTCCCCCGTGTTGGCGACGACGATCAGCTCGTCGGCGACGTCGAGCATCCCTCGGGCGAGCTTGGCTCCCCCCGAGCCGCCGGCCAGGACGACGACGCTCATAGGGGCGGCAACCCGGTGATACGGACCCCTGCGTGCGCCCTGTAGCGGGCGTTCATCCCGATGAGCAGAGCGGTGAGCGACTCGGTCGTGCGCGAGTTCTCCAGCGGGCCGCCGTCGACCGGGCGCAACCCGGCGATCCTGGCGATCAGCTCCATCACGGGAGCCTTGTCGGCCTTCCTGCCGCAGACGATGGTGTCCTCGTCGAGCCCGTGGTCGAGGTCGCGCAGCATCTCGGCGCTGACCGTGTGCAGCGCGCTGACGACCCC